>JANOBY010000562.1:0-29760 GCA_031411935.1 Planctomycetales bacterium | reverse complement strand
TTGCACGACCCCGGGTTGCCACTGGTGGCTGGCCCCCATGTGCTCCGGGAGGGGCCCACCGCACGGGGGGTCACGCCACCAGGGGCACCCGGATGGAAGTGCCGGAACCAAGACAAAATCGCTCCAGTCCCTCGAAGGGGGCCGTCCGTACGCTCGCCCTGTGGACCGCCGAGGTTGTGGAGCTTCCTGGTAAGCCCTTCGTGAAACCTTGGTGCCTTCGATGTGAACTCCCACCCTCAAATATCGAGGATCACCTCCGCAAGCCAGGCCCCATCGCGCTCGTGGACGTCGAGCCCGTGGTAGGTCACGGCCTTGACCTCGTGGTCGAGCGTGTGGCGGTCGGGGTCGATGCTTTCGCCGTGGATCGTGGCTTCGAGGCTTTGGCCGTCGTTGCCGATCTTGAGGTCGAATCGTGCGTACAGGCGGTGCTGGGTCTCGCTGCGGAAGATCAGCTCGTTGAGCCAGGTGAAGAGGAGGTCGCCGGGGGTCGGGGCGGTGAGCGAGACCGTCTCGCTCTCGGTCTCGCGGACCTCGTCGCGGTTGACCACGATGTAGTCGAACACGCCCCCGGCGGCGGTCGCGAAGAGGTCTTCGAGGCTTTCTCCGGTGATCCGGAGCCCGACGTCGGCGGTGTGGTCGAAGGTCTCGATGGTGCCCATCAGGCGGATTCCTCCCGGCGTTTCCGCGTCATGAACAGGACGATCGCGGCGGCGAGCAGCCCCCCCGCGGTGAAACCCAGACCGATGCGGAACGATCGGGGTTCGTAGCGAAAACGGAGTCGGTGCGTGCCGGAGGGGACGAAAGCGCCCCGCATGGCCAGGTTCGTCTTCAAGATCGGTGCCGGTCGGCCGTCGATCGCCAGGGTCCAGCCCGGATAGTCCTGCTCGGCGAGGACCACCAGGCCGTCGCGACCGAGCGTGGCCTCCAGCTCGATGGCCGCGGGCTCGTAACGGACGACCGTCACGCGCTCGGACGACGAGGGCGGGTCGCCGTCGAGCGTCATCCCGATCGGGGCGGAGGCGGCCTGGACCCATGCGGTGGTCCTCGGGTCCTCGACCGTGCGGCCGGGGATGTTCCAGGCGGGGTCGGCGGCGTAGAGGATCGTCCTCTTCAGCGCGAGGTTCTCGGGCGAGCCGGGACGCATCGCCGCGGGCCGGAACCTCACGTCGTGGACGACCCAGGCCCTGGGGAACCTCTGCTCGTTGCGGAGGAGCTGCCAGTCCTCGTCCTCGATCCACGGGTTCTGGAGGGCGTTGTCGGCGAACACGTTGGCGGAGGGGGCCACGAGCTCGGTTCCGGGCAGGAACGAGGCGATCGCGCGGTTGGACTCCATCCAGTTGAACGGGGCGCGGGGCAGGATGAAGTCGCGGGCCCCCCACAGGTCGAACGCACGCCGGGGATAGTAGCGGATCGGCTGCTTCGGCCTGAGCCCCAGGCTCCGGACGGCCGACGGGCCGGGCTCGATCGTCCAGGGGGAGAAGAAATCCAGGTAGGCCTCGGGCTCGATCACCCCCGGCGTGAGCGTGTACGACAGGCCGTAAAGCATCCCCAGGCCCGACTGCGCGGTGTCCCTCTGCCAGGCGACCAGCTCGCGGAGGCGATCGGGCGACCGGGTCCGCACCCATCTCAGGGGCTGCCACTCGGGCATGCGGTGGATGCGGAAGGGCTCGGCCGACGCGGGGTGGTCGCGGGCCTCGGCCTCCCGGATCAGGCCGGCGAGCCGCGAGGGCTTCTCGAACTCGGCCTGGGGGGCGGTCCACACGTGGCGTGAGTTCGCGAAGGCCAGGTCGATCGCCAGCAGCATGACCGCGGCGAATCCCGCCCACGACCGGCCCCGCCTGGCGCCCGACAGGACCCCGCCCGCCAGCCCCAGGCCGAGGATCGTGTGGAGCATCGCTCTGCGAAATTCGGCGACCGAGCCCGCCGGGTCGATCGGCCCGGCGAGCGAGGGGACCTTCGCGCGGGCCGAGATCCACGCCATGATCGGGCCCTCGAACGCGAACGACAGGAGCAGCAGGACGAGCGACAGGCCCGCGATCGAAAGCACGAGTCGGGAGAACGCGCCCGATCGGCCCGAGCTCACGCGGTCCCAGCCGAGCCCCGCGAGTGCCGAGATTCCGAGCGACGCGAAGACCAGGAACTTCGGCGGGAACCGGAACGATCCGAACCCCGGCGCGAGGTTCGACACGAGCCAGAACGGAGAGCCGAAGGCATCCCGCACCAGCCCATCCTCGGCGCGGAACAGCGAGGCCCCGCTCGCGCCCTGGGGGCCGAGCAGCGACTCGATCTCGGGCACGTATCGCGCCCACCAGAGGGGGCTCCCGTATCGCCCGAAGCTCAGGGCCATCCCGACGGCCGCGCAGGCCGCCAGGGGCGTCTGCCACGGTGGGGCTTCGCGCCCCGAGAGCGCGGCCAGGGCGAGCCACACGGTTAGAGAGCCTGCAAACAACGTGGAGACCCACGCGAGGTGGCCGTCGATCGGCGGGATGGCCCGCAACCACCAGCGGTTCTCGGGGAACTCGATCCCGAACACGCCCGGCCAGATCCATTCGGCGATGCGGTAAGGCTCGAGGCTGTAGCCGTAAGGGTCCAGCGAGGTGTCGTCGGCCATGCGGAAGCTCAGGCTCGAAAGCTCCGCCACCGGCACGAGCTGGGCCCCCGCGATCGCCGCCCCGAGGAGCCCCGCGGCCAGCAGGCCCGCCCCTCCGCGGACGAGCCCCGCACGCCTTCCCTTCGCCGTCCGCAGAATCCAGGCCACGAGGCCCACGAGGACGGTGGACTTCGCCGCGAGGCCGATCCGGGCCACGGCCCAATCGGGGATCGGGATCTCGCGGAAGCTCGGGAGCCACGCGGCGACGAACAGGGTGCCCACGATCCACAGCCCGGAGGCGATCCCGATTTGCCTCGGGGACGGGGTGGACACGCGGTCCCTCAGCGCGACCCAGGCGGCATAAATCGCGGAGAGGAGCCCCATCGCATAAGCGACCTGGATGTCGCCGCCGAGCACCTGCATGGACAGGACCAGCGCCAGCCCCACCAGGGCCCGGGGCCGACCCAGCTCAACCCAGCGGTAGGCGGCCAGAAGGCCCAGGGGCAGCCAGGCCGCGCCGACCAGATAGATGGCATTGGAGTACTGGAACAGGACGGGGCCGCCGAACCCGTAGCTCAGGCCGCCCAGGACCGCGCCGGTGCGGCTCACGCCCAGTCCCCTGAGCGCGAAGCCCATCGCGGCGAGGGCCAGCCCCACGTGGCCGATGAGGTAGATCCGCGAGGCCCAGGCGAACGGCAGGGCCGCGAACACCAGCTTGCCCGGGTAGAGCACCGCCGCCGTGGGGTTGCCCATCAGCGGCTGCCCGCCGTTCTCCTGCGGGTCCCAGAGCGGGACCTGGCCGGTGCCCCACTGCGCGACCGTGCGGGCGTGCAACGGATAGTAGTAGAGCGAGGCGTCGCGGAAGACGAATTGCTCGCCGCGAAACAGGACCGGGCCGAAGCACGCGACCGCCAGGAGGAGCGTCGCCAGCGGACCCGCCGAGCGATCGAGGAGCCGGCTCATCGCGCTTCCACCTCTCGGGGCCGGGACGACTCGGGCCAGAGGATGCGGGGAAGATCGGGTCTTGCCCCGCCCATCACGCCGAGTTCTAGATGCGGACCGGGAGGGCCTGCCAGACGAGGCTGCACCCGTTGCCGTGGACCACGTGAACGGGCTTGCCGTCCGTCCTCCTGGTCCAGCCGTCGGGCGAGATGCGGAACTGCTCGGGAGGGCGCAGCGCCAGGCAGTAGTTCCAGCCCTCGTCGATCTCCTGCCAGACCTCGGGCTGGGTGTGGCAGTAGACGTTCATGGCGACCTGGTCCCCCCAGTGGATCACCCCATCAAGCTCGTTCGAGTGCAGCAGCGCGTCCCCCTCGCGGAGGTAGCGCCTCATGGCGGAAGCCGTCCCCGCGGCGAACCCGCTGTTGAGGAACGGGTTGGCCCCCATGATCGCGAACACGCGCGCCCGGGCTTCAAGATCGCGGATGTACCCGATCCACTCCTCGACCACGAAGGTCTCGGGGTGGCTCAGGGGCTCTCGCGAGGCGAGGAGCTTGCCAGGGTGGGCACGCACGAGGTCCCAGAGCGGCCCGAGCGGCCCCTGGAAGAGGACGTCGCCGGCGTCCCAGAAGGCGACCGGCGTATCGTCCGGCAGGCCGTCCAGCGCGAGCGGAAAGTCGCGGAGCCGCCTCAGGGCGGGGGAGGTCCCGTTGTTGGGTAAGCTCACGACCTCCACGCCGTCGCCCTTGAGTCGGCGCCTCTCGTCGGAGCGCAGGCCATAGGCGAACGCCGTGACGGGCTCGTGGTTGCCCGATCGTCGCAGGGACGGCAGGAACCGGCTGAGGAACTTGCGCATGTGCCTCCGGTCGAACGCCGTGAGGATGCGCGGGGGCCGGGCCTCGGACCCGTCGTCCGGGGCGGCAAGCCCCGCGTCCGAGGGGAGGTCGTCGCGCCGGGAGGGGTCGGGCCGGTGCCAGGCGCGGGCCCCGGGCACGAGGCCGATGCCCCAGCGGGCGCGTCGCAGGTCGTCGCAGCAGCACTGACACTCGCACTTGCCGGTTTCCCGGCGGAAGGTCACCCCGGCGAGGCACGACCGGCGAAACAGGGTGGCCCCCATCCCCACGTGAGGGGGGTAGTCCCAGCTGCCGGTCCAGCGGTCCATCTCGCCGTCGTAGTCGGCCCCCATGGCGGCGAAGCGGGGGCGGCCCTGCAACGCCTCGACGAGCCTGGCCGCCGCGTCGGGGGCCAGGATCACGTCGTCGTCCAGCAGCAGGACCCAGGGGGCCGAGCCCAGGCGCTTCCCCTCGTTGCGGGCGCGCACGATCGTCTCCAGGCGGTCGCGATCCCCCGGCCGGGGCGGGCCGTAGCACCGGAGCACCCGGATCTCGACCCCGACCTGCGCCTGGATGGCGTCCCAGACGTCGTCCCGGATCGGTCCCTCGCCGCGGCTGGTCAGGACGAGATCGATCTTCATGGGGCCTTCGATTTCTTGGTGCTTCCGGGCGAGCAGCACTGGGCGACCATCAGGCCGTGGTCCTCGGCGCTCTCGATGGCCGTGAGCCCCAGCTCGGCGCGGTGGACGACCGGCGCGGCCTCGGGCACGTAGACGATCGCCTCCTTGAACAGGAGCTTCTCGACCGGCTTGCCGGACCCGTTCGCGCCGCCGACCAGGGCCCTGGAGATGGCGTCGACCTTCGTGGAGAGCTGCCGGGCCGACTGCAGAGGGGCCTCCTCGACCGGCGTGGTGCCGTCGGAGGCCTGGATCGCGCGCACGTCCTCGAACCGGACGATCCGCACGATCGTGCGGTGCATGTCCACCACCTGCACGATTTCCAGATACACGTCGGGATCGCAACCGGGCTCCTGGGCATAGACCCCGACCGAGACGCGAGCCGGCGCCGGGAAGGGCGACGGCAAGGCCACGGTCCCGGCGAGCAGCAACGAATTCTTCAGATCGGCATCATAGAGCACGGTCGTGTTCTCCTTAGTTTTCTAGAGGTCCTCGGCGACGCCTGCCGCAATATAGCGGAGCCCCTGGCCGTTTGCGAGGGCCGAACGCCCGATTCCGGCCGATAGCCACGCCCCGGCCGGGGGGCCCCGCAACCCTCAACGAGGCGCCTCGTCCGGCAAGGTCCGGACGACCCGGAATCCCACGTAGGCGTAGAGGGCTTTGGCCGCCGCAGTATGGCGGTAAGCGGGCCTCGCGTCGCCCGGAGGCGACTCGCTCCACCCCCCCCGGAGCATGCACATGGCGGACGCGGCCTTCAGCTCCCGGGGCGTGATCGGGTCCGGGACCGGATCGTCCTGGGCATTCATCGGATAGTCCCGCGGGTAGGGCCGTTCCCCCTCGAGGGAGGCGTCGTGGCACCTTTCCATGACGTTGCCCAGGGTGTCGAAGAGGCCGAACTCGTTGGGCAGGAGCTGGCCCACGGGCTTCAAAAGGCCGCGAGCGTTCAGGACGATCCAGTCGTAGCTCGGCAGGAGGTCCTCGGAATCGCCGAACGGGTAGGCCGTCTCCGACCGGCAGCGATCGAAGTATTCGGCCTCGGCCTCGGTGGGCAGGCGATACCCGAGGCACTCCGAGCCCTTCGACACGATGAGCCCCTCGGGCCGGATCTCGTAGAACGGTTCCAGCCTCGCCTGGGCGCTGAGCCAGTTGCAGTATCCCACGGCCTGCAGGAGGGTCACGTTGTTCGCGGGGCAGCCCGATTCCCGGCTGTGCCGCAGGTCCTGGCTGTGCGCCGGGTCGAAGACCATCAACTGCTCGACCGTGACCTCCTTCGTCGCGACCGCGATCGATCGGTCGATCCGCCGCAGGTGCTGACGCTCGTTCGGGATCCGCCAGGCCTCGAAATCGGGCGACCCCATGCGGAAGACCAGCGGCCCGCGCAGGAAGACCATCGTGTGGCCGTTGGGCCCCGGTTCCCACTGGCGGCCCGGCCGTTTGGGCAGCCCTTGCAGGTCTTTCTTCCAGAGGTCCACGAGTTCGGGGGATTTCCATCGGGAGGCGAGCAGCTCGGCCGCGGAGTGGACCCCGCCGTCGGGGTCGTTCAGGAAGAGACTTTTCGCCCGATCCATCACGGCCGCGACGGTGCCCGGATCGATCGAGTCGGTGGTGGCCTCGGCCCACGCCAGGAGCAGGGCCTGCCGCTCCACGGGGTCCATGACGTCCAGGGCCAGACGCTTGAGTAACAGGGACGGGGCGAGCCGGGAGTTGGCCAGCCGCTCGATCAGCACGGCCCGCACCTCGGGCCGTTTGCCATGAAGCAGCAGGGGCCACAGGGGCTCGGGGTTGCCCAGCGCGGCCAGTCCGATCGCGGCGTTGACCTTGCACCGGGCCGCCTCCAGGGCCGCGTTGGGGTCGAAGGCCGCGGCCTCGTCGAGCCGGGCGAGCTCGGCCTCGAACACGGCCCGGGCCCTCGTAGGACCGCCCAGGCGCTCGAGCGCCTTCCTCAGGATCAGCGACGCGTCGTCTCGCGAGTCGATCACCGCGCGGGCGAGCTCGGGCGCGGCGTCGGTGCGTGAGAGGGCCTCGGTGAGGGCCCCGGCCAGGGCCTCGGCGGCCACGGAACGCGTGGACGCGTCGTGGCGGCCGTCGCGGCAGAAGTCGCGCAGGGTCGGGATCACGACCGCGGTCCTCGGCCTGAGCAGCCCCAGCCATCGCGGGATCGCCGTCCGATCCTCGGCCAGCAGGGCCTTCGCGAGCACGGCCCCGTCCTCCTTCCGGGCCGAGAGCGTCGCGGGGGCCAGTTCGGCGAGCACGCACGCGATCCGCAGGCGGGCGCCGGGCTCGACCTCGGGGTTCGCGAAGTCGCCCCCCAGCCGCTCGATCTCCGCCTCCGGGCCCCGGGCCAGGGCCACGCGGATCAGCCTGACCTCGTCGGGGCCGGCCTCGCGGATCCATTCGTGAAGGATTGTCGCGCGGGCCTCGGTCGGGGCTTCGCGGTAGAGGAGCAGCGAGGCGAGGCGGCGGTCGCGCAATGACGCTTTCGTGGCCTCGCGCGCCTCCAGGGCTCGCTCGATCTGGCCCCGGTAGTTCTTCAACTCCTTGATCATGGGCGGCATGTTGGCGAAGTCGGCCTTGAGGATCGCTTCCACCAGCGCGTCCCCCCGGACGCTGTGGCGGATCTGGAGGCCGGCGAGGCCCAACACGGCGGCCACGGCGAGGCCCGCCCCGGCGTGCATGAGGCTTCGGCGGATCGCGGCCCGCATCATCCGCCGTTCGTCGGGCGACCACGAGCTGCGCGGGATGTGCCAGAGGATGCCCGCCCATTCCAGGGGCGAGGCCAGCCGTTGCGGGATCGGATTCTCGCACCACGACGCCGTGATCGTCGCCAGGCGGATCGCGGCCCGCCCGGTGCGCGAGGCCCTCTGCTCGCGGTCGATCCACTGGCGGATCGGGGTGATGAGGAATTCGTGGGCGAGCTGATACGACACGCCACCGTGGTCGAGCGGAGGGCCCGCCGGCGCGGGCACGCCCTCGTGCTCGTCGGGGCGGACCGGCGTGACCATCCGCAGTTCCGAGTCGAGGATGCGGATCAGGTCGGCGAAGTCGTCGGGGCGATCGGCGTAGCCCGAGGCCTCCTGCAGGTCGCGGACGGGGCAGAGCCCTCCGCGCAGGACCGACCCCGGCGCGGGCAGGAGGCGTCGGAGGACGGACTGGGCCGCGTCCCGGTGCAGGCGGTGCAGGGGCGGGGCGGTTCCGGCCTCGAACGTCTCTTCGAGGAACGTGATGCCGATGCCCTCGACCCCGCCCAGCGCCCGCAGGGTCTCGCGCGTCCAGGGCCTCTTGCGCACGACCTCGTAGAACAGGCTCAGGTGCACGGGCGGGATGTCGCCGGCGGGCCCGGCCAGGGTCGTCACGGCCTGTTCGAGGAAGGCCGAGACCTCGGGGTCCTGTTCGCCCGCCCCGCCCGGGATCTGGCCGCAGGCCCGTCCGAAATCGGCCAGGACCCGGCGCGCGTGGGCGGGGTCGAACACCTCGACCGCGACCGAGTTCCGGCCCTCGACCACCGCGACCTCGATCAGCTTGAAGAAGCGCGTGATGGGCATCCAGAAGTCGTCGCGGACCAGGATCAGGACCTGGAGCCTCTGGCCGTCGCACTGCCTCAGGGCGCGGATGAGCTCGGCCTCGGGGTCGGCCGGGTCGCTCTGGAGCCATTGCTCGAACTGGTCGATCACGATCAGGGCCTTCTGCTCGCCGGCCCCGGCCTGCCCCTCGCGCAGGAGGAAGGCCGCCTGGGGCAGGTCCTCCGCGTCCGTCAGGGCGGGGAAGGCGCGACGCAGGCCCGCCAGCAGGCGGGTCTCGGTCTGGGTGCGCGTGGCCTCCACGTACACCGGCCGCACCGATTCGCCCAGGACCGGCAGGAGCCCGGCCTTGACCAGCGAGGACTTGCCCGCGCCCGAGGGGCCGTAGAGCAGGCCCGCGGCGCGGGTCGGGTCGTCGTCCCTGGCCTCGGCCCAGGCCTTCCAGAAGCGGATCGACTCGGGCAGGCCGTCGCGGGTCCGGGCCCCGGGCAGGAGCGAGAGGAAGAAGTCGGCGTCGTCGCCGTCGAAGGCGCGCAGGCCCTTGGGCATCACGCTCAGCGCGTCCGATTTCGGGGACGAGGCCGGGCCCTGCGCCTCGGCCAGCCAGTAGGCCAGGTCGTCAACCAGCTCGCTCGCCTTCGCGTACCGATCCGCCATCCGCTTGGACAGGCATTTCAGGCAGATCCGCTGGAGCTCGCGGGGGACGCCGGCGTCGATCTGCCGGGGCGGCGTGGGCTCGTGCTGGAGGATCAGGTCGAACAGCACGGCACGCTGGCGGGCGACGAACGGGAGCTTGCCGGTCAGCCCCTGGTAGAGGATCACGCCCAGGGCCCAGATGTC
This sequence comes from Planctomycetales bacterium, assembly GCA_031411935.1. Taxonomy (GTDB): domain Bacteria; phylum Planctomycetota; class Planctomycetia; order Isosphaerales; family Isosphaeraceae; genus JAQGHR01. The sequence continues at coordinate 20,363 of JANOBY010000562.1, read as the reverse complement.
GGTGCGGGCGTCCAGGCGGTGGGACTCGCCGCGCACCTGTTCGGGGGCCATGTGCGTCGGCGTGCCGGCGACCTCCCCGGCCTTGTCGTGCCGCAGGTCCTCGGTCAAGGCCATCCCGAAGTCGGCCACGCGGGGCAGGCCCTGCTCGTCGATCATGATGTTCGACGGCTTCAGGTCGCGATGGATCAGGCGCGACTCGTGCGAATACTGGATCGCGCCGGCGATGCAGGTGAGCAGCTCCGCCACGCGGGTGGGCTCCATCCGCTCGCGGGCGAACTCCTGGGCCAGCGTGGTCCCCTTCACGTACTCGAGCACGATGAACGGCGACCCGTCCTCGCTGCGCCCCACGTCGTACACGCCCACGATCGCGGGGTGCCTGAGCCCGGCCGCGAGCCGGGCCTCGGCCAGCAGGGCCTTGAGCTGGCCGTCCTTGGCCAGGGCCCGCGCGGTGGGCACCTTGACGGCCACCTCGCGGCCCAGCTCGCCGTCCCGGGCGCGATACACGCAGCCGAAGCTCCCCTTGCCCAGGAGGCCGAGGATCTGGTACCGGCCCAGGCGGCGGGGCATGGGGGACCGCGGCGCGTCGCCCAGGGGTCGCATGGTGGTGGAGCCGGGCACGTGGTCGGTCGTGGCCTCGTGCTCCTCCGAATACCCCACCGGGGCCAGGCCCTCGGGGAGATAGAAGGCCGACGAGTCCCGCGAGGACGCGAAGAGGTCGGTCACCACCGAGCAGGCGTCGGGGAAGCGCGAGAGGAATTCCTCGAGCGTGGGGCCGTCGCCGCCTTCGAGCCGCAGCTCCAGCTCCAGGGCGATCAGCTCGTGCAGGACCAGCGGACGTTCGGACTCCGAGACCGAGCCCAGGTGGTCCTCGATCCGCGGACGGCCCCCCGAGCGCCAGTCCTGCTCGAAGCTCTCGCGGGCCCTGGCCACGAATTGGCGGGTGGCGAAGGGCAGCGTGTCACCGGGGTGGGCGTCCGAAAGGCTCATGCGAGGTTCACTCCCGTCCGGAGCGAGCGTATCCTTTTCGAGCGGCCATCTCGGCCCCGGGAGTACCGGCCAGGACATGGCGGCACGACCAGCCGGGGCCGTCATCCGATGGAGCATCCGGACGCGACCCAGGTTCGAGGCCCGGACTTACGAAAACAGCCTAACAGGCAGTCCCACCACGCGAAAGGGAGCAAGGGGCGGACAAACCGAGTTCTTCCCGCTCATGCCACCTCTCCACGGAGGCCCGGCCCCCCTCGCCCCGGCGCGAGCTTGCCGTTGACCGAAGCCAGGCCTCGGGCTAGAGTTCCGCGACCGCCCTCCGTCCCGATCGCCACAGGTCCACCGATCATGATCTCCGAAGGCCAGCCCGCCCCCGACTTCACGCTGAACGACCAGGACGGCAACGCCGTGACCCTCTCGGGGTTCGCCGGCAAGCCCGTCGTCCTCTACTTCTACCCCAAGGACGACACGCCCGGCTGCACGACCGAGGCCTGCAACTTCCGCGACGCCCGCAGCGACTACGAGACCGCCGGAGCGGTGGTCCTGGGCGTGAGCCCCGACACCTCGGCCTCTCACCGCAAGTTCGCCGACAAGTTCACGCTCCCCTTCACGCTCCTGGCCGACACCGAGAAGGCGGTCGTCCAGCTCTACGGGGTGTGGAAGGAGAAGAACATGTACGGCAAGAAGTCCATGGGCGTGGAACGCACCACCGTGGTGATCGACGGCAAGGGCGTGGTCCGCAAGATCTTCCCGAAGGTCAAGGTGGACGGGCACGTCGAGAAGGTGCTTGAGGCCGTCAAAGAGTCCCTGACCTTTTGAGGTCGGCGTTGCTCCCGGCCCCTTCATCGAGCGGGGGGGCTGCGAAACCTCGGATGCAAGTCTCACCACTGAAGGCGTCTGAGCCCGCAAAACCCTTTGTAGGCGGGCAGAGACGCCCGCCCCACTGGGGGGATGGATGTGGATCGCCCAGGAGGGGACGTGCCTAAAGCCTGTGCATGACGTAGGATATGAGCCCGATGGTGCGCACGAGGGTGGCCACGACGTAGATGTCGCGCAGAAAAAGGATCGGGTGAAAATGCCCGGGCGTGGGCAAGCCCCACAAAATCATCCCGACGAGAACCCAGATCGCAAGCGTCCTGGCCCATCCCGGCTCGATGAGGGCACGGAGGATGCGACGCATGAGTCACTCGTGGTCAGACGAGTTGCTCGCCCGCCAGGTGCCGTTCGAGCTTGCGCAGGGCCTTGTACTTCTCGTCGCTCACGCGGGCCACGGGCATGGAGAGCTTTTCGCTGATCTCGGGCACGGTCCAGCCTCCGGTCCAGAGCTCGACGATCCGGTCCTGGCGGTCGGTGAGCACGGCGCGGCGGGCGTTTTCGAGCAGTTCGCCGAGTTCCTGACGCTCGCGGCCGATGCGATCGAGGTCCTTGCCGGGGGTGTGCTGGTCGTCCAGGGCCTGGAAGCGCTTGGTTCGCTGGACGCGCTTGCGGACCATGTCGATGGCGCGGACGAGCTCGCGGCGCTCGTCGGTTTCTTCGGACAGGACGAGGTTCAGGTCCAGCTCCCCGTTGCGGGCCTTGCCCAGCAGTCGGCAACAGACCTCCTGCGTGCAGTCGTCCCACAACCCCGGTTCCAGGCGGGCGTTACGCCAGCAGACCGTGCAGTAGCGCTGGATGTCGCGGACGAGATCCCCTTCGCTCGCCTGCGCCGTGAGCGCGGCGAGGCCCATGACCAGCGCCATCGCCGCGGGCGAGGTCCCGGTGCGTCGGCCTTTCGGGGCGGGTGCTTCGTTCTCTGCCATCTCCGATCCTTCCGGCTCAATAAGGAGGCGTCCGGCCTCGACTCGCTTGCGGAACGATCTTTGTCATCATCTTCCTCATCCACAGGACAGCCACGCGCCGTCTTCTAGCCCGGGCGGTCGCGAGAACGGGTCCGGCGACTGCCGCGATCGGGCCTGCGGGGCATGACGATCGTCCAGCCTCGCTCCGTGGCCAGGCGCCGGAGCTTGCCGCGCGGGTGCACCGCGATGGCCCGCCCCACGCTCCCCAGCAAGGAACGATCACTCCAATTATCACCATAGGCGCTCGCAAAGTCCATCGGGATTCCGCGCTCGCCCGCCCACAGGGAGGCCCAGTAGCGCTTCCCCTCGCCGTAACAGGGGGGCCCTTCGCCCGTGGCCACGATGCACCCGTTCTCGATCCTCACGGGGGTGGTGATCGTGGCCTCGCAGCCCAGGTAACGGGCCAGGGGCTCGATCACGATGCCCGGCGACGACGACACCAGGACCACCCGCGTGCCCTTCTCGATCAGCCCCGTGAAGTGCTCGACCACCCCTTCATAAAGCCGGGGGCGCACGTGGTCCTCGAAATTCGATTGCGCGATGCGTTCGAGCTCGACGATCGGCACCTTCGAGATGCTTTGCAGCCCGAAGGCGACCAGGCGGCCGTAGTCCAGGTGCCCCAGCTTGTGCTGGAGGCCGTGATACAGGGCGCGCAGGATGAACGATCGCTTGATCATCCCCCGACGGCGCAGGATCCGCGCGAACAGGTACGTGGTGGTCTCGGCCAGGAGCGTGCCGTCCACGTCCACGAAGGCCACGGCGGGAGGTTTGTCGTAAACGGGCCAGTCCACAGCGTGCTCCTTCAGTCGGCCTGGACCTGGATCGCTCGTCCGAGGGTGTCCGCCATCTGCCGCGCCTGCTCAGGGGTCGGGGCCTCGGTGATCACCCTCACGATCGGCTCGGTGTTGCTCGCCCGCACATGGGCCCAGCCGTGGGGCCAGCTCAGGTGCAGGCCGTCGCGACGATCGACCTTCGCGTCGGGGTAAGATTCCGCGAGCCGGCCCAGAAGGTCGCCCACGGTCGCCGACCCGCCCGCGAGCGGGTACTTTTCCTTGATCATGGCATAACGGGGCAGGGCGTCCACCAGGGCCGAGAGCGGCTTGCCCGTCTCGGCCATGAGGTCCAGCACCAGCGCCATGGCCGAGAAGCTGTCTCGGACGAACCCGACCCGGGGGTCGATCACCCCGCCGTTGCCCTCGCCTCCGAGCACGGCGTTGACCTCGCGCATCCGCGTGACCACGTGGATCTCGCCGACCGGCGTGCGCTCGACGGGGCATCCGAACGACCGGGCGATGTCCTCGGCGGCTCGCGACGTGGAGAGGTTCAGCACGATCGGCCCCGGGGTCTTCGCCAAAACGTGCTGCGCGGCCAGGGCCAGCGTCAGTTCCTCGCCGATGTAACGCCCGGTCTCGTCCACGATCGCCAGGCGGTCGGCGTCGGGGTCCTGGGCGAATCCCACGTGCGCCCCGCTCGTGCGGACCTGCTCGCAAAAGCTCCGGAGGTTCTCGGCCGTGGGCTCGGGCGGGTGGTCGTAAAGGCCGTCGGGATCGCCACCGAGGATGACCGAGGACGTGGCCAGTTCGTCGAGCAGGTCTCGACCGAGCTGGCCGCCCGCCCCGTGGCAGGCGTCCAGGATCACGCGGAACTTTCGCTCGCGGATGGCTTCGACGTTCACGGTTTCGAACACGCGGGCGAGGTGGGCGACCCGCCAGTCGGGCGCGTGGGCGAGGGAGATCGCCATGCCCAACTTGTTCCAGGGGACCCAGTTCAGGTCCTTACGCTCGAACCGATCGAGCAGCCTCCGGCCCGAGGCCGCGTCCAGGACCATGCCCTCGGGCTGGAAGAACTTCAGGCCGTTGTATTCGGGCGGGTTGTGCGAGGCCGAAATCTGAATCCCGCCCGCCGCCCCATTCTCGCGGACGAAGAGCCCCATGGTAGGCGTGGAGGCCGCGCCAAGGTCGTGCACTTCGTGTCCGGTCGCGGTCACGCCGGCGATCACGGCGCGGGTCATGAGCGGGGCGGTCACCCGACCATCGTTGCCGACGACGATCGGCCCGGGGCCGCATTCCGAGGCGTACGCCGCGGCGAACTCGACCACCGCGGCCGGGTCCAGGCCATCGCCCACGATGCCCCGGAGTCCAGAGACGCTGGCGATTCGCGTGCCGCTCACGATTCCCGACCTCGGAACAGAACTCGCTCGACCCTGCTCGGCAGACCGGCCCGCCGCGCGAAGCATCGAGATTACCACAGAAGGCCCCCACCGGGGACAGGTCCCATGCCGAGGCAGGCCCGGTGCTCGGGCCGGGAGACGACCTCCCGCCTCGCACGATCACGGGCCCGGCCGCCGGCTGCGGCTCCGGATCGCATTGATCCTGGCCTTCAGCGGCTGGAATCTCCACCGCCATGATGGCGACCCGGAACGCGGAGAGTCCCGCCGCCGCATTTCGGGCGCGGCGGCGGGACTCTTGGAGAACGGGATCCGCGTTTCGGGGCAAGCGGAAACTCAGGCCTGGCCGGAGGCGCCCAACGGGTTGTCGAGCGAGGCGACCACCTCGCCCGCGTCGGGCTCGGGGGCCCCGCCCGGCCTCTTGCCGATCATCTCCTCGATCTCCTTGACCGAGAGGACCTCGCGCTCGATCAGGGCCTCGGTGAGCTTTTCCAGGGCCTCGCGATTCTCTTCGAGGATCTGGTAGGCGCGGTCGTCGGCCTCCCTCAGGATGCGTCCGACCTCCTCGTCGATGATCTGCGCGGTGTGCTGGGAGTGGTCGCTGGCCTCGCCCATGTCGCGGCCCACGAACGGGTTCTCGTCGCCGTCGCGGAAGAAGACCGGCCCCACGCGGTCGCTCATCCCGCACTGGGTGACCATCACGCGGGCCAGCCGGGTCGCCCGCTTCAGGTCGTCCATCACCCCGGCCGAGAGGTCGTTGAAGATCAGGCGTTCGGCGGCGCGTCCGCCCAGGGCCACGGCGAGCATGGCGCGGATCTCGGTCGCGTAGTAGCTCACGCGGTCCTCGGGCGGGAGGTACTGGGTCACGCCCAGGGCCCGGCCTCGCGGGATGATCGTGACCTTGTGCACGGGGTCGGCCTGGGGGATCATCCAGGCGACCAGGGCGTGGCCGACCTCGTGATAGGCGGTGGCCCGCTTCTCGCGCTCGGTGATCACTTCCTCGCGCTTGGCGCCCATGAGGATCTTGTCGCGGGCCACGTCGAAGTCGCCCATGTCGATCGCGGGCTTGTCCTCGCGGGTGGCGAGCAAAGCGGCCTCGTTCACGAGGTTCGCCAGGTCGGCCCCGCTCATCCCCACGGTCCCTCGGGCGATGTTTTCGAGGTCCACGTCCGCGGCCAGAGGGGTGTTGCGGGTGTGGACCTTGAGGATCTCCCAGCGCCCCTTCTTCGTCGGGCGATCGACCGTCACGTGGCGGTCGAACCGGCCCGGACGCAGCAGGGCGGGGTCGAGCACGTCGGGCCGGTTGGTGGCCGCGAGCACGATCACGCTCTCGTTCGGGGCGAACCCGTCCATCTCGGTGAGGATCTGGTTGAGCGTCTGCTCACGCTCGTCGTGGCCTCCGCCCAGGCCCGCGCCTCGGACGCGCCCCACGGCGTCGATCTCGTCGATGAACAGGATGCAGGGGGAGCTTTCCTTCGCGGTCTTGAACATGTCGCGGACGCGGCTCGCCCCCACGCCCACGAACATCTGGATGAACTCGGAGCCGCTGATCGAGAAGAACGGCACGCCGGCCTCGCCCGCCACCGCTCGCGCGAGCAGGGTCTTGCCCGTGCCGGGAGGTCCGTTCAGGAGCACGCCCTTGGGGATGCGGCCGCCGAGCCTCTGGAACTTCTCGGGGCTCTTGAGGAACTCGACGATCTCTTGCAGCTCGACCTTGGCGTTCTCGAGCCCGGCGACCTCGTCGAACGTGGTGCGCTGCTTGGACTTGTCGTGACGCTTGGCGGGGCTCTTGACGAAGTTGCCCAGGATCCCGCCGTCGAACTGGTCGCGGGCCCGCCTCATCATGATGTAGATCAGCCCCACGAACAACACGGTGGGCAGGAGCAGGGTCATCCAGAGGAACGCCCCGGCGGCCTGCGGGCTCACGGCCTCGATCTGCACGCGCTTGCGCTTCGAGCCTTCCTTCTTGAAGCTCTCCAGTTCGTCCAGCACGGGCTGGATCTGGTGGTCGGAGGGGAAGGCCGACGCGAAGAACTGCACGGGCCGGGGGGCCGCGCCGGTGGACGGCTGGTCGAACTGGTCCTTCTCGCGGAGTTCGCCGGTGACCTCCAGGCCCTGGACCGTGATCGCCTTCACGTTGTCCTTGGCCACCTGGTCACGGAACCAGCTATAGGTGACCGCGGTATTTTTGCTCGGCGAGTTCAGATAGATAATCAGCGCGACGACGCCGATAAGGAAGAACCAGACCCAGGGCGGGGCTGGCGCCGAAGAAGGCGTACTGGCCTTCCGCCCGTTTCCTGGCGGACGACGCTGGGGTTCCTGCGGCGGACGACTCTCCATGATGGCGTCTCGATTTCCCCGAATTAGCGGCCGTTGTCGTCGCGATCCCGGGTCGGGTTCGCGACGTAGATAATATGAGTCTAGTCATTTCCGAGGGGAAGGGGGAGACCGCAGCGTCGGACGCCCCGTCCCAGCCCGCCTCGTCGGCAAACTCGGACACCGGCCGAAACCCGCTCGCGGGCTTTGGTCAATGCCCGAAGCCTTCCAGCCACTTCTCGCAATCGATCGCCGCGGCGCACCCGGAACCGGCCGCGGTGATGGCCTGCCGGTAGTGCGTATCGACCACGTCTCCGCAGGCGAACACGCCTTCCACGTTCGTGGCAGTCCCGTAGTTGGGCATGTCCGAGAGCTTCAATGGCCCGGCCTCGGCGTTGTCCCAGGCCAGGGCGTTGCGATTCAGGAGGTAGCCCGAGGGCGTCATGGCCAGCTGCCCCTCGAACACCTTGGTGTTGGGCACGTGGCCGATCGCGAGGAAGAGCGTGTCGATGGGCAGGTCGCGGACCGACCCGTCCTTCGTGCTCTTGAGCTTCACGCCCTTGACGACCTTGTGAGGCTCGAGCTCGCCGTAAACTTCGGCCACCTCGCTGTCCCAGGCGAAGGCGATCTTGGGGTTGCTGCGGACCCGGTCCTGCATGATCTTCGAGGCCCGGAGCTCGTTGCGGCGGTGGATCAGCGTGACCTTGTCGGCGAACTTCGTGAGGAAGGTGGCCTCCTCCACGGCCGAATCCCCTCCGCCCACCACGGCGATCTCCTTGCCCTTCTGGAAATGGCCGTCGCACGTGGCGCAGGTGCTCACGCCCTGGCCGCGATAGGGGCGCTCGCTGGGCACGTGGTCGAGCCATCGGGCCGAGGCGCCGGTGGCCACGATCACCGCGTCGGCCGTGTACTCGGCGCGGTCGCCCGAGGGGTCGCCCGACGGGTCGGTGGTGGTCGTGATCTTGAACGGGCGCTTCGAGAGGTCGGCCGAGAGCACGGTCTCGAACCGGCAATCGGCGCCGAACCGCGTGGCCTGCTGCTCCATGCGGTCCATGAGCTCGGGGCCCATGATCCCCTCGGGGAACCCGGGGAAGTTATCGACCTCGGTCGTCCAGGTGAGCTGGCCGCCGGGCTCCCGGCCCTTCAACACGATCGGGTTGAGGTTGGCGCGAGCCGCATAAAGGGCGGCCGTGAGGCCCGCCGATCCGGAACCGATGATCATCACCTTCACGTGCGGCATCATAACCTCGGGGCACGGCGACTCGAATCCCGGACCGGACCAGGACGTACGGCAACCTGGCGTTGCGGCCCCATTATTCTATGCAAGCTGGGAAAAATCCATGAGGACGATCCCCGGCGGGAGGAATGGAGGGGGTTCCCGCCGAGGAAGCGGAGGTCGCCGGGAACAGGGAAAGCCTGCACATCGACGGATTCCCGATCACAGATCCCTCTGGTTCTCCCCCGCGAACTCGGCGTCCCCTGTGCGTCCCCTGCACGAAATTCCTCAATTCCTGGCGACCCAACGCACGTGGCTTTCGTGCCGCAACGGGTTGACACGCAAGGGGCAACGTGAAAAATACTGCTCGGGACACGCCACGAGACCCCGCATCCCGCATCAGGCCGCCCGAGGCCCGCACCCGGAGCGAGATTCATGCCCGCAGACAAGCCCTGCTCGAAGGGGATCATCCTGGCCGGAGGGTCGGGCACCCGCCTCTACCCGATCACCCGCGCGATCAGTAAGCAGCTCTTGCCGATTTACGACAAGCCGATGATTTACTATCCGCTTTCGAGCCTCATGCTCGCGGGCATTCGGGACGTCCTGCTGATCTCCACCCCGCACGACATCGGCGGATTCGAGCGCGTTCTGGGCGACGGTTCGCAGATCGGGATCAACATCACCTACGCGGTTCAGCCGAAGCCCGAGGGGCTCGCGCAGGCGTTCCGCATCGGCAAATCGTTCGTGGGCGACGACATGGCCGCCCTGATCCTGGGAGATAATATCTTCTATGGGCAGGGGTTCCACAACATGCTCAAGCGCGCCGCCCGGTGCGAGCCCGGCGCGACGGTGTTCGCCTACCAGGTCCGCGACCCCGAGCGTTACGGCGTGGTCGAGTTCGACGACAACGGCAAGGCCCTGTCGATCGAGGAAAAGCCCGCGAAGCCCCGCTCCCACTGGGCGGTCACCGGCCTGTATTTCTACGACAACGAGGTGATCAAGATCGCCGAGGACCTCAAGCCCTCCCCGCGGGGAGAGCTGGAGATCACCGACGTGAACCGCATCTACCTGGAGCGGGGGCTCCTGAAGGTCGAGAAGTTCAGCCGGGGGTTCGCCTGGCTCGACACGGGCACGCCCGAGAGCATGATGCAGGCTTCCAATTACGTCGAGACGATCGAGTCGCGGCAGGGCCTGAAGATCGCCTGCATCGAGGAGGTCGCCTACCGCATGGGGTTCATCGACGCCGCGCAGCTGGAGGCCCTGGCCTCGGCGCTGAAGAACGACTACGGGCAATATCTGCGGATGGTCCTCAGGGACGGCACGGCGATGTGACGGGCTTGTGCCGGGGGGGCGATCTCGCTAGGATATCATTCTTTCCCTTCGCGATTCCGTCGCGCAAGGGTCATGGCCCGTTCACCATTTTCACGACCTGGAATCGGACACAGGAGCACGTATGGCCAGTCGCCGTCGAGGGAAAGGGCGCCGTAAGGTCGGTCGCAAGAAGAGGCGTATGCGGAGCCGCATTCGTCATCGCAAAAAATAGGCCGTCCCGACCACCTCGCGGTCTTTGGCCGGAGCCGTCGGGATTCGACTTTCGACCGACACGAATCGGCCGCGTCCTCCACAGTTTGCCTTGTGGATGGCCGCGGCCGTTCACCATTTTGCGAGCAATCGCCGGAGCACCGCCTCGTCCTCGCCTCCCCAGGCGCGTAGGATGAGAGACAGGCCTTCGTCATCCTCACTCCGGGGACCCGGTTTCATGGACCATCGCCCGTCGGAAGATCTGCTGGAATCCGTCCACTCGTTCCCCGGCTCGTACCAGATCAAGGTCATCGGCACGCGGGGCGAGGACTTCACGGGCCGGGTCCTGGCGGCGGTCCTCGAGGAAGTCTCGGGGCCGAGCGAGGTCGAGCACTCGATCCGCGAGACGCCCAACGGACGCCACGCGGCGGTGACGCTGGACCTCACGGTCCAGTCGGCCGAGCAGGTCCGGGCGATCTACGAGAGGCTGCGAATGCTCGATGGCCTGGCCATGCTGCTCTGAGCCGCAACCCAGGCGGAGGGGCGTGCCGGGCCGTATCGAGCCGGGCCGCCCGCGCGACCCGTCCCGGCGGACGGGTCGGCATTTGAGACCGAGGCCCTTGTCGGATACGCCATGAGCTCCACGCCGAGCGGACCGGAGCGGATTGATCTTGGGGAGCTGGATGACCCTCGCGACGCCGTGCACCGCGCCGTGGCCTGCCTGGCCCGAGGAGGCGTGGTCGCCCTGCCGTCGGAGTCGTCGATCCTGCTGGCCGCCTCCGCGCTCGACCCCTCGGCGGTCGAGCGCCTGCACCGCGCCAAGTATGGGGACGCCGATCGCCCCCTGAGCCTGGGCGTGCGCGGGGCCGACGAGGTCGCCGACTGGGTGCCCGACCTCTCCCCCGTGGGCCGGAAGCTCTGCCTGAGGGCCTGGCCGGGGCCGATGTCGCTGATCGCCCATGGGGCCGTGGCCGAGGGGCTGGCCTCGCGACTCGACCCGCGCGTGCGCCGGCTGGTGGCGCCAGGTTCGGTGATCGGCCTGCGCTCGCCGGGGCACGACCTGCCGCGAGAGCTCCTGGACCTGGTTGCCGGCCCTCTCGTCCTGAGCACGGCCACGGCCGAGTCGCTCGCGTCGCCCGAGCTGGCGATGATCCTCGAAGATCGGGACCGGCCCGCCGTCGGGCGCAACACGGTGGTGGAGATCGACGGCGACCGCTGGAGCGTCACGCGCGAGGGGCTCTTGCCCGCCTCGGACGTGAAGCGGATGGTGGGCACGGTCCTCCTGTTCGTGTGCACCGGGAACACCTGCCGCAGCCCCATGGCCGAGGCCCTCTGCCGGCTCCTGCTCGCCCGGAAGATCGGCTGCAAGCCCGAAGAGCTCGAAGATCGCGGCTACATCGTGGCCTCGGCGGGGATCGCGGCGAGCCGGGGATCACGCGCGGCGAGCGAGGCGATGGAGGTCGTGAACGAGCGCGGGGCGAGCCTCAAGGCGCACTCCAGCCGCCAGGTGGTCCCCCCCATGATCGCCGGGGCCGACTACATCGTGGCCATGACCCGGGACCACCGGGACGCCCTGCTCGACGAGTTCGCCGAGGCCGAGGACCGCATCCACCTGCTGCACCCCCGAGGCGCCGACATCCCCGACCCCATCGGGTCCGACCGCGAGACCTACCGCCGCACCGCCGAGGCCATCGAGGCCCACATCAAGGTCCTGCTGGACCGGATCCTCTGATCCGGGAGACCGGGGATCCTGGCTTCACCCAGGCGGGAACCGCTTCCGCTCCCGCTCAGGTCAGGCCGCGGATCGGCTCTCCGTGGTAGACCTGATGGGGACGGTCCAGGTCGTCGTGCCAGGCGGCGACGGCGGGAATCCCCAGCGCCTGGTAGATGGTGGCCGCCAGGTTCTCGGGCGTGGAGGGTTCCGACGCGGGTTGCCCCCCGATGCGGTCGGACGAGCCGATCACCCGCCCCCCGACGACTCCTCCGCCCGCGACCAGCACCGTCTGCACGCGTCCCCAGTGGTCGCGCCCCGGGAGCTTGTAGGCCGAGGGCAGGGTCGAGATCCGCGGAGTGCGCCCGAACTCGCCCCCCATGACCACGAGCGTGGTGTCGAGCAATCCGCACGCCTGCAAATCTTCAAGCAAGGCCGAGACCGCGCGATCCATCGGCGGCAGGAGGTGATTCTTGAGGTGCGGGAAGGCGTTGCCGTGGGTGTCCCACGTCTCGTTGTTGCCCAGGTTGACCTGCACGAGCCCCACGCCCGCCTCGACCAGCCTGCGGGCCATGAGCAGCGACCACCCGAAGCTGTTGCGGCCGTAGCGATCGAGGAGCCGCGGGTCGGCGTCGTCCACGTTGAACACGCGCCTCACGCGGGGGTCGGTCAGCAGCGAGATCGCCGCCTGGCGACGGTCGCTGAACCGCTCGACGCTCGCCGCGCGATCCATGTCGGCCCTCTGCCGCTCCAGATGCCCCAGGAGCCCCAGGCGGCCCGAGAGCCGCCCTCCGCCCAGGCCTTCCGGGAGGGTCAGGTTGGGGGCCTGGAAACGCAGGCGATTCGCCTTGTGCGGGCGGTCCTGATGGTCGAATTCGAACTCGGGGAAGGCCCCGTAGGCGAGGGGCTCGAACGCCGACGCCTCGACGAACCACGGGTCGCGCCTTGGCCCCATCACGCCCGCGAACTGGCCGGGCAACACGCGGCCGGTGTTGTGCACGAGCCTTTCGGGCAGGACCACCGCCGGGGGCAGGTTCGTGCCCGAGGTCCGCATGGCCCCGGCCACGGCGGGGATCGACGGCCAGTCGCCGGGCCCCGGCCGGTTCGGGTCGAACCCGGGCGGCAGGTCCGACCGCCCCGTGAGCATCATGTGGTGCCCCGCCGAATGGTCGTTCGACGAATGCGTGAGCGACCGGACCATCGACCACAGGGGGCTGCACGCGGCGAGCATGGGCAGGTGCTCGCACACGTGGACGCCCGGCGTTCGCGTGGGGATCGGGCGGAACTCGCCGCGGATCGACTCGGGGGCGTCGGGCTTCGGGTCGAAGCTGTCGTGCTGGCCCAGCCCGCCCGAGAGGAAGATGTAGATCACCGAGCCCGATCGGGCCACGGGCGAGGCGTTCGCCGATCGCAGGGCGTCCAGATGCTCCATGCCCAGCCCGAGCAGCCCCACGGCCCCGGCCTGGAGGGCGAATCGGCGGGTGCACGTCGGGTGGCGGGGGGGAAGGCTCATGGCGACTCGCGGCAAGCGGAGCGGGGCACGAGGCGGGCGGGGTGGAACGCTCCCAGGAAGGATAACCCGCCCTTCTCGCGGATGCCACCGCGTTTCGCGCGACCTGTCCCGTGCCCCGGGCCCTCGATCCGCCGATCGGTTTAGTCTACACTCGTCGGAGAAGTCGGCCCCCTCCGCTCGCCTCCGAAGGACCCCCTCGTCATGACGCGCCGGACCCTCTCCCCGCTCGTCGCGATCCTCGCCCTTTCGCTCGGCCTGGTCACCACGGCCCGCGCGCAGGATCAGGCCCGCCCCGAGCCCTGGGCCGACCCCGGCCTGAAGGTCACGCGCGGGCTTGCGCTCTGGCTCGACGCCGGCCGCCTGAACAGCGCTCGCAAGGCGCACGCCCTGGCCGAGATCGTTGAAGGCGAGCGCGTGGACCTCTGGCATGACGCCTCGGGCCGAGGCCGCCATGTGGCCCAGAAGGACGAGGCGGCCCGCCCTCGCTTGCTCCAGGGCGCCGTGAGGTTCGACGGCGAGGCGACGTTCCTCGAACGCGCGGGGCTGGACGCGAAGGTCAACGATTTCACGCTGTTCCTCGTCGCGGCCCCCCTGTCCAACGCGGGCAGTTTCCCCGCCTTCCTCGCCCTGCATCGCAACGGCGAGGCCGACTTCACGAGCGCCCTGAACGTGGACCTGGGCGCGGGCTACACCGGGCGGTTCGACGTGCTGAACGTGGAGGGCCGCGGATTCGGAGGGATGCTCAACCTGCTCGCGAGGCCCTCCCCCTTCGGCGAGGTCCGCCGCATGACCCTCTCCTCCTCGTCCGGGCCCGGAAACACCTGGGTGCGCATGGACGGCGGAGGGGCCCGGGCCCGAGACCGACAGGCGGCGACCCTGGACGCCGACCGCCTGCTCGTAGGCGCACGCCACTACGGCTTCCCCCCGCGCGTGGGCGGGTTCCTCGACGGCGACATCCTCCAGGTCCTCCTCTACGACCGCGTGCTCGACGAGTCCGAGCGCCTCGAGGTCGAAGGCTATCTCGCCGACCGCCTCAAGACCCAGGGCCCGGCCCTGCGTCCGCTGAGGGCCGCCGTGGGCAAGCCCCTGGTGGCCGTCCCGAACCCGCCCGCGGTGCAGATGCTCGTGCCGGGGTTCTCGACGCGCGAGATTCCGGTGGACCTCACGAACATCAACAACGTGCGGTATCGCGGCGACGGCAAGCTCGTGGCCCTGGCCTACGACGGCAACATCCACCTCCTTTCCGACCGCGACGGCGACGGCCTGGAAGAGACCTCCTCGGTCTTCTTCGAGAACAAGGGCAGCCTCGTGGGCCCGATCGGTATGGCGCTCACGAAGCCCGGCGACCCCCGGGGCGACGGCGTGTTCGTGGCCTCCAAGGGTCGGATCACGCTGGTCCTGGATGAGGACCGCGACGGCAAGGCCGACAAGGAGATCGTGGTGGCCAGCGGGTGGAAGGAGCTGCCCGTGGCCGTCGATGCGCTCGGCGTGGCGATCGACGCCGAGGGCAACATCTTCTTCGGCCTCGGCACGACCGACTTCACCAACGCCTACGTGCTGGACAAGCAGGGCAAGTCGGCCTACCGCGTGCAGGACGACCACGGGTCGATCCAGAAGGTCTCGCCCGACTTCACGAAGCGCGAGATCGTGGCCAGCGGGATCCGCTTCCCCGTGGGGCTGGCCTTCAACCGCGAGGGGGACCTCTTCGCCACCGACCAGGAAGGCGCGACCTGGCTGCCCAACGGCAACCCGTTCGACGAGCTATTGCACATCCGCCAGGGCCGCCACTACGGCTTCCCTCCGCGACACCCGATGCACCTGCCCTCGGTGCGCGACGAGCCGAGCGTGTTCGATTACGCACCCCAGCATCAGTCCACGTGCGGCCTGACCTTCAACGAGCCGGTGAACGGCGGCCCCGCGTTCGGCCCCGACCTCTGGGCGGGCGACGCCATCGTGACCGGATACTCGCGCGGGAAGCTCTTCCTCACGAAGCTGGCGAAAAGCCCTGGCGGCTACGTGGCGCGCAACCGGCTGATCGCCGTCCTGAACATGCTCCCGTCCGACACCTGCGTGTCGCCGAAGGGCGACCTGGTCGTGGCCGTGCACAGCGGCCAGCCCGACTGGGGCAGCGGGCCGAAGGGCAAGGGCAAGCTCTACAAGATCGCGTACACCGATCGCGAAGTGCCCCAGCCGGTGCTCGCGTACGCATCCAGCCCGCAGGAAGTGCGCGTGGCCTACGACCGGCCGATCGACCCGTCGTCCCTGCGCGACCTGGCGACGAGGGCCTCGATCGAGTACGGCCGATTCGTCCAGCCCGCCGACCGGTTCGAGTCCCTGCGCCCCGGCTACGAGGTCGTGGGGCGTCAGATGGCGACCCCGCGCTTCAGCCTCTCCATCCTCTCGGCCGCGGTCTCGGCCGACCGCCGCACGCTCCTGCTCACGACCTCCCCGATGCCCGAAGCGGCCTCGTACGCGATCACGCTCCCCGGCCCGTACGGCTCGGAGATCGACCTCGGGTTCGACCTCTCGGGCGTGCAGGCGGAATGGCGGGACGAATCCGGATCGGTGAAGTGGACCGGCTGGCTCCCGCACGCAAACCTGGGCGCCGCCCGCGCCTTCACCGCGAAGAGCGCCGAGCATGATCGCCTGTGGGGGCTGATCAGCACACCCGGAAGGCTCACAATCCGAACAAAGCTCGACCTCTGGCACATGCTCCGCCCGGCGGTGCAGCCCGGCTCGACGCTCGGCTATCGCCTGCCCGACGAGGAGGTCACGATCGCGGTCTCGGGCTCCGCCCCGGTCGAGGTGAAGATGTCTCCGGGTTCGCACCCTTTGACGCCCTCGAAGTCTGTCCAGATCACGACCAAGCCCGAGGAGGGAAGGCCGCAGCCCCTGGAAATCGCGGTGGCCACCGGGCCCGCGACCGACCTCGACCTCACCTGGACGACCGGCGAGGACGATCGCCCGCGGGCTTTGCCGGTGCGACGTTTCCTCCTCCCGTGGGCCTCCCTGGAACGGCGTACCGACGATCTCGCCGCCCGCGACATCCCCGAGCTGAAGGGCGGCGACTGGGCGCGAGGCCGCGCCGTGTTTTATGGCGAGACCGCCAAATGCTCCACCTGCCACAAGGTCCGGGGCCGAGGGGGCGAGATCGGCCCCGACCTCTCGAACCTCGTTCATCGCGACTACGCCTCGGTCTATCGCGACGTCCACACGCCCAGCGCCGCCATCAACCCCGACTACATCACCCACACCGTGGCCCTGACCGACGGCCGCACCCTCCAGGGCACGTTGCTGGCGCAGGGCGGATATCTGGTCGTGAGCGACTCGACCGGCGCGAGGACCACGGTGAAACGGGACGAGGTCGAGGCCACGTCGCCCGCGACGACCTCGATCATGCCCGAAGGGATCGACACGGCGCTCGGCCCCGAGGGCATGCGCGACCTGCTCACCTTCCTCCTCTCGGACCCGCTCGCGCCCGCGAAGCATGAGATCGAGGGCGCTCCGCCCGCCCGACCGCGTGCCGAGCTCGACGCCGTGCTGAAGGGGAGCGTGCCCGTCGAGAACCCGCGCAAGCTCAGGGTCGTCCTGGCCAGCGGCCCCAAGGACCACGGGCCGGGCGAGCACGATTATCCGCTCTGGAGCAAACGATGGTCGGCGCTCCTGGCGACCGACCCGACCCTCGAAGTCGAGACCTCCGCGGGATGGCCCTCGGCGGAGCAGTTCGCCACGGCCCACGTGATCGTCATGTACTCCAACAACCCCGGCTGGGACGCGAGCAAGGGCCCCGAGCTCGACGCCTATTTCGCGAGGGGCGGCGGCCTGGTCGTGATCCACTTCGCGGTGGACGGGCACGACGCCGTGAAGCCGTACGCCGACCGCATCGGGCTGGCCTCGGGCGGCGGCAGGACCGCCTTCCGCCACGGCCCGCTCGACCTGGACTTCACCGGCACCACGCACCCGATCGCGCGCGGGTTCACGAAGCTCAAGCTCATCGACGAGAGCTACTGGAAGCTCACGGGCGACCCGGCGTCGGTCGCCCTGCTCGCCACGAGCAAGGAGGAGGGAACCCCCACGCCCCAGATCTGGACCCACGAGCCGGGCAAGGGACGCGTGTTCGTGAGCATCCCCGGCCACTATACCTGGACCTTCGACGACCCCCTCTTCCGCGTGCTCCTGCTCAGGGGCATGGCCTGGAGCGCGAACGAGCCCATCGACCGCTTCAACGAGCTCGTCCCGCTGGGGGCCCGCATCGCCGATTGAGCGGAGGACATCCGGCCCCACGCCCCGGCGGCCGCATCATGCCCTCCGAAGCCATGGTCACGCCGGTGGGCGGTTATCCGGTGCCCAGGGTGATCGCCCTCGGCGTGGCCAGGTCGACCGGGCAGAAGCTCACCCGGCCCTGCACGTCCACGGGGTTCCGCGCCGCGGTCGGGACGCTCAAGGACATGGGCCCCGAAAGGGCCGAGCGGGGTGACGTCGGCGAGGTGAGCGATGCGGAGATCTGGCCCCCCGATCCGGATCGCGGATCAGGCCGGGTTGGCGGGTTTTGCAGGGTCCGCCGGAGATCGGAGGCCGGGTCCCCCGCGATAGTATGAGTCGTGATTCCCCCGCTCCTTGACAATCCGGACCACCAGACCGGGCACGGCCCGACCGCCCGGGAGCCGGCATTTCGCGAAAACGTGAATTTGCCGAACGAACCCAATGGGGCCGAGCGGGACGGCGTGCAAAATCGCGTGGATGTGCCCACTGGAGAAAGAGTTAAGTCTCGCGATCGGGGCAAATCCGGGGAGCTTCCGACGGGGAAACGAAGCCAAAACGAACCCAAAACGAAGCCAATTTCGGGGCCTCCCGGCGGGAAACGAACCCAATTCTCGGGGCAGGCTCGGCAGCGAAAGCCCGTCGGCCGAGCCTGGCGCATTGCGGCGTGGGGGCGTTCGTGGCAACCTGGGACCAGGCCCGGTGGTGACGGTTGCGAGGCCGTTGGGACCGGGCCCGAGAACGCCTTCGCTTTGCACCCTCCAGGGAGAACCCCCGCCATGAGTCGTCGCGAGACCCGCCGCGAGTTTCTGGGCAAGGCCGCGCTGGCCGGCCTGTCCGTGCCGTACCTGATCGGATCGGGTTTGCGCCCGGCCTCGGCCGGCAGCCTCCGCACCTCGGCCAACGAGAAGGTCCGCTTTGCCTGTATCGGGGTCGGTGGCAAGGGGGACAGCGACACCAACGACGCCGGAAGCCACGGCGAGATCGTCGCCCTGTGCGACATCGACGAGAACACCCTCGACAAGATGGCCGAGAAGTACCCCAACGCCAAGAAGTACTTCGACTACCGCAAGATGCTCGAGGAGCTCGGCGACAAGATCGACGCCGTGACCGTGAGCACGCCCGACCACACCCACGCCCCGGCGGCGGTCATGGCCATGAAGATGGGCAAGCACGCCTTCGTGCAGAAGCCCCTGACCTGGTCGGTCGAGGAAGCCCGCGTGATGCGCGAGCTCGCCGCCGAGAAGAAGCTCTGCACCCAGATGGGCAACCAGGGCACCGCCGAGGACGGGTTCCGCCAGGGCGTGGCCACCATCCGATCGGGCATGCTCGGCCCCGTGAAGGAGATCCACGTGTGGACCAACCGGCCGATCTGGCCGCAGGGCGTGGGTCGCCCCAAGGAGACCCCCGAAGTCCCCAAGCACATCCACTGGGATGAGTTCCTGGGCTCCGCGCCCGTGCGCCCCTACAACCCCGCCTACCACCCCTTCAACTGGCGGGGCTGGCTGGACTACGGCACCGGAGCCCTGGGCGACATGGCCTGCCACACGATCAACGTGGCCGCCATGGCGCTCGAGCTGTTCGACCCCAAGTCGATCGAGGTCGTGGACACCTCGGGAATCGTCGACCGCGAGACCTACCCCGCCTGGTCGATCATCAAGTTCGAGTTCCCCGAGCGCAACGGACGCCCGCCGATCACCCTGAACTGGTACGACGGCGGCGACAAGCTGCCCGAGGACAAGCGCCCGTTCAAGGACCTCCTGCACGGCGAGAAGCCCTCGGGAAGCGGCCTCTTGCTCGTGGGCGAGAAGGGCTCGTTCTACTCCCAGAACGACTACGGGGCGCAGCACACGCTCCTGCCCAAGGACAAGTTCGCCGACATGAAGGAGCCCGAGTCCACCCTGCCCAAGAGCCCCGGCCACTTCACCGAGTGGGTCCAGGCGATCCAGACGAACGACCCCAAGAAGGCCCTCTCCAACTTCGACTACGCCGGCCGCCTGACCGAGACCGTCGTCCTGGGCGTGGTCGCGCTCAAGGCCGGCGGCAAGATCGAGTGGGACCCCGTCGCCATGAGGGCCACGAACAACAGCAAGGCCGACGAGTTCATCCGGCGAGACTACCGCAAGGGCTTCTCGATCCACTAATAAGAGCAACCCCGCCGCCCCCCGCATACCGCGAGGGGCGGTCCAACAACCCGACCGGCGGGCCCGGCCCCGCAACTGTGCAGAGCCCCCTGATCCGTCTTCCCCTACCGTGAGAGGCCCCGCCATGCAATCTCGTGCCGATCTCCCGAGCTTACGCCAGTGCGTCGTGACGGCGGCCGCGATCCTGGCCGGGCTGGGCTGGTTCACCCCCATGCATGCCGATCAACCTGATGCAAGGTTCGCGCTCCGCCTGCGGTCCCGCGTGGAGGACCCGAAGGCCCCGGGCGTGTACAGCCTGGTCGAGAAGGCCGAGAGCTGGAGCCCCTCCGAGACCGCGATCATCGTGTGCGACATGTGGGACCTGCACCATTGTTTGAACGCCGTGAGGCGCGGCACCGAGCTGGCCCCCACGATGGATCGCGTGCTCAGGACCGCCCGCGACCGGGGCTCGCTGATCATCCACGCCCCCAGCGATTGCATGGACCATTACAAGGACGCCCCCGGCCGCCTGCGTGCCATCGCCACCCCCAAGGCGAAGGCCCTGCCCGCCGAGATCGGCTCCTGGTGCTACAAGATCCCCAACGAGGAGAAGGGCACGTACCCGATCGACCAGACCGACGGCGGCGAAGACGACGACCCGAAAGAGCACGCCGAATGGGCCAAAAAGCTCGCCGAGATGGGCCGCAACCC
>JANOBY010000561.1:0-4185 GCA_031411935.1 Planctomycetales bacterium | reverse complement strand
GCCGCGGTGTACCCGCATTCGAGCGCCAGTTTCGCGTTGCAGGCGGCGAGCAGGGTCACGTATTCGACCGGATACTTGATGTCGAGGTCCGCAAGCTCCGCGACGTTGAAGTAGGTGGGGTGGTAGTGGGCCTCAACCAGGCCGGGGAGGATCGACCCGCCGAGGGCGTCGATCGTGCGGGTGCCGGGCGGGATGTCACGTAACTCCGCCGCGGGGCCGGCGTACTGGATCCGGCCGTCCTTCACGAGTACGCAGGCGTCAGACACCGGGGGACCGCCGTTGCCGTCGATGAGGGTTCCGCGGGAGATCAGCGTCGTTCCCTGGGAGAGCTTCATGGGAGCCGCCTTCGACGAGGCCGCCCCACGCGTTGACAGGCGCTTCGGGGCCTCGTAGGTTGCAGGTGCTTGGGAGGGGCGTGAATCTCGGGACTCTAGATCCGCCGAACGCCCGAGTCAAGCATCGCCAGGGGAAACCACGCATGATCCATCGCAAAATCTGCTTGCTCGGCCTCGCGCCGATGTCCTTGCTTCTGATGCTCGGGGTTGCTCGGGGCGAGGACGCCCGCGAGACCCCGTCCGAGGCCGCCAAGCGGCTCTTCTCGCGCGACAACCTGATCGCCTGGTGCATCGTCCCGTTCGACTCGAAGAAGCGCGGCCCCGAGGACCGCGCGGTCATGCTCGAGAAGCTCGGCTTCAAGCACTTTGCTTACGACTGGCGGGCCGAGCACATCCCCACGTTCGACGACGAGATCAAGAACCTCAAGAATCATCATGTGGGGCTCGACGCCTTCTGGGCTACCGGCGAGTTGAACCGCGAGACCTCGCTCATCCTCGAGGTCCTCAAGCGCAACAACGTGAAGGCGCAATTGTGGGTCCTGCTCGACTTCGGCCAGGACAAGGTCGCAGGCGAGGAGCAGGAGAGGCGAATCAAGGCCGCCTGCGAGAAGCTCGCCCCCCTGGCCCGCGAGGCCGAAAAGGTCGGCTGTTCGCTGGCCCTGTATAACCACGGAGGGTGGTTCGGCGAGCCCGAGAATCAGCTCGCGATCGTGGACCGGCTCGAGGCCGACGGGATCAAGAACGTGGGAATGGTCTACAACCTCCACCACGGCCATGACCACCTCGACCGGTTCCCCGAGTTGCTCGCGAAGATGAAGCATCGGCTCGTGTCCCTGAACCTCAACGGGATGGACCGCGAGGGAGACAAGTTCGGCCGCAAGATCCTGCCCCTGGGCCAGGGGTCGCTCGACCTGCAACTCTTGAGGACGATCCGCGACAGCGGATACCACGGCCCGATCGGAATCCTGGGCCATACGCAGGACGACGCCGAGGAACGCCTGAAAGACAATCTGGACGGCCTCGACTGGCTCGTCCCGCAACTCGATGGGGCGGCGCCGGGCCCCAAACCCACGCCCCGCACCCCGGTGGCGATGGCCTCCACGCCCGACTCCGAACGGATCGCGAAACTCGTGGCCGAAGCCCGCACACACGGCGACCCCTCCCGTGGGGCCGCCGTCTTCTCCGACGCGAAATTCGCTTGCGTGTCGTGCCACAAGGTGGGCGGTCTCGGAGGCGTGGTAGGCCCCCTCCTCACCGCGGCGGGCGCTTGCCTGTCGCCCGAGCACATCGCCGAATCGCTCCTCTGGCCCGCCCGCCAGATCAAGCCAGGGTATGCGGCCACGGTGGTCGTGACCGCCGAAGGCAAGTCGATCCAGGGCTACATCCAGCGCGAGACGCCCGGCGAGATCGTCCTCCGCGACGCGACCTCGGGCCAGGACCTCACGATCGCCGTGGCCGATGTCGAGGCCCGCCGCGAGATCGGCTCGCTCATGCCCGAGGGCCTCACGCAGAGCATGACACCCGACCAGCAGAGAGATCTGTTGCGTTTTCTCCTTGATCTCAAATCCGCGGACGGCTCCCAGGCCGAGCAGCAGATCCGCCACGCCCATGAGCCCGCGACCTTCCCGTACGACGGCACGCCCATCATCGCCGAAGACTGGCCCAATCGGACTCATCCCATCAACGGCCGCCGTCCGTACGACTTCTACGCGAAGCAGGCCGCCTACTTCGCCGGGCTCCCCACCACGCCCCCCCTGCTCCCCCCCTTCCCAGGCCTTGATGGTGGCCTCAAGGGGCACTGGGGACTCCAGAACGAGGACACCTGGAAAGACGACCGCTGGAACCTCTCGGACCTTGGCAGCGTGCTCTCGGGCGTATTCCGCGGTGGCGGAGTCACGGTGAACAAGGCCGTGTGCGTGCGTCTGGGCGAGAAGGGCGAGCTGTCCGCTTGCTTTAACCCCGAGACACTCTCGTATGACGCCCTCTGGCGCGGCGGATTCGTGAAGTTATCTGCAACCCGGCATGGGTTCATGAATGGTCTCGTGCCCGACGGCGAGGTACTGCCCGCGCCCGTCGCGAGTAAGCCGTCTCAACCGTTCGTTTATCACGGGTTCTATCGCAGCGGCAAGCGAGTGGTCTTTGCCTACAAGCTCGGCGACGTGGAGATGCTCGACTCGCCGTGGGTGGAGGACGGCAAGTTCACCCGCGAGGTGGGACCGGCAGAAGGCCACCCACTCGCCGCGCTCACGCGTGGAGGCTCGCCGCAATGGCCGCAGATGATCGCGACGAAGGGCCAGCTTGGGACGGGCCGACCCTATGCGGTGGACACGATCCCTTTGCCGTTCGAGAACCCCTGGAAGAGCCTTCTGTTCATCGGCGACCACGACTTCCTGCCCGACGGGTCCGCCCTGCTCTGCACCATGCAGGGAGACATCTGGCGCGTGGACGGCCTGGATGACACACTCCAGAACTTGATGTGGAGGCGTGTCGCCTCGGGCCTTCATCAGGCCCTTGGGCTCGTGGTGGACGACGGAGATACGTACGTCCTTGGCCGCGACCAGATCACCCGGCTGCACGACCTGAACGGCGACGGCGAGACCGACTTTTATGAATGCGTGAGCAACGCTTTCAAGACGAGCGATGGCGGGCACGACTTCACCTGCGGCCTCCAGCGCGACCGCGTAGGCAACTTCTACACCGCGTCCGGCCCCGAAGGACTGCTCAAGATCGGTGGAGACGGCAAGACGGTGGAGGTCCTCGCCACCGGGTTCCGCAACCCTGACGGCCTGGGCCTCTCGCCCGAGGGAGTGATCACCGTCCCTGCGTCCGAGGGGGAATGGACCCCCGCGTCGATGATTTATGAGATCCAGCGCGGCGGCTTTTACGGCTATCGCGGGCCTCGTGACGGCAAGCCGCCCGGCCTCCCGCTTGTCTATCTGCCGCGAGGGCTCGACAACTCCAGTGGTGGCCAGGTTTTCGTGCCCGATGACCGCTGGGGGCCACTCAAGGGGCAGATGATCCACACCTCGTTCGGCACCGGTACTCACTTCCTCGTCCTACGCGACCGAGTGGGCGACCAGCCCCAAGGGGCCGTGGTGCCCCTGCCCGGCGACTTCCGCTCGGGCACGCATCGCGCCCGATTCTCGCCGAAGGACGGGCAGTTCTACGTGTCGGGCATGGCCGGATGGGGCAGCTACACCGCCGACGACGGGTGCTTCCAGAGGGTGCGCTACACGGGCGACCGGGTGCAACTTCCGGTGGAACTTCATGTCCATGAGAACGGAGTGCTCGTGCGATTCTCCTCGCCCATCGAGCGAACGGTGGCGGGAGAGGCGAGCAGCCACTTCGCGCAGAGCTGGAACTATCGCTATGGATCGCAGTACGGATCGCCCGAACTCTCGCCCGGCCATCCCGACACTCCAGGACATGATCTCGTGAAGATCTATCGGGCTCATGTGCTCGACGATGGGACGACCCTGTTCCTCGAAATCCCCGAGATCCAGCCGGTGAATCAGCTCCAGCTCCGCTTGAAGGTGGACGGGGGTCGGGCCCTGGATGTGTTCGCAACGGTGCACGCGCTCGCGGACCCGTTCACCGAGATCCCCGGCTACAAGTCGCGGATCAGGACGATCGCCGCGCATCCGATCCTGGCCGACATGGCCAGGATGACGCCCCCCCCGCCCAACCCCTGGCGCACGCCGATCGAGGGCGCCCGCACGATCACGATCGAGGCCGGCAAGAACCTCTCGTTCGTGCCGACGAGCCTCAAGGCCCGCGCGGGCGAGCCGATCGCGATCCGCTTCAGGAATCCCGACGCGGTCCCGCACAACTGGGCCCTCATCCGGCCCGA
>JANOBY010000560.1:0-2468 GCA_031411935.1 Planctomycetales bacterium | reverse complement strand
TCGGCTTCGGGGTGCTTGGGTGCCTCCTGCTTCTCGCCGTCCTCTGGCTAACGCCTGCGGTCGAAGCCGCGAGAGAAGCGTCGCGACGATCTCAATGCACGAATAACCTGTCACAAATCGGGTTGGCCCTGCACAACTATCAATCGACGTATGGCTCCTTCCCTTCCGTCGCGATCACGGACAAGTCAGGGAGGCCTATGCTGAGCTGGCGTGTCGCCATCCTCCCTTACCTTGAGCAGCGCGACCTTTATGACAGATTCCATCTCGATGAACCGTGGGATAGCCCGCACAACGTCACGCTGCTTGACCTGATGCCGGGGCTCTATGAATGTCCGACCGATACCTCTCTGACGCCTCGGACGACCGGCTATCAGGGCGTGATGGGTCCCGGGACGGCCTTCCCGTCCGACCTCCATACGATTCGGTTCGAGGAGATCAAGGACGGCCTCTCGACCACTCTGCTCGTGGTCGAAAGCCGTCACGCCGTGGCCTGGACCCGGCCCGACGAGATCCCCTTCGTGATGGCGACCACCCCCACGGGCATGGGGAGCCACCATCCGAATGGGTTCAACGCCTTACAAGCTGACGGTTGGGTCAAATTCGTCACGAGCGACACGAGCCGGAAGACGTTGAACGCGATGCTCACCCGGAACGGGAATGAGGCGATTGCTCCCTGACTTCTTGATCGAGGAGGGCCCGGCATGACCCCGGAACTGACCGAGACGATGCTCAAGGCCCTGACCGACGCCGCCCGCGAGGCGAGCGATCAGGCATATTGTCCCTACAGCCATTTTCGCGTGGGGGCGGCGATCCTGACCGACGATGAGGACATCGTGTCGGGCTGCAACGTGGAGAATGCCTCGTACGGGCTCACGAGCTGCGCCGAGCGGAACGCGATCTTCCGGGCCGTCGCCCAGGGCATGACGAAGATCCGGGCCGTGGTCGTCTACACGCCGACACCCACGCCCACCGCCCCGTGCGGGGCGTGCCGCCAGGTCATCAACGAGTTCGGCCCCGACGCCCAGGTCCTGAGCGTGTGCGACGGGCCCGAGATCCTCGGGGCCTCGCTCTCGCACCTCCTCCCCAAAGCCTTCGGCCCGACGAATCTGGGTTGATGTCGGTGGATCTGCGTCGCGGCGAGCCCCCGGAAATTGGGTTCGTTTTCCGTTCGGAGGCCCCAAATTGGCTTCGTTTTGGGTTCGTTTTGGCTTCGTTTTCCCGCCGGAGCTTCCCGCGGTTCGCGCCGGATTTGAGACCTAAAGGATTTCCTGGAAGAGACATCCGTGCGATGAGCCCGGGCCATCCGGGCGACGGAATTGGGTTCGTTCTGCAAAATCACGTTTTCGCGAAACGGGGGTTCCCGTGCGCGGGGCAGAGCCCTCCTGGAGAGTCCCGATTGTCAATGAGCCGGCGTTGTGGTCGAAGTCACCACGCCTCCCGATAGTATCGAGGTGCCAACAGCTACCGATCGCCGGGGTGGTGGGCACGCTCGGGAATTTCTCGGCGAGGCCGGCTCCGATCACCCTGGAGCGGTTTTTGATCGCCCGCAGCCCCATGAAATCCCGGTACGGGGGGACGCCCGCCCTGCTGGGAGAATGGGACCGCGGTCGACCATGTCGGTCCGCATAAACACCTGCGGCTCAGGCGAATCGGGCCGAGGGAGAAAGCGAGATCCCCTTACGCCTCGATCCCATATCGCCTCAGCTTGAGCCGGAGCGTGGCCCGGTCGATCCCCAGAACCGAGGCCGCCGCGGCGCGGTTACCGGCGCACTGGGCGAGCACCGCTCGCAGCATAGCGGGCTCGGCGGCGTGGAGGAATCGTTCGTGGAGGTCGGACGGGGATCGGGCCATCTCGATCTCGGACCAGCACGTGACGACCTCATGCAGGGACGTCGCCGGGGTCGCCGCGGGCATGCCGGGGGAGGGCAAATGCTCGGCCCGGATGGGGGCTCCTCGCGACACGATCACCGCGTGCTCGACCGCGTTGCGAAGCTCGCGCACGTTGCCCGGCCAGGCTCGCGATCGCAGGGCCGCGAGGACCTCGGGCGCGATCCGCGAATCGCCCCCGGGCCGGCCCCGCCGCAGGAAGTGGGCCGCAAGCTCGGCGATGTCGTCGGTGCGGTCGCGGAGGGGCGGCACCCGGATCGGGAAGGCGTTGAGCCGGAAGAAGAGATCCTCCCGGAACGAGCCCGCGCCGACCAGATCCGTCAGGGGGCGCTGGGTGGTCGCGAGGATACGCAGGTCGAACGCCGGCCCCCGGGCCTCGATGGCCCTCAGGAGCTGGACCTGGAGCTCGGGCGAGGCGTCGCCCACCTCGTCCAGAAGGATGGCGCCTCCCTCAGCGCGTGAGAACTGGGCGACCAGATCCCCCTCGGCCGACGATGGGCTCAACGAGGGCAGGGGGACGGTCACGAAGGGACCATCTCGCCGCGATCCGTAGCGATGCAGGGCGCGGGCCACGAGCTCCT
>JANOBY010000559.1:0-17171 GCA_031411935.1 Planctomycetales bacterium | reverse complement strand
GCTCGACGCCCCCGACGCGGAGGTGGACCCCCTCGTTCCCCGCCCGCCGCCTGAGGCCGGCCCGGACCCTCGCCTCGAGTTCCGACCAGGCGAACGGCTTGGGCAGGTAGTCGTCGGCCCCGGAGTCGAGCCCGCGGACGCGGTCGTCGACCTCGCCGCGTGCCGAGAGGATGAGGACCGGGGTCGCGATGCCCGCGGTGCGGAGCTCGCGGAGGAGCTGGAGGCCGTCGCGACCGGGGAGCATGAGGTCGAGGATGAGGAGGTCGAAGGGCTCGGCTAACGCGAGGGCCAGTCCCTCGTCGCCGTCCTCGGCCGCGGTGACCTCATAGCCGACCTCGGTGAGGCCACGCCTGAGGGCCTGCCGGAGCTTGTCCTCGTCCTCGACGATGAGAATGCGATGCATCGGGGGCATGGTAGGTCCTTGCCGCGGCCGGTGCCGCGTGTCTTACCACCATAAGCACCGCCTCCGGTGGTCGGAAGCCGAATCGCCGGATTATTGCCGGCCGACCTGAGTTGCTAGGACGCAGCGGTTAGAGCCTGACGCAACATAAAAGAGTCTCTATCGGACCGAGGCGTGGGTGAACGCCTTGATCCTCACGTCGGTGGGGTTGCGGCGGGGCCGGAGCCCTTGGGGGCCCGGAGGACCTGGCTTGGGCCCGGGGAGGGCGCTTTGTGCGGACCGGTTCCTTCCGCGGATTCGCTCGAACGAGGGGGCGGCCGCGCCTCGGGCCTTGCGGCCCTGGCCGGCTCATCGCCCCGCCACCCTGAGGATCATCCGGGCCACGATCACGTAGGCGTTTTCCAGCTCGCCGCCCCGGAAGAACTCGACGGGCTGGTTGGCGGCGCCCAGGAACGGCCGCAGGGTCCAGCCCATCTGGACCCCCACGAAGGCGTAGAGGATCACCCAGGCTCGCAAGGGGGTCCGATGCCGGGGGTCGCGCGCGATCAACGGCGCGTACAGCCTCCGCAGGGCCACCTGCGACCCGAAACTCGCCACCGCGAACATGACCCCGTTGAAGAGGATCGCCGTCGTGTAGTCGGTCGATGAGGCGTACCAGAACAGAGTGATGGGCGCGAGCGACGCCAGCAAGATCGCCAGCGTGGCCTGCGAGATCACGATCGCGCGGACGGCGCGGCCCAGGTCCTCCTGCACGCCGGCCAGCGCATTGATGACCACGAAGCTCGGCAGGGCCAGAGCCAGCGTGGCCCCCAGCAAGAGCGGCACCTTCACCGCCGAGTAGCCGACCTGCCACGCCCGGTCGCCCGTCACCCCGCCGAAGCTGCCCATCGCGGACCCGTACACCAGGGCGCAGAGCAGCGCCAGGCCCCACGGCGACGACGGACCGCCCCGGAGCACGTCGTCCACCCGGCGCAAGACCCGTCGCGCGATCATGAGAACAGGCTCTGGATCGCCCCCCAGACCGCCGCGAACACGTTCGACTCGCGCGCCCGGAACCAGGCGAACGGCAATCCCGGTCGGCCCAGGAACGGCCGCAAGACCCAGCCCATCTGCGCCCCGACCACGCCGAACAGGAGCACCCAGCAGCGGAAGACCGTCTTCACGTGACGGCTCAGGACCTGCTTCTCGGTCACGTCGAGCGCCCCGGGCGCGGGGCCTTGCCCCTTCTCCTCGCCCACCGCTTCCTCGGCCGGCTCGTCCAGCACGAGGTTCAGGCGGTGCAGCGTCTGGAGCAGGAAGACCAGGCCCAGCAGCCCCGCCCCGCCGAACACGGCCACGTTCAGGAGGATCATGAACGGGTAGCTCGTCGTGCTCGCCGAGAAGAACGCCACGATCGGCCCCAGTGACGCGAGCACCGCCACGATCACCGCCGTCATGGCCGTGAGAAGCCTCACCACCGCGCCCAGAGAGAGCCGCGACCCCATGAGCGCATTGAACACATACAGCGACGGCAGGGTGATCAGCAGCGTGAGCACGAACAGGGCCGGGACCTTCACCGCCGAGGCCACCACCTGCGGATAGGCCGACACCCCCCCGCGGAACAACGCATAGAACCCCATGCACACGCCATAGGTCGCCGCCAGGCCGATGAGCAGGAGACTCAACCCCACGGGGTCGACCTCGACCCGCCCCGTCCTCATGGCCGAGATCCGCGTGGCCTCGCCCCGCAGGATCCGATCCAGCTGCCTCCACCATGATCGCATCGCGCCAGCCCTCCCCGATTTCCCAGCGATGAAGCTCGCCGGAGGACCACACTTTGCAATTCAAAGTTGTTGGCGTCAAGAAGCGAATGTGCGATTGCGGCGGATTTTTGAACCGGCAAGACGCGAAGGCGCGGAGGGAAAGGAACAAATTTTAGTGGTTCTGTCGTTCATGATCCATTTTTCTTGGGATTCTTCCTGTCCTCCGCACCCTGGCGATTTGGCGGTCCGGCGTTTTGCATTCCCAAGCCGGAGGGTTCTTCCCAGTAGGTGTGGCCCCGCAGGGACTCGGGGAGGCAAGGCATTTCGCCCCTGGCCAGGGGGTCGTCGTGCGCGTAGCGGTAGCCCTGTCCGTAGCCCTGGGACTTCATCAGGCCGGTCACGGCGTTTCTCAGGTGGAGCGGGACCGGCTCGCGGGCCGTCGCCGTGGCGTCCTCGGCGGCGGCGAAGTAGGCCCGCTTCAGGGCGTTCGACTTCGGTGCTCGGGCCAGGTAGACCGTCGCCTGCGAGAGCGGGTAGAGCCCTTCCGGCAGGCCGATCAACTGCACGACCTGGGTGGCGGCGGCGGCCTGGACGATCGCCTGCGGGTCGGCCAGCCCCACGTCCTCAGAGGCCAGGATGCAGAGCCTCCGGGCGATGAAGACCGGGTCGGCCCCGCCCTCGATCAGGCGGGCGAGCCAGTAGAGGCCGGCGTCAGGATCGGAGTTTCGAAGGGATTTGATCAGGGCGCTGATCAAGTTGAAGTGTTCCTCGCCGCCCTTGTCGTAGGCGAAGCGGGCGCGTCCGGCCGCCTCCACCAGCGTCTCGCGATCCACCCGCCGCGAGCCGTCTTGGCCCGGCTCGGTCGCCAGGACCGCCGACTCCAGGGTGGTCAGGGCCACGCGGGCGTCGCCACCCGAAGCGATCGCCAGCCGGGCCAGATCCTGGCCGTCCACCGCGGGCGATAGTGCGGCCAGCCCACGCTCGGGATCGGACATGGCACGCCGGAGGACCTCCGCAATGTCGGCCTCGGTGAGCGGCTGGAGGGCGAGGACCCTCGCCCGGGACAACAATGCGGCATTGACTTCGAACGAGGGATTCTCGGTCGTCGCACCGATCAGGGTGACGGTCCCATCCTCGACCGCCGGGAGCAGGGCGTCCTGCTGGCCCTTGTTGAAGCGGTGGATCTCGTCGATGAACAGGACCGTGCGCCGGCCCCGGCGCCTGGCATCGTGGGCCTCGGCGATCGCCTCGCGCAGCTCCTTCACGCCCGAGAGCACCGCCGACAGCGGGACGAACCGGGTGCCCGCCTTCCCCGTCAAGAGGCGGGCGAGCGTGGTCTTGCCGGTGCCGGGCGGCCCCCAGAGGATCAGGGACGGCAGCGGGCCGCCGCCATCGACGAGCTTCCGCACGAGCCGGCCCTGGCCCAGGAGGTGGCCCTGTCCGACGTACTCGTCGAGCGTGCGGGGCCGCATCCGCTCGGCGAGCGGGGCGTCCGGTCCAGGAGGCGGCTCGGGGGCCTCGTCCGGCTCGTCGAAAAGGCTGCGCGTGTCTTGCCTGGACATGATCGGCCCCCGACGCACCGAAAGAAAAGGCTCGCCATTGCTTTGACCATCTGTACATCTTACCCCCGTCAGGGCTGCGAGGGTAGCTCGGGGCGCAGCGTGTCGATCCGCTCCAAGGCGAGAGAAATCAGGCTCTTGAGCCCATGAGCCGGCGTCTGCCTCAGGAAGGACGAGCGTCGAGAGTCGGTTATCGCGGTTCCCGACCCCTCGTGTGGGATTCGAGCTCGCGAGAAGGAGAGAGAGGATCGACGCGTGTGGCCGATGACGTGCCGCGATCGTCCTGAGAAATCGTGGGGCTCTGCTGGGCATCGGTCAGGCCGGCGACCCGCCGTCGAGACTCCACCGAGGCTCCGTTTCTCCTCTATGCGTGGGGGTCGGTCGTCAACGCGCGATTGAGCGAATCCAGGAAGGCCTTCCCGACGGTCGGCTCGGACATGCCGATGAAGGAGGCACGCCCGGCGAGGGTTGCCGGGGGCTCGGAACGCTCGCCCGCTTTCCCCTGGGCCAGGTTGTGGATGGCCGCCCGGAGTCGGCGCTTCGTCTCCCGAGAGACCCGCGGCGGTCGGTCGCCGTTGACGAGCAGCCCGGTAATGGCCTGCCTCCCGCCTCGTCGCCCGACGGTGGTCTTGGACGGGTGCACCGCGAACCCCTCGGCCTCCACGATGCGACGGATCGACCCCATAAGCCGGCCGATCCCGGGCGGCCCGGCCGAATCCGCCTGGCGGCTGAACGCCAGGTCGTCGGCGTAGCGGGAATACCTCCAACCCTGATGCCTGGCCATGCCCGACAGGCGGCGGTCGAGCCGAAGGCAGAGCGTGTTCGTGAGGGCCGGGCTCGTGGGCGCCCCCTGGGGCAGGCTCCTCGGGCCCAGAGCGACGTAGTAGGTCTTCCCCTCGTGCTCGACGACCTCGCGAGGGGACTCGGTGCAGAGCAAGGCGAGCAGGGTCGCCACGTGCTCGCGATAGCCGGCCTTGCGAAAGACCCCTTTGACCCGCGGCAGCGTGATGGTCGGAAAAAAGTCCTTCAGGTCCACCTTGACGACGAGGTCCGGGTCGCGGTGGACCGCGGCGTTCGTGAGGATCGACCGGCCCGGCAGGAAGCCGTGGGCGGCGCCGTGCACGGGGAGCTTCTCGACCACGTTCCACAGGATCCACCGCTGGGCGGCCTTGAGCCGGGGCATGGGGGCCCAGATCGCCCGCTCGGAGCCGTCGCGCTTGGGGATCGTGAAGCGGCGGTAATGGAGCCTGGTGGCGGCGTCGCGGTGGAATGCGAGCCAGCGGAGCTGGGGGATCGTCAGTCCGAGGGCGTCGGCGAGCTGCCGGGGCGAGTCGAGCGCGGGCAGCTCGTTCTCGGCCGCGCGCTCCTCGGCCCTGGGGTGGTCCCATTTGTCGGGGCCGGGCTCGTCGTTCCAGTAGATGCCGTCGCCGAGGTAGACGATGTGCTCGGCGCGGTAGGCGGTCCAGGCCTCGCTCCGCAGGCGGGCGCGCTCCAGGGCCTCGGCCTTGAGCGACTTCTTGTAGTCGGCCAGCTCGCGCTCGGACATCGTGTCCGTCTCGCGGCGGGCGACGAGGAAGCCTCGTTCGGCGAGCTGGGCGTCGATATAGGGCTGGATGCCCCCGGCCTGGACGATCGCACGCCACAGGCTCATCGGGTCGGTGGTGATCAGGGTGCTCATGGCGCGGGATTATCCGTTCGAGGCGTCGAGGAAGCCGCGGGCGACGAGATCGGAGATCCGGGCGAAGTAGGCGGCACGGGCCTCTTCGGGCGAGTCGAAAGTGAGGGTCTGGAGCCGGCCCTGGCCGTCGGCCCGGCCCCAGCGAACCTTGAGGCGACGGCGGTCGAGCGTGACCTGGTAGACGTCCTCGCCCGCCGCGTCGCGTCGGCTGAAGGCGCGGGCCTCGGCACTGATCGCGTCGGCGGGCACGCGGCCCGAGGCCCGCTCGGCCTCGCGGGCGCCGTAGGCCAATCGCAGCGCGACGAGATGGGCGCAGGGCCCGGCCTTGAGCCCCTGCTTGCGGAACGCGGAGCACGTGCATTCGGCCCGCGTGACCTGCCCCTCGTCGGCCAGCAGCATCTGGGGCCGGTACTCGCGCTTTTCCTCGTCCACCACGACCTTGCCCGTCAGCTCCAGCCCCGCGCCGGGCAGGCGATTCTCGGAGACGATGGAGACCGCCCCGCGGCGGACCAGCAGGTCGTGGGCCACGCGCTCGCGGGCGTCGCGGAACTCCAGACGGCCGAGGTCCAGCGGGGCGTCAGTGAGGGGGCGGAGGCGATAGACGTCCGCCGCGAGGTCGTACATGATCCTCCCCTGCTGGCAGCCGAGCTGCAGCGCCTCGATCAGCGCGGGCCACGGCAGCTTCGTCGCCCTGGCCAGCTCGCCGGCGCCGGCCGCCCATCGGCCCTCCAGGTGGGCGAGCACCGCCTCCAGCGACTTCCCGCCGGGCTCGGCCTTGCGGGGCAGGAGCAGGTCGAAGTTCAGGGCCTGCGACCAGTTCGCCGCCGTGAATCCGGTCATGCCCAGGGTCAGCGACACCCCTCGGCCCTTCAGGACCCAGAAGCTGGGCAGGCCGCTGCCGAGGAGGTGGACGTCCACCTCCTCAACGAACGGCACGAACCTCTGGAGCAGGAGCAGGCGACGTCGCCCCCAGACCCGCGCAACCCGCGCCGATTTGCCCTTGTAGGGCCCCGCGGTCGCGGGGATGACCTCGTTCCAGGGCTCCAGCACGAGCCGCGGGACCTGGCCGGGCATCAGCTCCACGCGCAACCCGCGGCGCTGGCCCTTCCTGTCGGCATGGAGCCGCAGGTGCCTCAATGCGTTGTAGAGGTCCACCGGGGCGAGCGAAAACGTGTCGCGAGGCAGGGCGGCCGCGGACTGGACCTGCAAGAACCCGCGGAGCCAGGAATCGGGCACGCGGATCGTCTTCTCCAGCACCTCGCCGGCCGCCTTCGTGGCGAGGGCCACGCCCTCGCGGCCGATGGTCAGGCGAGTCTCCCGGTAGGACCTCATCCGCTGGATGCCCTGGAACAGGGCCTGGCTGAAGTCGATGTTCGTCGTGCCGAAGGTGGGCTCCTGCTCGGTCGCGAATGCGTCGCGATCGATGCCCAGCTTCGCGTAGGCCCCCTCGTCCTTGCTGAAGACCTCGAAGAAGACCTGATCCGGGTGGACGGTCACCACGGGATCGAGGATCACGAAGGCCAGCGGGTCGTTGCGGAGCAGCCACGAGAAATACTCGCGCTGCGCCTGCCAGGCGTCGAGGCCCGAGGACTCGCGGCGCATCCGCGTGTAGGCGAGGTACGCGGTGCGGTCCTTCGGCCGATAACGCATGTCGCTGGCCACGACGGCGTAGAGGGCCGACATGGCCTCGCGGAACCGCAGAGGGTCCTTGATCACGCCGTCGAACCGGACCGGGTCGCGGAGCAGGTTGCCGGCCAGGGCGAGCTGCGCCGAGCCCTCGCCGGCGACAAGTCGGCTGGCGGCGGCGTAGGAGAGGTGGACCTCGGTCCGCTCGGGGACGGAGGGTCCGTCGGGTGCCGTGTCGGGGGCGGTTTCGTCGCTCATGGGCGCACCTCGGCCTTCGGGGGCCGCGCCTTCGCTCCGGCCCGTTGGGATCGCCTCAGGCCGCGCCAGGCCGCCTTGCGGAAGTCCTCGTCCTCTCGCTCATCCCGACCGATCCGCCGCAGGACCTCGTCGGCCGCGTCGATCGCCATGGCGGCCAGGCCCTCAACGGCCCCGAGCCGCGCGGCCTCCGCGAGGGAGCGGTCCTCGGCCACGGCGGCAAGCGCCCCCACGTCGCGGTTCTTCACGAGGTGGGGCACGGCCACACCCTGATAGTGGACCTGGCGGGCGACCTGGCGCAGGAACGGGGTGAGACGCTCGCCCTCGGCGCGGCTGAGGCGGTCGAACGCCACGCGATCGGAGATCAACCGCTCGGCCAGGCCGGCAGCCCGGTCCGGCGCGTCGCGCCCGAGTGCCTGGGCCGCCAGCGCGCGGACGCCCGGATCGCCCCCCTCGGCGGCCGCTTCGAGGGCCTTCATCGCGGCCGGCGTCGCGGGCAGCGAGGCGATGGCCTCGACGGCCGCCTCGCGAACCTCCGCCGCCGGGCCACCGCCCGCATCCGCCGTCGCCATGCGAGCCAGGATCTCGATCCCCACGCCCAGCCGACCGGCCGCCCAGGCGAGATGGCGAAGGCACGAGACGAGCGACCGATCCGGTTCGTCATCGTCGTCCTGTTCGCGGCGGCCTTCCTTCAGGTGGCCGTCCCAGGCGGCCCACCATCGCCCCAGCGCCGCCTCGACCACGGGTGGGGCCCCCTTCGCCGAGCCGCCGGCCCAACCGAGGATGTGGGCGGCCAGCCCCGCGACGACGGCTTCCCGGCTCGCGACGGCCTCCTGCGCCTCGGCGACCGGCAGGGTCGGTCGCGTCATGAGCGAGCGGGCGAGCGTGTCCCGGACGGTCTCGGAGGGGCATCGCGCCAGGATCGCGAAGATCCTCGCGGGCGTGCCTCGCTCGCTCACCCGGAGCAGGGCGTGGTCCTGGTCGTCCGAGAACTCCGCCTCCTCGTTCTGAAGGATCGCCTCGTCCGGTTCGAGGGCCTCGGGCCCGAAAAGCCTCCGGGCCGAGGCGAAGGCGACCTCCAGCGTGTCGTAGGAATCCTCCTCGGCCAGCATGCGCAGGAGAAGGTCGCGCGTGGCCGGGTCGTCGTGGTGGGCGAGTTGCTCGATCGCGACGTCGCGGTACGGCGCCGAGCGGTCGGCCGCGCGCTCGCGGATCAGCCGCCATGCGGAGGGGGTGCCGAGCCACCGCAGCCCCTTGTAGGCCTCGGCGACCACGCTGCCCTGTCCCCGGGCGTGCCTCTCCAGCAGGCGGCCGATCGCCTCGGCGTGCTTCGACGCGCCGAGGTGCCCGATCGCCTCGGACGCCGCGTCCTGGAGGGCGTGGCCCTCCTCGGAGGCGAGCTTCATCAAGACGTCCACGGCCCGCGGGTCGGCCAGCTCGCCGAGGGCCCGCACGGCCCGCCGGCGGAGGTCCAGGTCGGGGACGAACTCGACGCTGGCCAGCAGGACCGAGATCCCCTCGGCGAGGCCGGCGCGTGCCAGCCCTTCGGCCGCCAGCAGCTGGGCGACCGGGTCCTTCGAGCCCAGCGCCTCCATCAGGGGCGCGGGGTCGCCGTCTCGCTTGCGGAGACGCCACCCCAGCGCCTCGATCGCGGCCCGCCGGATCATCTCGTCCGGGTGCCTCACGAGCCCGGCGAGGACCGGGTCCACGGCCTTCGACCGCGCCCACCGCGCCGAAGGGATGAGCACCAGTCCGCCCTTCTCGCCCGGCGCCGTGACGCGCGCCAGCAGCCGCGCGAGCACGTCGTCCCGCCTCGGGAATTGCGCCTGCTCCCCGCTGCGGTCGGGCCGTTCGTCCTCCGGATCCTCGATCTCCTGGTCGTGCCCGCTGATGGCGTGAAGGGCGAGCAGGATCTTCGATCCGTGCTTGCGGTCCCTGTCCCACAGGGCGAACAGCCGATCGACGACCTCGGGCCGGCGGAACTGGCCGGCGGCGAGGATGAGTTCCTCGGTCGGCGCGGTGCCGGCCGGGTCGTTCTCGACGCGATCGAGGAACGCCGACGCCGCCCGCGGGTCGCCCAGGCGGACGAGGGCGTTGAGGAACGCCCACGCCGTGTCGGGTCTCGGGGCAGCCCCGAGGAACGTCACCAGCGCATCGAACGCTTCCGGGTCCTTCTTCGTGGCGAGCCTCAGGGCGGCGGCCTCGCGGATCGCGGCATGGCGCGATTTCAGGGCGCCCCGCAGGAGGTCGCGGGCCGAGGGGTCCTTCTCGTACTGGTCCACGAGCCAGGAGACCGCCAGGAGGCGTAGGGGCTCATGGGCGGCCTCCAGCGCCCGCCCGGCGACGGGGGCCGCCCCCTCGCGAGCGATGAGGAGCCTCGCCGCCTCGGCCGCGAGGTCATCCCTACGGGTGAGCATGGCTTGATCGAGAACGCGGCGGCCCTCGTTCGTCGTCCCGCCGGCGGCGAGCGTCTCCAGGGCCTTCACCCCCAGGTCGAGGTGGCCGGTCCCGAGCGCCTCGGCCGCCAGCGTGGCCGCGTCCAGGTCCAGCGACGGAAGGGCCTCGAACGCCGGGATACGGATCGCCGCGTTCGGGTCGCCCAGCGCCTGGACGAGGACCTGCCGGGCCGCGTCGGCGGCGGCGGGGTCGGCCTTCGCCAGCGACAGAAGTCGGTTGAGGGCCGTCTGACGCACCCGGAGGACGGCGGCGTCGGTGACCCCCTTCTGCGATCCTCCCTGCTCCCTGAGCAGGCCCACATACGCGCCGAACGCCAGCTCGCGCAGGGCCTGCGCCGCGTCCGGCGACCTCGGCGCGCCGCGTCCGGTGGCCTCGCGGAGGGAAGCCATCGCGCCGGCCGCCACTCCGCGCCAGCCTCCGGCCTTCTCCTGGGGCCGGGGCGGCGTGACGGGGCCCGCGTCGGTCGTGCGCAGCGAGGCGATCTCCGACGCGAAGCGGGCCGAGTGGATCGCCCAGGCCTGGTTCCACGCGTCCTGCTCGTCGGCGTCGAGATGCCGCAGCAGCCTCGCCGTGCGGGCGCGCAGCCGGGGGTCCGCGCGAACGAGGAGTTCCGCCAGGGTGTCCACCGTGGCCAGGGGGATCGTCCAGGGCTTCCCGTCGCGATCGTTCACGAGGCGGACGAGGAACCCGGCGAACGCCGACGGGTCGGCCAGGGCCTCCAGCGCCTCGGCCGCCAGGAGCCGCGTCCGGCCGTCGCGGCTGGACAGGGCCGCCAGGCAACGCGAGGCCGATCCTCGCGGCCTCTTCCACTCCAGCATGAGCAGGAGCAGGAGGGCCCGGGAGCGGGCCTTCGCGTTCTTGTCGTCGAGGGCGGCGACCAGGTGCCCCTCGCCCGCCGCCGAATCGGCCAGCGCGAGCGCTGCCCCCAGCGTCTCGCCCGCGTTGAGATAGCCCGTCGCCGCCTCGGAGAAGACCAGGGTGCCGGCCGAGGCATCGCCCGCGTAGGCCAGGCCGAGCGCCGCGTGATACTTCACCCGCGGGTCGTCATGCCGGAGGGCGTCGAGCAGGGGGGCCAGCTTGTCGGGCGGGGCGCACCAGGCCATCGCCTGCGCGGCCCTCTGGCGGATCGCCGGGTGTGGGCTGTCGATCAGGGGGATGAGGACGGTCAGCGAGGAAGGGTCGCCCAGCTCGCCCAGGCCATCGAGGGCCGACTCCGCGAGGTCCGCCCAGTCCTTCTTCCGTTCGTCTTCTCGCGGCTCGGGGGCCGTGGTCAGGGCCAGCAGGGGAGGAACCGCCGCAGGGTCGCCGTGCCGGGCCAGGGCCTTCGCGGCGCAGAGGCGGACGTCGGGGTGAGGGCTGTCGATCGCCTGCGACAGGACGGGCCGGGCGTCGTCCTCGACGAGCGAAGTCAACGCGGCCAGCCTCACGCCCCGGTCCTCGTCCTCCAGGGCGCGGATCAGGAGCTTCTGGGAGGCGGCCGTGTGCTTCTTCACCAGGCCGTCCACGGCGACCTTGCGCAGGTCGGCGTAGCGCGAGCCGAGGGCCGCGTCGAGGATCTCCAGCCCCTTGCTCTTCTTCGCCGCGAACTCGAACGCCGAGGCGCGGAGGGCCGGGTCCGGGTCGTTGAAGAACTCCATCAGGACGTCCCAGCCGCCCGGGTCGGCCAGGCCGGCCATGGCTTCCGTCAGCGCCTCGCGGCGGACGTCCGCGTGCAGACTCCTCATGGCGAACCGAAGCGTCGCCGGCCCGCCCCCGCCGACCTTGAGGTTCAGCGAGGCCTTGAATGCCTCGCCCCGGACCGCCGGGAGGCTGTCGTTCAACGCATCCGCGAGCATCGCCCGCGCGGGGGACTCGGGGCCCAGGGCGGGCGACTTCCTCGCCTCGGCCACCAGGAGTTGAAGGGCACGCTGGCGGACGTTCTCCGCCGGCGCGTGCAGGCCCACCTCGGCCGCCCTCAGGGGCTGGTCCTGGTCGAGCCTCGCCAGCGCCGTGAAGGCGGCGTCGCGGACGGCCAGGTCCGGGTCGGAGAGGAGGGATCGCAGCCGCTCGGAGGCGCGGGGGTCGTCCAGGGCGGCCAGCGCGCGGCAGACCTCGACCCGGGCGCCCGGGGCCTCTTCCCGCGTGAGTTGCAGCAGCAGGCCGAAGGCCCGCGGGTCGCCCAGCACGGCCAGGCCGCGGGCGCCGCGGAGGCTTGTGTCGAGCGAGCGGCTTGCCGCGGCCTGCAAGAGCGGGGCGAGGTCGTCCGCGGACAGGCCCTCGACCCTCGCCGCAGGGTCCGGGCCGCGGGCCGCCTTTGGGGGGGCCACGGCGCCAGCCTTGTCGGTGCCCTCCAGCTCGGCAAGCTGCCTCTGAACCTCCGGGTCTCGGGCGCGGAGGGCATCGAGCAGAGGCTTGCGGGTCTGGAGCGCGAGGAGGAACGCGACGCGGCGGACGTCGGGGTCGGGATCCTCGACGCGACGGCGCAGGGCGGCCTGCACGCCCGGGTCGCCGAG
The DNA here is from genome assembly GCA_031411935.1 of Planctomycetales bacterium. Taxonomy (GTDB): domain Bacteria; phylum Planctomycetota; class Planctomycetia; order Isosphaerales; family Isosphaeraceae; genus JAQGHR01. The sequence goes on along the minus strand of JANOBY010000559.1, from coordinate 4,962 downwards.
CAGTCCGCGGCGATGGAGGCGCAGGAGGGCCGATCGCCTCACGTCGGCGTGCTCGGCACCGAGGGCCACGAGGTTCGCCGTCGGGGATTTCGCCGGATAGGCGGCCTCCAGCGCCGTGATCGCCGCCTGGCGGATCTCGGGCGTCCGGGCCGAGAGGGCCGACGTCAATCGGGCCAGCGCCTGGTCATCCTTCGCGGCGATCGCCTGCAAGGCCTCGACGGCCATCCTGCCAATCTCCGCCCGCTCGGCCCTGAGAGACAGGTCCAGCGTGCGGAGGTCCGACGGGCCGCGCTGCCGGCGCAAGCCCTCGAAAGCGGCCGCGCGGACGGCGGGCTCGTTGTGCGTGAGGAAGCCCTCCAGCAGCGTCGGCGCGCGGGGGTGGTCGGACGCGCCCAGGAGCTGCGCGGCCAGGAGGCGGAGACCGTGGTCGGCGTCGCGCCCGACCCGCTCGGACAGCATCGCCAGGGCTGCCGCGTCGTCGAATTTCGCGAGCTGGCGGATCGCCGCCTCGCGGATCCGGGGGTCGTCGCCGGAGAGGTCGTCCCGGGCCGAGGCGAGGGCGTCGTGGACGCGAAGCACGAGCGACCCGAACTTCCCGGCGGCGTCGAGGCTGAACACGCGGAGCGTGTTGTCCTCGCCCGCGATCACCAGGTGATCGCGCCCGTGCCGCTTCGCCAGGGTGAGCGAGACGACCTTGACCACACCGTCCTTTTGCGTGACCGGCTTGACCCCGCCGACGCGGGGCCACGACTTCACCGTCCCGTCGCGGCTGCCGGTGAAGAACCGGTCCTCCGGCCCCCAGATCATGGCCGTCACGCGATCGGTGTGGACGTTGCCCCGCCCCTTGTCTTCGGGCTCCAGACGCCCCCGCGCATGCGTTGAGAGGAGCTTCAGGTCGGCCCCGGCCGAGAAAAACCGGAGGTCGTCGCGCTCGAACAAAAGGGCCGTCACTTCGCCTTCATGCAGGCGCGAGGCGTCGCCGGGCTGGAACTCGGCCGAGGTCTCGGCCTCGAAGATCGCGACCGTGCCGCCCTCGGTCCCGGCGGCCAGCCATCGCCCGGATGGGTCCACGGCCAGGACCGTTCCGGGCTCGGGTAGCGCCAGCGTCTGCACCACGGCCGCGCGCTTGCGGGAGAGGATCGTCACCTCCGTGCCCGCGAGCACGGCGAGCCGGTCGCCCGCCAGAAGCGCCACGGCCCTCGGCATCGCCTGGAACGCCGGGCCGATGGGCTTAGAATCCTCGCCGGACGGGGCGTGATGGAGCCGGCCGTCGCGGCCGGCGATCCATAGCCCATCGCCGCCGGACGCGAGCGCCGCGCCACCGGGGTGTCCGTACACGAGCCACCGGGGGCGATCGTCGGTCAGGTCGAGCCAGTTCAGGCCCGTCGGCTGCCCCTCGGGGTGGATCGCCACGAACGCCACCCGCGAGCCCACGCCCACGGCCGCCTTCAGGTCGCCCCGGTAGGGGAAAGAGACGTCGAGGGTGTCGCTCACGGCTTCGCCTCCTCGGGCCGCAACTCCGGCCAGGCGTGACGGATCCTCGTGAGGGCCACCAGGCATGCCGACCGCTCGCTCAGGCCGCGAGACGGGAGGAACTCTTCCACCAGCGGCAGGACCCCGCGGGCGAACGCGGCGTCCTCGACGGCCAGGTCGCGCAGGACCTCGACCAGGGCGAGCTTCGCCCTGCGAGCGGGCAGGGGCTTCAGTCGCCCTTCGGCGTCCGTGGCCTCCCCCTTCTCGGGCCGCGGCGGGGGCAGCTCGAACAGGGAACGGCGCAGGAGGTGCCACAGATCCCGGGGCTCGGCCGGCAACTGCTCGGGCCGGGCGGGGGCGCCGGTGCCTCGGTCCTCGGCGGCGACGGCGGCGGCCTTCCGTGCCCCGGCGCCGATGGTCGGGGCCGGGGGGAGTGAGGGTGTCCAGCCCGCCGTGATCCCCCGGTCGCGATACAGGGACCACAGGGCCCGGACCACGAACGCCCGGAGCTGGCGATCCGGGCTGTCCGTGAGCCGGAACAGCTCCTCGGGCCGCCTCAGGCGCGGCGATCGGGCGATGAGCCGCATGCCCAGTTCGCGGGTCGAGCTGTCGGCCGACTCGCAGAAGGCGTACACGGCGGCCGGGCTCAGGCCCTCGGGGTCGATCCGGTAGCGGCGATGCTCGGGCGAGTCGTCGGCCAGCAGGCTCTCGGCCACGAACCGGCGGACGTCCGCGTGGGGAGCCTCGGCCAGCTTCACCAGCGATTCCGACGGCGGCGACCAGCGGGCAAACTCCCAGCGGGCCAGCTCCAGGGCGAAGTCGCGGAGCGGCTTGCGGCTCTCGGCGAACAGGGGCTCCACGCGGGCGAACGACAGGAACGACGGCGGGACCTCCGCCCCCGGGTCCACCGGCCGGTCGGTCTTCGCCAGGGCGATGTCGGGGTGGTGCCTCAGGAGGTAGTCCAGGGCGAAACGCGCCCGCGGGGCGTCGGCCGGGCCGGGCGCCGTGGCCATCTCCCAGAGCCGCTCGCACCCGGCGACCGTGGCGTCGGCCGACACCTCCTGGACGCCCCCGGAGAGCATCTTGAGGAAGGCCGTCTCGGAGATGATCTTGATGTTCGCGCCCGCGGCGTTCAGCGTCTCCGCCTTCGTCTGCTTGTCCCCCTTCTTGCCGTGGCCGTAGAGCGGCGATCCCTCGTCCCCGATGACGAGGTAGTGGAGCTTGGGCGACACGCCCGAGGCGACCGTCCCGCCCGCGGCCTTGGCCTGGTCCTCGGCGTCCTTACGCTTGAGCGTCGCCATCTTCCCCGTGAACAGGAACGACGCCCCGCCCAGGTTCACCGCGGTTGCGGATGAGGCCGCGCCTGCCTTTGGCTCCCGCGGGGCGAAGTCCGCCGGGACGAACCCCTTGGTGAGGGTCGCGACGGCGAAGTCGTGGAGGTTCGGCTCGGAGCGGGAGACCAGCGTCAGGAGCCACTCGAATCCCAGATCCGCCGGCGGGACCTTGCGGACGTCGCCGAGCCAGGCGATCACGCGGTCGGCCAAACGGGGGTCGAAGGCGAGCGACTTCGCCCACTCCGGCCCCGTGCGCCGGAACTCGGCGATCCACGGGTTGGCCTCGAAGTCCGGCTGATACGCCAGCGCCTTGAGGAAGTCGATCCCGAAGGCCGTCGCCCTCAACCGCCCCTGGTCCACCCAGGCGAAGAGCGAAGCCCGCGTCGTCTCGTCGAGGATCAGCGTGCGGTGGAATTCCACCGGCAGGGCATTCACGTCGAACCGGGACAGCTCAGCCATCGCGAACGGGGCCACGCGGGCCGACGCGTCGTCGTCATCCCCTTTGAGGTCGGCGATCAGCTCTCGGAAGAAATCCGGGCCGAGCGTCTCGATCGGATGGACGCGGGCGAGCAGGCCCTTGAGGAAGGTGAACGCCTCGTCGTTCTCGGTGAAGAGGTGCGCGCGGAACCACCCTGGCGTCAGCTCCTTCGCGCCGAAGTGCTTGCGGATGGCCTCGGCCGCGAGCTTCGCACCGTGTTCGGTGTTCAGGAGGCGGCCCCAGGCCTCCAGGCCCACCTCGGTGCGCGGGTCGCGCTCCCCGAGGAAGTCCGCGGCCAGGCGCCTCACGGCCCGGTGCGAGTTGTCGGCCAGGCGGATCAGCGTATCGACCGGCAAGTCCCTGGCGTGGGTCCTCGCGTATTCGGCGGCGTAGGCGCGGGCCTCGTCCGAGGGGGAGTCGAAGAGGCGAAGCGCCGCGTCGTGCAGCCCGAGCGAGCGGAAGGCCGACTGCTCGAACCGCGGGACATTCGAGAGGATCCAGACCACGAACGTATCGACCGGCGCGCTGCCCACGTTCACCAGGCGGGCCACCCACGACGGCTCGACCTCGCGCAGGGAGGCGCGGAAGTCGGCCTTGAGGCAGTCGGCCGCGAACATCCGCACGCGGTCGTTGCGGGCCCTCTCCAGGAGGCCGAACAGAGGCCGGGGCGTGCGTTTCCAGAGGTCGGCGTACGCCCGGTGCTTCATCCAGTCGGACGACCAGATGGCCGACGACCGGAACTCCGTCCGGCCGTAGCCGCCGGCGTTGTGGAAGAAGATGTGGTTGGCGATCCACGTCCGCGACCAGTTCGCGTCCTCGCCGTAGCGGGCGAGCACGTCGCTCGCGAGGTCGGCGTACGACGCGGGCTGCCTCTGCGCCGCCCTGCGGAGGAATCGCCACGCCCGCCGGCGCAGGTAGGCGAGGGTCGCGAGCCCGACTTCGGAACTCGAAGCGGCGTACATCTCGTCGAACCTCGCGGCGAGGGCCGAGAAGACCTCGATGTCGCCGGCCGATTCCGCCTCCTTGAAGATCCGCTTCAGGGCCTTCCACGGTCCATATCGGGGCGGGACCTCGGCGACAATCCGCAGGAGCCAGGACCGCGCGACCGGGCCCGCGTCGGCCCACAGGTCGTCGAGGATGCGGTGCAGCCCCAGCCGATCGGGCGGCGGCACCTCGGCGTCGGACGCTTCCAACGCCCGCAGGCGGGCCTGGCGCTCGGCGGACTGCTCGTCCGGAGGCTTGCTGCGAAACGCGGCGTTGCGGGTCTCGGCCAGGAACTGGGCGAGAGTGGGCGCCCCTTCGCGCAAGGGCGACTCGGGCTCCGGATCGTCCTGCCCGGCCAGCGCGACGACCAGGCCCACGACCTCCGGGTCCCTCGCCTCCCACGCCAGGCGGACGTCGTTCAGGCGGATTTGAGCGGTCACGGAGGTCGAGACCTCGGGGGATGGGATGCTCGTCCGAGAAGCCGTCCTGTCGATCCGTCGGGGCGATGCGAGGGGAGAGGGCGGCCCGGTTGTTACACTGGGCCGCCCGCCCTCCGCCTGGGAGATGTGCCTACTACAAGACCTGGGACATCGAAGGCTCTCTGACTCGCCGGGGGGATCACCCCTCCGGCGTCGGCGGAACCCCGATCGGCGGGGTTGCCCCAGACCCGCCGACGCCGGAGGGGTGATCCCC
>JANOBY010000558.1:0-1532 GCA_031411935.1 Planctomycetales bacterium | reverse complement strand
GGCCGATAGCGGTCCGCGCCTTGACGGCGGCGGCGCCCGCCGCCTCGATCGAGAGGTCGCACTCGGTGTCGAGGCCGAGCGACCGGTTATTGATGTTGGAGGATCCGACCCGCAGGAGCACGTCGTCGATGATCGCCAGCTTGGCATGGACGATGATGGTTCGCCCAAGGCTCGTGACGGGACTGTAGATCCGAAAGCGCCCGTGCTTGTCGGCCGCCTGGAGCCGTCGGATGAAGAAGGATCGCGTCCGGTCCATGGTCAGCTGATCGAAATAGCTCGGCGCGTGTCCCGTCGACACCAGGACGACCTCGGGGCCCTTGGCCTCGCCGAGCCGCTGGGCGAGGGCCTCGGCGATGACCGGAGAGGTGAAGTATTGGTTCTCCATGTAGATGCAGGTCTTGGCGCCCGCGATGGACGCAAGATAGAGCGCCTCGTTCTCGCGGATCTGGGCCTCCGAACCCCAGGCCGCCGCGGAGCGGGAAAGACCGACGCGGACATCCCGAAACTGGGGCGTTCCCTGATCAGGCCAAGGATCCGCGCCGGTCGGGGTATCGGGCGCCACGAGGATGTCTCCTGTCGCGCGACGCCAGCGGTCCCGGAAGAGGGTCCCCAGGGCCTCGGCGGCCTTGCCGTCCACCAGGCTCATCACCTCATGTCGGGGATCAAAGCAGGGCGGCGCCCCCGGCTTGACGGACCGGCGCAGATCCTCGTCGTCGTGGTCGCAGGTGTCCCACCGATCCGGGCCGAAGTCGCATCCGCCGCAGAAGGCGATGGTGTCGTCGACCACGACGACCTTCTGGTGATGGCTGGCGCCGATCGGCAGCCGACCGTCCAGAACGAACCGGACCGTCGAGCCCCTGAACACCTTTGCCGCTCGCTGCGGATAGTATTCCTGGGTGATGGCGATCGGCAGGGCGGCCTTCCAGCACAGCACGCGAATATCGAGCTCAGGGCGGGCTTGCGCCGTCGCCTTCAAGACGGCCGCGATCTGATCATCTTCTGGCGCGGCGCACTCGATTTCGGGCGCGAAAAGGGTGTGCGGATGAAAAGCCCAGCCGAGGATATGGACCGACCGTTTGGCCTTAGCGATCGCCGACCTGACCGCGGCGAAATAGTCCTCCACGTCGATAAACACCGCGGCGCGCGGGGCGGTTTCCGCTCGCCAGCAAGTCGTCCCGGGCTTCAGCAGCAAGTTCAGGTCTCCCGATAAGCTTCAAGGGCGGGTCGGGACGCCCTCCCCGCCATGGCCCCGCTTGGCCACCGGCGCAGAAACGGCGCGACGCGAGTTCGGTTGCCTGCGGGGTCGCGGTCTCATTCGCCTCGACGCCGATGGGCCCGCCGCGTGGGAGGCGATGCGGAAGCGGGCCGCGTCGCCGGCATCCCAGGGGCACATACGTTCGACCGGCGCACTCGGCCCGACGCCGTGGGATCAACAAGCGTCACGGTGCGTTGAACGCGGCGGCGCCGACCGGCGCCCGTCAACCTGGAGATCCAAACCATGCGTTCCATGATCCTGCTCGCCGCTGTCGCCG
>JANOBY010000557.1:0-2249 GCA_031411935.1 Planctomycetales bacterium | reverse complement strand
AGCAGGATGGACGGATCAGACGGCACGGCATCAGTCGGCTCGTCCCGTATGGAAGTGGCGATGGAGGAAATCGTTCATATGTCGCTGCATGTCCTCGCCATGTTTCGCGATGTCCACGCATTTCGGGGTGAGCTCGCGAAGTTCAGCCCCGGGGATGGAGACGGCAAGCACCTCGCCCATGACCCAGGGGTGGATCGGGTCCTGGTGATTCGCAAGGACGAGCGTGGGCACGGCGATCCGTTTCCAGTCGGAGCGGTCGCGGGAAGGACAATCGTGCGGGATGCGGTCGTATTTGTCCACGGTCTCCTCAACCCGGGGCTGGAGGAACATCCCGTCGAGCGCGGAGGCGGAGTCGGTGGATTCGTGCAGGACCTGAGCATAGGTCGGGGACTGGCGGAACTCCGCGTGGCCCTCGACCGGTCCCAGACGCCGGACATGATCGGCCATGACGGAGAACATCCGCACATTCTCGGGGAACGGCTCATCAAGCCAGGCCGGCCTCGTCAGGATCAGGCCAAGGGTCCGCTCGGGGTAGCGGATCGCAAAGTTCAAGGCCAGCCCCGCCCCCATCGAGATCCCTCCGACAACGGCCTTCTCGACCTTCAGGCGATCCAGAAGTGCAAGCAGGTCGTCGGCGAGGGTGGCGAAGCTCAGGGAATCCGGATCGTTCGCCGGTCGTGTCTCGCCGTGATAGCGGGCGTCGAACGAGATCAGACGAATGCCCCGATGTGGAGAGTAGAGGCCCCAGGGCACCATGAGGTCTCCGCCCAGACCATGCTGATACACGACGGGCAGGCCCTCGCCGCTCTCGCGATAGCGGAAGGTTACGCCCCCCCTCTCGAATGTGTCTGTGGTCTCGGCCGATTCGAGGGCTGCTCGCAGATGATCCAGAGCTTCGGGCACGTAGGCCTCCTTCAATCCGTGGAGGATGATCGGGATGGTCGGAAGGGCTTTCCTGAGGAGACGAAACAGGTGGGCGAAATCGATCACACCACGGCCCGGAGTGACCTCGCCCGTGGAGCCATCCGCCGCAATCTCCTTGGCGTGCACGAGCGCGATGTCTGGGCCAAGCGTCTCGATCGCCTTCTCAACGATCGCATGCCTTCGGGGCAGACTGAGTGCATGGAGAAGGTTGGCCGGGTCGAGCACCACCCGAATGCGCGAGGATCCCACCTGATCGAGGAGCCTGCGGGCCTTCTCGACCGAGTCGACGACATTCCTCCCCTCGGGCTCGAAGGCGAAGGTCACAGCATGGCGGTCACCGATCGCCGCGATCCGCGTGACCATCATGAGCAGGTCGTCCCAGGTCTCGCGAAGGGAGTTGTCGGGGTGGCCCTCCCACATGTTCTCGGAGTGGAGAGTGCCGGTGCAGAGCGTGATCAGCGAGCATCCCAGGTCGGAAACCCGAGAGGCGAGGATCTCCAGGCGATCGAGGTTCCGTTCACGGAGGGATCGATCCGGGTCGAGCAGGTTGAAGGTGCCCGACACGGCGGCGATCGTGATCCCCCGCTCGTCGTGGGCCCTGCGGATCTCGCGGCACTCCTCGACCGACTGCACATCGGGAAGCGTGGGCCGCCCGGTCGACACGAGATTGAGCTGCACGAGGCTGAGCCCGTGGGATGCCACCGCGTCAAGCGTCTCCGCCAGGGAGCCTCGTGCGAAGGTTCGGGCGAAAATACCCAGGCGCCGGGCCTGAGTGTCGGGATCGAGTCTCATACCGCCCCCGTGACGTCCGAAAGCCGAACGAGTTCGCCCGACTCGACTGACCGGGCGATCGCGACCATGGCCCTCATGCCCGCGGCGCCGTCCTCGACCGTCGCACCGAGGCCAGGAACTCCGCTAAGGATCCACGAAGCGAAACCCTCGATCTGCCGCTTGTAGCTATATCCATCTTCTCCGAGAGGGCGGCGAAAGACCCGATCTCGCTCGGAAAAACACTCCACGTCGGCCGTCTTGAAGTACCAGGGAAGGTGGATGCGGCCGGAGGCACTTCCATGCTCTCCGTAGATCTGGAACCCCTCCTGAAAGTCGCCGCGGATCGGGATCGAAAGGTCAAGATGCCCCAGCGCCCCGCTCGTGAACGCGACCTCGACAAACCAGGTATGGCCGCCGAAGTTCTCGGCATCCCTTTGGGCCAGCTTCTCATAAGCCTGGTGCATGTTGTGGACAATCTGGTCAGCCTTGATGACCAGGGCCAGATGCTGCGTGATGAAGAAGATGGCCCGGTGGCGAATGCCATGGTCGGTGAC
>JANOBY010000556.1:0-7203 GCA_031411935.1 Planctomycetales bacterium | reverse complement strand
GGGATCTGGTCGGCGAAGTGGGTGAGCAGGTCCTCGGCGAGCCAGGCGTTCACCTCGTCGTCGGTGAAGGCGGCTTCCCAGTGGGCCTCGTTGACAATATCGTTGCGGAGCTGGAGACTCTGGGCGGCGAACTTCCTCGACTCGCTTTGACGTTGCTCGGGCGAAAGCTTGGCCACGTTGCGGTAAAACTCGGGTTGGTAGCTCAGCAGTAGCCACACGCCGACCGGCGCGGTGCTCAGAACGAACACCACCGCCCCCAGGATAATCCACCTTCGCTTGATTTGGCGCATGGTAGGACCTGTTCTCCGAATCCCGAAACATGAGAGACAAGCATCGGTCGAGAACCGACAGAAGCGGGGGAAGGTGGGAGGATCGAGGGGGGAACCACCTCGGTTCACGGTACGCCGCCCTCCCGGACCCGTCAACCCGAACCGAGATTCTCGTTGGTCGGACGTGGCCGGATGGCCGAGACGCACAGCCTCTTGTCCATCGTCAAGCGGTCAACGTATAGTGAAGAAAACTTTGTTGGAGGAAGGCAGGAATCATGCCGAACCGCCTCGTGTGTGTGGCGATCCTCCTCTTCTGGACCGTGGCCGCGGGCTCGCTCATCCGGCGAGACGTGCTCCCGCTTTTCCTGCTGGGGGCCCCACCCGACCTCCGCACGATCTCCCAGACCGACACCCCCGAGGGGCCCGTCCGCTGGTCGATCCTGGCCGCCGACAGCGATGCGAACGGCGCCATGCGTTCGGTTGGCCAGATCGTGACCCAGACGGCCCGCAAGCGCGACGGATGGGTCCGCTTCGGCAGCCAGGCGTGGATCGACTCCGGCGAGCTTCTCAAGGGAACTTCCCTGGAATCTCCGGGCTCGGAGCGGGTCGGCGTGATCGGCTCGGTCGATATCGACAGCACCGGAAACCTCCAGAGCTTCCGCGTGGCCGTGCACCTCGATGAGCGAGGCGGGCAAGAAATCCTCAGCCTCGACGGCAGGCTCAAAAAAGACATGCTGGAGATCAACACGCGCGGGCCGATCAGCTTCCTGTCCGGGACGCAGCACTTGCCCTATCGATCGCGAGGGATCGTCCAGAACTCGCTCGGCCCCCTCGATCGAATGCCCGGCCTGCAGGTCGGCCAGACCTGGGAGAGCCAGGTGATCAGCCCGCTGACCGGGGCAATCCAGGCCTGCCGGGTCGAGGTGGTCTCGACCGAGCACATCATCTGGGGCAACTCCACCGTGATGACCTTGAAGGTGATCACGAAGATGAGCCCGATCTCGGTGGCAACCTGGGTCCGCCCCGACGGGCTGGTCCTGCGCCAGGAGGTCCCCCTGCCCCACCGGATCAAGCTCATGCTGGAACGACTCCCCGACGACGCCCATCCGCCCTCCCCCGCCACCCCCAAGAGCTTGCGATGATTGAGCTTCGAGGCGTGACCAAGTCGTTCGGGAACCGCAAGGCGGTCAACGAGGTGGACCTGGATGTCCGGGCCGGCGAGCTCTTCGCGTTTCTCGGGCCCAACGGCGCGGGCAAGACGACGACCATCAAGATGATCTGTGGCCTCCTGACCCCCACGGCCGGGAGCGTCCGGGTCGGCGGGCACCCTTCGACCTCGCTCGCCGCGAGGCAGGTCATGGCCTATGTACCCGACCAGCCCTACCTTTACGAGAAGCTCACCGGTCGCGAGTTCCTCCGATTCGTGGTCGAGATGTACGGGCTCGACTCGCAAGACGCCCGCCGCAAGATCGACGAGCTGATCGACGTCTTCGAGATGCGCGATTTTGTGGACGAGCTAAGCGAAAGTTATTCCCACGGGATGAAGCAGCGTGTGGTCTTCGCTTCGGCCCTGGTGCACGAGCCCCGCGTTCTGATCGTGGACGAGCCGCTTGTGGGCCTGGATCCGCGCTCGGCTCGCATCGTGAAGGACCTGTTCGTGTCGCAGGCCCGCTCGGGGGTGGCCGTGCTCATGTCCACGCACCTGCTCTCGATCGCGGAGGAACTTGCCGACACCATCGGCATTCTCGATCACGGGAAGATGCTCGCGCGGGGCTCCCTGGCCGACATCCGCGACAAGGCCCAGATCGTGGGGCCGCTCGAACACCTGTTCCTCACGCTCACCGGAGGGGATCGGCCCACCGCCGTGTCGCGGTCCCGCGATGAACCCGAAGGAGACGCCGCGTGAATGCCCGGACCCTGAGACCCGCCAGGGCCCTGTCCCACCTGCGGCTCAACCTGATCCAAAACCAGACCCGGTCGGTGATCGCGGGGTCTCGGTTGAGGTTGGTCATGATCCTGGGTTGCAGCGCCGTGTTTTGGACCACGCTGTTTCTCCTGTTTTTCGAGGGTTTCCAGTTCCTGGAGACCTTCGTCGGGGCGACCAGCGAGGTCATCGAATATCTCTTCGGGATGTTCTTCCTGTCGCTGCTCGTCCTGCTCATCTTCTCGACGGGGATCATCACCTACACCGGGCTTTTCCATTCTCGGGAGGCCACTTTCCTCCTGACCACGCCCGCGCCTCCTGATCAGGTCTTCGCATTTAAGTTCGCCGAGGCCATGGCGTTCTCGTCCTGGGGTTTCCTGCTCCTGGGAAGCCCGATGATGTTTGCTTACGGGATCAGCGTGGGGGCCTCGCCGGGCTATTACTTCGTCTTCCTGGCGTTCCTCATCGGGTTCGTGATGATCCCCGGGAGCCTGGGCGCCGTCGGGGCAATCCTGGTCGCGAATTACGCCCCCAAGCGTGCCAAGTCCTCGCTCGCCCTAATCGGCGGGATCGTCGTGGTCGCTGCGCTGGTCGTCACGATTCGCCTGTTCCGGACGCCGGGCGAAACCCTGAGCCGTGACTGGCTCGACGGCCTGATCGGCCAGCTCGCCTTCAGCCAGCACCCGCTCCTGCCCAGCACCTGGCTGTCCAAAGGGCTCATCGGGGCGGCCAGGGGCGACTGGACGGTCGGGCTGTTCTACCTCATGGCGACCACGGCCCACGCCGGGCTCGCCTACTTGCTAGCGGCGATCACAGCGCGCGATCTCTACCTTCGCGGCTATAGCCGAGCCCAGGGAGGCCGATCCACGCGGCGGCGCACCGGGCGATACTGGATCGACGACGCCTTCCACAAAGCGTTCTTCTTCCTCTCTCGTCCGATCCGGCTCCTGATCCTCAAGGACCTGCGGACCTTCCGTCGCGACCCGGCCCAGTGGTCCCAGTTCCTTATCTTCTTCGGGATCCTCGTCTTCTATTTTCTTAACATCCGCAGACTGGGCTACGGGGACCAGACGCCACCCTGGCAGAGGAACCTCCTGAGCTTCATGAACCTCGCGGTCACGGCGCTCATCCTCTCGACCTTCACCACGCGGTTCATCTTCCCCCTGCTCTCGCTGGAAGGCCGGAACCTCTGGATCCTGGGCCTTTTGCCCCTGCGTCGGGACGCGATCCTCTGGGGCAAATTCGCCTTCGCCTCGGGGATCTCCCTGGTGGCGACCGAGCTCCTCGTCCTGCTGAGCGACCTCATGCTCAAGGTCGGCCCGACCATGATGTTCATCCACACCATCATGGTGGCGATCCTCTGCTTCGGCCTCTCGGGCATCAGCGTGGGGCTCGGTGCATGCCTTCCGAATTTGCGTGAGGAAGACCCCTCGAAGATCGCTTCCGGCTTCGGAGGGACGCTGAATCTGCTGGTCAGCCTGATCTTCATCATCCTGGTAGTCACGGCCCTGGCCTTGCCCTCGCAGCTCTACTTCACCCGGATTCAGCAGAACGACCTGCCATTTGTCGCCGTGCAGGTCCCGAGTCTCAGGTCGTGGATGATCGGCTCGATCGCCGTGAGCCTCGTTCTCGGGGTGATCGCCACGGTGGTCCCCCTGCGCATGGGGATCAAGGCCTTTCAGAACATGGAATATTAGGCCGAGGGGCCGGCTCGGTAAGCCAGGAGCCCGAACGAATCCAAGTTGCCGAGCGACCAGTCTTGCCCTACAATCCTTTCTGAAAGTACCGAAAGGAAAGGTCAACGTTCGACTTGGGTGCAAGGGACATGGCGGAACCACTGCGGATTGGCGCGGTCCGGTATTTGAATGCCAAGCCGTTGTATTATCGGCTCGAGGAATTCGCGCCCGAGATCCGACTCGAGATGGATTATCCGAGTGTCCTGGCCGATCGCCTCGACCGGGGCGAGCTCGATGTCGCGTTGATCCCTTCGGTCGAATACCTCCGCAAGGCGGATCGCGGCTTTACGATTCTGCCAGGGTTCGCGATCGCGGCGCGTGGGCCTGTCCGGAGCGTGAAGCTGTACTCGCGAGTGCCCTTCCATCAGATTCGAAGGCTGGCCCTGGACGAGGGTTCACGCACGAGCCAGGCCCTCTGCCGGGTGTGGCTCGACGCGGCCCACGGGGTGCGACCCCAGACCATCGAGCCCTTGCCCGTCGGGGTCCCCGTTCAGGAGAGCACGGCGGATGCTGTCCTTTTGATTGGCGACCGGGCCATGACCGACCCCGACGAGGATTTCTTCGCCGTGGTGGATCTTGCCGAAGCCTGGAACGCGAGCACCGGCCTGCCCTTCGTGTTCGCCCTCTGGGTGGCGAGGCCGGACGCGGATCTCGGCGATCTGGTCGCGGCGCTCGAGCGATCGAAAGCCCTGGGGATCGCCAATGCGGGGCAGATCGCCAGGATCCATGGTCCCCGCCTAGGGCTGGATCTGGCGACCTGCGAGCATTACTTGACTCACATTTTATCCTACGACCTCGGCGCATCCGAACTCGCCGGGCTGCGTCTCTTCGCCGACAAGGCGGCCGCGCTTGGGCTGGCCCCGAAAGGAGTGGATCTTGCCTTCCATCGTCGCTTCGATCTTGCAAAAGGCCGTTGATGGGGGCCGCCTCACGTTCGAGGACGGCGTGACGCTCATGAAGGAGGGAGACCTGCTCTCCCTCGGTCGGGCCGCCGACGCCGTGTGCCGCAGGCTCCATCCCGAGCCGTTCCGCACCTACAACATCGACCGCAACATCAACTACACCAACGTTTGCGCCGCCGTCTGCGACTTCTGCGCGTTCTATCGCAAGGTCGGCGAAACCGACAGCTACATCCTCGATCGAGACGTCCTGCTGAAGAAGATCGAGGAGACCGTCGAGCTTGGAGGGGACCAGATCCTCATGCAGGGCGGGCTCCACCCCGACCTGCCATTTTCGTGGTACATCGACCTGCTTCATGACATCAAGAGCCACTTCCCGCAGGTGAACATCCATGGGTTCAGCCCGCCGGAGATCCACTTCTTCCACAAGAAGTTCAAGATGTCCCTGCGCGAGGTGCTGACCCAGTTGAAGGACGCCGGGCTTGGGTCGCTCCCCGGGGGCGGCGGCGAGATCCTCGTCGATCGCGTCCGCAAGGCCATGACCAAGGGCAAGGTCCTCTCCGACGACTGGCTGAACGTGCATCGCGTGTGGCACGGACTCGGCGGGAAGTCCACAGCCACCATGATGTTTGGCCACATCGAGACCCTGGAAGAACGCGTCGAGCATCTGGACCGGGTGCGTGAGCTTCAGGACGAGACCGGGGGGCTCACGGCCTTCATCTCCTGGACGTTCCAGCCCGAGAATACGGAGATGAAAGACGTTCCGGCCTCGGGCGCCTTCGAGTATCTCCGCGTGCAGGCGATTTCACGCCTGTACCTGGATAATGTCCCCAATATCCAGTCATCCTGGGTCACGCAGGGGGCCAAGATCGGCCAGATTGCCCTGTTCTTCGGAGCGAATGATATGGGTTCGCTGATGATCGAGGAGAACGTGGTCTCGTCAGCCGGGACGGTCCACCACCTCACCATCAAACAGATCCGTGATGCCATCCGCGAGTCGGGTTACATCCCCCGCCAGCGGAACGTTTTTTACGAGTACATCGACGCGACGCCGCAGGACGAGCTGGTCCTGGTTTGATCGAGGTCTACGCATCACGGCACGGTGAGGGCGAATTCCGTCCCATGCCATTGCGTCGCCGATCGTGATACATGAACATCGTGGGCGGAGCGGGGGGTTCCCTCTCCGCCCCTGCTGTTTCCTCGCCGGACCGACCCGTGATCAGCGTTGAGAATCTCTCCAAAGCGTTCCTCGACTATCGACGAGGGTGGGTCCCGGCGGTCGAGGGGGTGAGCTTCCAGTGCCATCCGGGAAGCATCTTCGGGCTGCTCGGACCCAATGGTGCGGGCAAGACGACCACCCTGCGCATGCTCTCGACCGTGCTCAGGCCGACCGGAGGCCGGGCCCTCGTCGCCGGATATGACGTGGCGACCCAGCCCGAGCAGGTCCGGGCGAAGATCGGCTACATGTCGGCGAGCACGGGCATCTACGACCGCATGAGCGCCTGGGAACTCGTCGAGTACTTCGGGAAGCTTTATGGCCTGAGGGGTGACCACCTGCGAGGACGGATGGAGTCGGTCTTCGAATCCCTCCAGATGAACGACTTTCGCGACACCCTTTGCTCGAAGATGTCCACGGGAATGAAGCAAAAGGTTTCGATCGCACGCACGATCGTGCACGACCCGCCTGTCCTGATCTTCGACGAGCCGACCTCGGGCCTGGACGTGCTTGTGGCCCGGTCGCTCCTGAAGAAGATCGCCGAGCTTCGGGACAGCGGCAAGACCGTCCTCTTCTCGACCCATGCCATGCACGAGGTGACGAAGCTCTGCTCGCGCGTGGCGATCATCCACAAAGGGCGGGTGCAGGCCGAGGGCGAGCCCGAGGAATTGCTCGATCGCTTCGGCCAGCCCGACCTGGAAGAGTTGTTCTTTCACCTGGTCGAACGGGCCGAGAGTGAGTCGGCGATCGCAGATCGATCGTGAATTTGTTCCGGACGAAGGCCCCGGCTACCCTTCCCGAATTGAGATAGGCTTCGTCTTATGCGTTGGTCGAACGTCTGGACCATCTTCACCCGCGAAGTCCGGGACCAGCTCCGGGACCGCCGCACCTTGTTCATGATCCTGGTCCTGCCGATCCTGCTCTACCCCATCCTAGGCATCGGGATGGCGAGTTTGACCACAGCGTTCGAGCAGAAGCCCAGGCTGGTGGTGGTGGTTGGGTCGGAATCCCTCCCGCCTTCCCCGTCCCTGCTGAACGAGAAGAGGGATGGCTTCCAGGCGTCACTGTTCGACCCCCCGACCGAGGCCGAGGCGAAACGCCTGACCGTGGTCACGGCCCCCCAAGATTCCTCGTGGGGGGATCCTCGCCAGCGGCAGAT
>JANOBY010000555.1:0-1590 GCA_031411935.1 Planctomycetales bacterium | reverse complement strand
CGGGGCAGGTCCGGCGACCCCTTGCTGCCGGCGACCGTCGAGAACCGGGTGAAGGTCGGCGTCTTCTCGCCCTTCTTGAACACGGCGGCGCGGCTGACCGCCTCCAACTCGCCGTTGCTCTCGAAGAACCCGTGCACGCCGAACCCGCGGGCGTGGACCACGCGCTCGGGGATGCGCTCGTGGTCGAAGTGGAACATCTTCTCGCGGAAGTGGAAGTCTTCCAGCAGGGCCGGGCCGCGAGGCCCCGCGCGCAGGGTGTTCTGGTCGTCGGCCACGGGGATTCCCTGCTGGGTGGTCAGGGTGGGGCGGCCTTCCCCGGCGACCTGATGGGTCTCGCCGCCCGGCCCTACGGGGACCTTCTGGTCGCCGTAAACGGCGGCCTTGGGGGCGTCGTCGCTCTTCTTTGCCATGCTCAGGGTCCCCTTCATCTCGCGGGAGGTGTCCAAACGCGTTCCGAGCCGAAACCGGCCCTGAGGCCGCAAATGGCATACCCAAAAAGGCGGTGTGTCCCGATCCCGGGGGCGAATCCGGGCTGATGCCGGGCCGGATTCTCTGGTACGATCCCGCCGCAGGATGGAAGGCGAGGTTCAGGGACGAGAGGATTCGAGACCATGCGCAAGAACCGATCGCGATTCGTGCCGGGTGTGACGTTTCAGGACGAGATTCTGGAGCCCCGCGTGGTGCTCTCGGGCGGAGGCGCGGCCGCCGAGGTCTCGGCCTTCTCGATGAAGAAGGCCCCCACGCGCACGAGCCTGGGAGTCATCTCCGGGACGCTCGGCCTGCCGATCACGTTCACGATCAGCGTGCGAGGGTCGGCCTCGGCGGGCTCGCCCCTGGGGACGGTGAAGATCCTCGACCGCGGCCAGGTGATCGGCACGGCCACGCTCACGCCCACGGCCAATAGCGGCCGGTTCGCCACGAGCTCGGCGGTCTACACGATCCTGCCCGTGCCCGGCGGGACGCCCTATGCGCAGGGCCGCCACCGGGTCACGGCCGTTTATGTGCCCTCGGCCGGGTTCGCGAAGAGCACCGCCGCGCGGACTTTTGCCGTGAGCCCTCCGGCCTACACCGCGCTGGCCGACGGCGTGAAGATCGCCACCATCCGGCCGGGCGCCGGCCCCGCGATCGCCCTCGGGCAGACGGCGAACGTCCTCTACACGGGGTATCTCGCGAAGACGGGGAAGATCTTCGACGCGTCGAGTTTCCACGGGAACGCGCCCCTGAGCTTCCGCGTTGGGGCAGGGCAGGTCATCCCGGGGTTCGACGCCGGGACCGCGGGAATGCGCGTGGGGGAGACGCGAGCGATCTTCATCCCGCCCTCGCAGGGCTACGGATCGACCGCCAACGGCCCGATCCCGGCGAACTCGACGTTGATCTTCCTCGTCACGCTCCGGTCGATCGGTTGAGCCGAGGCGCGGCGACTCGGGGGCCCGGGATCCCGGGAGGATTGCCCGGCCCCTGCGTCGCTGCCACGCTCATCCGGGAGGGCCACCCATGCCGATCACCTTGACCGTCCGCGACGAGACCCTGACCGGCGCGACCGAGCGCGAGAACTCGCTTGACTTCCTCACCGACGACGCGCGGATCAAG
>JANOBY010000554.1:0-4357 GCA_031411935.1 Planctomycetales bacterium | reverse complement strand
CCAGCGCCATCCCCGAGCCCAGGGCCACCATCGGAAGCAGAATCCGCATCATGAAGAGTGTGCCCGCGAGAAGGGAAGAATCGGCCAGAGCTTGAAGTTCTCAGCCATACATCTGGTTGGCCTTGCCGTAGGTAATCTTCGGCGCCTTGACCAGCCCACCCGCCAGCTTCTCGCCCATCGGATCGACGTAGACCCGCCCTCCGCTCTTGGGGTTCTCGGGGTTATAACCGATCACGTGAATGTTGAAGATGAACCCGACCTCGCTCTCGGCGGTGAACCAGTGGACGTTGTCCTTGTGGTCCGAGATCGTCGAGGTTTCTCCCGGGTGAAACTCGCGGTCGATCGTCGGGCGCACGATGTAGTGGTCCGCATGATCTTCCACGCGGTCGTAATGGCGTCCCCGGAAATCCCCTTTGAGGATGAGGAAGCCCGTGGCCATGTTGTCGTGCCCGTGAGGGATGACCGACCGGCCCTTCTTCATCGCGAAGATCTGACGACCGAAGACGAGATCCGTGGGCAGGCCCGACACGTTCTTGAAGTCCACGGGCAGGCTCTTCGCCCCATGCGCAGGGTACTCCAACCCTTCGACGAGCCGGTCGAAATCCAGGGTCTTGAGGAGGTCGGGGAGACTGGCCTTCTTGTAGAGCCCCTCCAGACTCGCCTGAAACTCCGTGTCCTTGATCTTGTGATCCTTCAGATCCTTGCTGATCGTGTGCATCTCGGCAAACCAGGCGTCGACGATCGGTGACACGTCGCGCCCGAACAGGCTGCGGGAGGCCAGGGCCTCGATGAGGGCGACCGCGGTCAAGGATTGCAGGGCTTTCCGCGTGAATTCGCGACGATTCGTGATCGGAGCCGTCATCGTGCGCCTCATGGGATCTGGAGGATGGAGAGCTCAGGCCGTTCCCGAAACCAGGGAGTTCAGGCTAGTCTGTCCAGAGGGACAACGCAACGGGCGGGCACGGGCCTCGCTCGTCTGACGCCTAGTTTCTTTATGGGACGATGAGTCCCCGGACTCCCGTTTCCGAAGGGCAGACCGCCGTGATTCTCTCCGCGAGCCTGATCCTGGCGATCCCCTCCCTGGTCCCGCATTCCGCCACGACGCAGGATGCGAAGTCCGTCGAGGTCCGGTGCGAGGTCGAGGGCAGGCCCCAGATCCTGTTCCTCGTGCCCGACGGCTCGAAGGTCAAGAAAGGCGACCTCATCTGCGAATTGGATAGCGCGGGCCTGCGGGAGTTGCTGACCGAGAAGCAGATTCAGGTCAAGCAGGCCGAAGCGGAAGCCGAGGCCTCAAAACAGGCTCTGGCCGTGGTGGAACAGGGCGTGGCCGAGAGCCGGGCCACCATGGACGAGGCGATCACCTCCGAGCAGGGTCGGATCAAGACCCTGGAGATCGACCTCAAAATCTGCGACGACACCCTCGCCAATTCGGCCGTCCTCGAACGATCGCTGGAAGGCCTGGCCATCCTCAAGCAAGCCCGGATGGATCGTCCCATCCTCAAGGCGGCCATGAGTAACGCCCGGACGAAACTCAAGGCTCTGAAGGACGTGACCAAACCCAATCGCGAGCTGATCCTCCAGAGCGATCTGCGAAAGGCGAAGGCGGAGTGGACGGCGAAATCCGGGATCCTCAAGCTCGAAACAGCCGCCGAGGCCCGTCTCGCACGAATGATCGCCAGGTGCAAGATCCAGGCCGAGCAGCCCGGCCTCGTCCTCCACGCCAACCCCGAGAACCCCGGCCCGAACACGATCTGGATCGAGGAAGGGGCGGTCCTCCGGGAACGCCAGCTGATCCTGAGGATCTTCACCGACTGACCCTCCGGCCAAAATATCTCATCAACGCGCCAGCGTTCCTTGACAGGACCTTGCCGATCGATCACGGTGGAATTCTCTCCTCCCCACCCGCCTGGAGCGCGAACCCTTGAGCCTGTCCGCCATCTGCATCCGTCGGCCGGTCTTCACGACGATGCTCACCGCCCTGCCGATCGTCCTGGGGATCGTTTCCTATAACCGACTCGGCGTGGAGCTTCAGCCGAAGCTCGACCTCCCGTTCGTGTTCATCACCACCACGCTGCGCGGGGCGAGCGTGGAGGAGATGGAGACCCAGGTCACACGCCCGGTCGAGGAGGCCGTCAACACGATCGAAGGGATCGACGAGCTTCGGTCCGTCACGAGCGAGGGCGTGTCGCGCGTGTTCATCCGGTTCGTCCTCAATAAATCCCCGGATGTGGCGGCGCAGGAGGTCCAGAACAAGGTCAACGCGATGGTCTCGCAGCTCCCGCGAGGCACCACCCAGCCGGTGATCGACAAGCTCGACGAGGACGCCGCGCCCGTGGTCACCCTGGTGGTTTCCGGCCAGAGGGACCTTCGCGAGGTGACCGAGATCGCCCGCCGCAGGATCAAGGAGAACATCGAGACCGTCTCGGGCGTGGGGCAGGTCGCACTCGTGGGCGGACGCCGCCGGGTGATCGAGATCACCCTCGACACGGACCTTCTCCAGCAGTTCAGCGTCTCGGTCGAGGACGTCCGCCAGGCCCTCCTCACGCAGAACCTGGAACTGCCAGGCGGACGCGTCGACCAGCAGAAACGGGAGCTCGTCCTCCGCGTGCTCGGCCGGTTCTCCGACGCCGAACGCTTCAACAGCCTGATCCTCGCCAAGCGGGGTGACTATACGATCCGGATCAACGACGTGGGGCGGGCCGAGGAGACCGTGGAAGACCCGCGATCGCTGGCCAAGCTCGACGGCGTCCCCGCAGTGACCCTGATCGTGCGCAAGCAATCGGGCGCGAACACGGTCGAGGTGGTGAACATGGTGAAGGAGCGCCTGGCGACGATCTTGCCGGGTCTTCCGCCCGACCTCCGCGTGGAATCGGTCCGCGACCAGGCCACGTTCATCGAGGGGTCGATCGAGGAGGTGAAATTCCACCTCCTGCTCGCCGCGGGGCTGGTCTCGCTGACGATCCTCGGGTTCATCAACGACTGGCGGACGACCCTGATCGCCACGAGCGCGATCCCGGCGTCGATCATCGCCACGTTCGCCTGCATGGATGCCCTGGGCTTCACCGTGAACAACATCACCATGCTGGCGCTCGTCCTGGCGATCGGGATCGTGATCGACGACGCGGTGGTCGTGCACGAGAACATCTTCCGCCACATGGAGGAGCATGGCCGGTCGGCCATGGAGGCCTCGCGCATCGGTACGGCCGAGATCGCGCTTGCGGTGCTTGCCACGTCGCTCTCGCTGGTGGTCATCTTCGTGCCCGTGGCGTTCATGCAGGGGCAGGTGGGGCGGCTCTTCAACTCGTTCGGGCTCACGATCGCGTTCGCCATCTTGATGAGCCTCTTCGTGTCGTTCACGCTCACCCCGATGCTCTGCTCCCGGTTTCTGAAGGTCGAGGGCGGCCACGGCGGAGGGTCGAAGTCGAACTTCGTCTATCGCGGGGTGGAGAACGGCTACGCTGCGATCCTGGCGTGGTCGCTGCGCCACAAGTTCATCGTGGCGGCTCTTTCCACGGTGTTGATCGTCGCCGGATATCCTCTGCTGCGATCGACCCCGCTGGAATACATCCCTCGCGACGACACCAACGAATTCGAGGTCTCGGCCATCGGCCCCGCGGGCACGAATCTCGACGAGATGGAGCGGCAGTTCGCCGAATTCGAGTCCAAGATCCGCACCCTGCCCGGCGTGACCCGCATCCTCACGACGATCGGCGACACCTCGGGCCGCGTGACCCGAGGCGCGGGCGACGTGACGCGCGGGTCGTTGTTCGTGAAGCTCGTCGACCTCTCGGAACGCAACTACTCCCAGTTCGACGTGATGCGCCAGGCCCGCGAGCGGCTCAAGCCCTACACCGACTGGCGGACCTCGGTCTCCGACGTCGATCCCCTGCGTTCCGGAGGCGGCAACAACTTCTCGGTGGACGTGAACCTCGTGGGGCCCGAGATGGATGTCCTCGCCGAGTACACCACCAAGCTCGTCGCGAAGCTGAAGACCGTGGAGGGGCTCTCCGACGCCGACACCACGCTCTCGGTCCGCAAGCCCGAGATCCATGTGGCGCTCGACCGCGACCGCGCGGCCGACCTGGGCGTGACCGCCGAGGCGGTCTCGTCGACCCGCGCTGTCCTCGTGGGGGGCGAACCGATCTCGACCTTCAAGGACGGCGACGAACAGTACGACGTGTGGCTTCGCGCCCGCCCCAAGCAGAGGGTCGATCGTCGCGCCATCCTCGACATGACGCTCCCCACCAAATCGGGGGCGCTCGTCCCGTTGGGCTCGATCGCCAAGCTCGAAGAAACCCGCGGCCCGACCCAGATCGAGCACCTGAATCGCCTCCGACGGACGACGATCGGGGCCAAC
>JANOBY010000553.1:0-2515 GCA_031411935.1 Planctomycetales bacterium | reverse complement strand
CACGAGGTGGCCCTCCGCTTCGCCGTGACCGACACCGGCATCGGCATCTCCCCCGAGCAGAGGGCCCGGCTCTTCCGGGCCTTCACCCAGGCCGACGCCTCGAGCGCCTGCGCCCCGCCCTCGACCTCGGTCGGGACCATGCCCCAGCTGGTCAAGATCTCGTGGAGGATCATCCGGTTCGTGGCGTTGTCGTCCACGACGAGGACGGGACGGCCGTGCACCTGCGCGGGCTCGGCCGGGGCCCCGCGCGCCCTCAGGATCCGCGCCCGCCCGAA
The DNA here is from genome assembly GCA_031411935.1 of Planctomycetales bacterium. Taxonomy (GTDB): domain Bacteria; phylum Planctomycetota; class Planctomycetia; order Isosphaerales; family Isosphaeraceae; genus JAQGHR01. Next base: position 2,240 of record JANOBY010000553.1, on the reverse strand, counting down.
GGTCAGGGTGAAGTGGAACGTGCTGCCGATCCCGATCTGGCTCTCCAGCGAGATGGAGCCGCCCATCATCTCGACCAGCCGCGCCGAGATCGCCAGGCCAAGCCCCGTTCCCCCGTACTTGCGGGTCGTCGAGGTGTCGGCCTGGGTGAAGGCCCGGAAGAGCCGGGCCCTCTGCTCGGGGGAGATGCCGATGCCGGTGTCGGTCACGGCGAAGCGGAGGGCCACCTCGTGCTCGGTCCTCCGCGCGACGTCCACGTGCAGGACGACCTCGCCGTCGTCGGTAAACTTGATCGCGTTGCCCACCAGATTCACGAGCACCTGCCGCAGCCGGTTGGGATCGCCCCACAGTGCGACGGGCACGTCGGCCGACACGCGATCGGCCAGCTCCAGCCCCTTCTTGTGGGCCCGCAGGGCGAGCGTGGCCAGGGTGTCGTCCAGCAGGTCGCGGAGCTCGAACTCGACGCGATCCATGTCGAGCTTTCCGGCCTCGATCTTGGAGAAGTCGAGGATGTCGTTGATCACCGTCAGGAGGTGCTGGGCCGAGAGCCGGGCCAGGCCCAGGAACTCGCGCTGCTCGGCGGTCAATTCGCTGTCATAAACCAGGTCGGTCATCCCGATAATGCCATTGAGCGGGGTGCGGATCTCGTGGCTCATGTTGGCCAGGAACTCGCTCTTGGCCCGGGTGGCGGCCTGGGAGGCTTCGTTGGCCTCGACCAGCGCGCGCTCGGCCTTCTTGCGCTCGGTGATGTCGGTGAAGTTGACCACGGCGCCCTGGATCGCTCCGTCGGCCCCGCGGATCGGGCACGCGGCGTATTCGGCGGGGAACGCGGCCCCGTCCTTGCGCCAGAAGACCTCGTCGTCCATCCGGCATCCCTCGCCGTCGCGAGCGGTTTGCAGGACCGGGCAGGTCTCGGCCGGGTAGGGCGAGCCGTCGGGGCGGCTGTGGTGAAAGAGCGCGTGGGCGTTGCGGCCCAGCATCTCCTCGGAGGCGTAGCCGAGCATCTCGGACGCCGCGCGGTTCACGAACGTGCAACGGCCCCGGAGGTCCACCCCGTAGATCCCCTCGCCCGAGGATTCGAGCAGGAGCCGGGCGCGCTCCTCGGCCTCTCGGATGGCGGCCTCGGCGCGGGCCTCGGCGTCGATGTCGGTGTGCACGCCCACCCATTCGCGGAGGGTGCCGTCCTTGTCCAGAACCGGCACGGCGCGGACAAGCATGTGGCGGTACTCGCCGTCGCGCCCGCGGAGCCGATGCTCGACTTGATAGAGCGACCGCGAGGACCAGGCCGCGGTCCAGACCTTCGCGGTGTTCTCGCGGTCGTCGGGGTGGACGGCCTGGAGCCATCCCGCGCCTCGCAGCTCCTCGAAGGTCTGGCCGGTGAACTCGGTCCAGTCGGGCTGCTCGGTCTCGAAATCGCCCGAGGCCGGGGTGTTCCAGACGATCGCCGCGGCGGCCTCGATCAGCGAGCGGTAGCGCTGCTCGCCGTAGCGCATGGCCTCCTCGGCCCGCTTCGTCTCGGTGATATCGCGCGAGATTCCGAACGTGCCCACGATCCGACCCTGCTCGTCGCGCAGGGGCATCCGGGTGGTCGAGACCCACGAGGACTCGCCCCGGAGGACCCCCTGCTCCACCCGCCCGATCGCGGGCTCGCCGGTCAGGAGGACGGACCGGTCGGCGTCGGAGACCCCCTGGGCCTGGGCCTCCTCCAGGAAGTCGGCGGCGGTCTTGCCCACGGCCTCGGCCGGGTCGTCGAGGCCGAACCGGTCGGCCAGGGCCCGGTTCACACGCACGTATCGGCCCTGGGCGTCCTTGAAGTAGATGGGGTCGGGCACGGTGTCCATGAGGGTGTGGAGCAGTTCTCGCTCGCGGACCACGGCTTCCTCGGCCTCGTCCCGCTTGATCAACTGGCCGAGCTGGCCGCCGATGGCCGAGAGGATCTGGAGCAGGTCGTCGTCGGGCACGAGGATCTGGCGGCTCAGGACCTCGATCACGCCCAGGATGTCGGGGCCGACCACGACCGGGATCCCGATCGCCCCGTGGAGGCCGTCGTGCGCCGCGACCCCGGCCCGAGGGCACCCAGGATCCCCTGTGATGTCGGGGATCCAGGTGGACCTCCCGCTGGCCCAGACCCGGCCCGGGAGCCCCTCTCCGCGTGCGAACGAGGCCTCGCGGCTCGCCGGCTCGAATTCCGGGAGGGGCACGGATTCGACGTGGTAGAGGGCCGCGCATCGCAGGCGATCGG
>JANOBY010000552.1:0-6509 GCA_031411935.1 Planctomycetales bacterium | reverse complement strand
CCCGCCCTCCCCGCCGTTGCTGAATGAGAAGAGGGATGGCTTCCAGGCGTCTCTGTTCGACCCCCCGACCGAGGCCGAGGCGAAGCGCCTGACCGTGGTCACGGCCCCCCGGGATTCCTCGTGGGGGGATCCTCGCCAGCGGCAGATGGCCCTTCGCGCGGGGCGTGTGGATGCCGTCCTCGTGATCCCCGACAGTGTGAAGGCCCAGCTCGAAGGCTCGGAGGCGATCCATCTTCCGGTCGAGTTCAATAGCTCGGAAGAGCAGAGCCAGACCTGCGCGGTGCGGGTCCGAGACGTTCTCTCGTCATGGAGGGAGCGGATCGTCCTGGATCGCCTCCAGCGCGACAAGAAGCCCGAGAGCTACCTCGAGCCCCTTCGCTTCGACCGCGTGGACGTGGCCCGGAAGGAGGAGGTCGGCAGCAACGTGTGGGCCCGCCTGTTCCCGTTCCTGCTGGTCATGATGGCGCTGACCGGGGCGTTCTACCCGGCGATCGACATCTGTGCCGGCGAAAAGGAGCGGGGCACGATGGAGACCCTGCTCATCAGCCCGGCCAGCCGGATCGAGATCGTCATGGGGAAGTTCTTCACCGTGATGCTGGCCAGCATCGCGACCGCCGTGTTGAACCTTGCGAGCATGGGGCTCACCGGATGGCAACTGGCGAGTCGATTTGGATCGATGGGCACCGGGCAGAGGATGACCTCGGTCATCTCTGTGCCGAGCCTCACCTCCATGGCGTGGATGATGTTGCTGCTCATCCCACTTTCGATCCTCTTCAGCGCGATCTGCTTGGCCCTGGCCGTGCTCGCCCGGAGCATGAAGGAGGGACAATATTATATGACTCCCCTCTATCTCGTGGCCATGCCGCTGATGTTCCTGTCGCTCACGCCGGGGATCGAGCTTTCGGCGTTCACGAGCTTGATCCCCATCACGGGCATGTCGTTGCTTCTCCGCAGCCTCATGCAGAGCAAGTACGACCTGGCATTGAGGTACTCCTTGCCGGTTCTCGTGCCGACAATCGTTTACGGGATCCTCGCCCTGAAGTGGGCGGCCGACCAGTTCCAGAGCGAGACGGTCCTGTTCCGGGAGGCCGAACGCTTCGACCCGCGCGACTGGCTCCGCCACCTGATCCGGGATCGGGGGCCCAGGCCCACGCCCGGTCAGGCCATCCTCTGCTTCGCGGTCATGCTGGCCTCGGCCTACTTCATCTCGGGCTATCTGGGTATCTCGCTCTGGAGCCTTCCGCTGGGGCATGCCGCCTTCATTCTTGGGCCACCCGTCCTTTTTGCCTTTCTCCTGACATCTCAACCCTTGAAGACCATCCTGATCCGCAAGGCCAGCTTCGCCGACCTGGCGCTCGCCGCCCTCCTGGCGGTGGCGATCAATCCGCTCACGGCCGAGCTTCGTCCTGTCGTGGAGAGCCTTTTCCCCGTCCCCGAGGCCATTCGCCTGGCGCTTGAGCAGATGCTCGGCAAGCTGCCCAACCTGGGCATCGCGGTGCTCGTGCTCGCGATCGTGCCCGCCATCTCCGAGGAGGTGGCTTTCCGGGGGTTCATCCTCTCGGGCCTCCGTTCCGAGTATCGGACCTGGTCGTCGGTCCTGATCTCGGCCTTCCTCTTCGGTTTCCTGCACGTCCTGCTCAGCCTGTTCGGCCAGCTCTTTAATGCCACGATCCTGGGGCTCATCCTTGGACTCATGGCCGTGAGGACCGGCAGCCTTTGGCCGTGCCTGGTCTTCCACGCGGCGAACAACGCACTCGCGCTGGTACTTGGCTCGTACGCGGGCACCCCGGAATTCGCGAGAGTGGCCTCCATCCTTTATCGCAACCCGAAAACGCTCCAGTATCATTATGGATGGATGGCACTGGGCGCCGTCGCGGTTGCGATCTTACTCGCCAACCTGGTCGCGCGGCCCAACCCTTCGGAGGAGACCCCGGAGGTCATCTCGTGAGCGTCAATCACACCCTCGGGGCCCGCTGGATCTTCCCCGTCGAGGGCCTGCCCGTCCGCGATGCCCTCCTCACGGTCGCGAACGGGCGGATCGCGTCGATCGAGCCGGGCGCCCGGGGCCTGGCGGAGACGGACCTGGGCAACTCGGCCATCCTGCCGGGGTTTGTGAATGCCCACACTCACCTTGAGCTGGGTTCGATCGAGGCCCAAACGAACGACGCCTTCGGATCCGAGGACGAGATCGGCTGGCTCAAGCGAGTAATCGCCCAGAGACGGCAGGGCTCGGCCGACCTCATGCTCGAACAAGTGGCGAGCAACCTTTCCTCCACCATCGCGGCGGGTACCACCCTGGTCGCCGACACGACCACGGCAGGCCTGAGCTGGCCGCTCATCGCCGGCGCCCCGATCCGTGGAGTGGTCTACTCGGAGGTGCTCGGTCTGAAGCGAGAGCGGGGGTTGCAAACGCTGAACGACGCCTTTCGCTGGATCGCCTCCGTCACGCCCAAGGCCCAGGTCGAGGCATGCGCGAGACCGGGCCTGAGCCCTCACGCCCCCTACAGCACGGCGGGCTGGGTGTACGAGAAGGCGGCGATGGCCGGCGTCCCGCTCTCCACTCACCTCGCCGAGATGCCCGAGGAGTTGCAACTCCTGGAGAGGCGGAGCGGCCGCCTGAGACAATTCCTTGAGGAACTGGGGGCCTGGGACGATGATTGGGAGCCACTGAGCACCCGCCCCGCCGACTACCTGCGCAAGGGCGAGCTACGCAATGCGGACTGGGTTGTGGCCCACGGTACCTATCTAGAGCCCGATTGTTTCTGGCAGTTCCGCCCCGAGAGCGCGCCGAGCGGCCAGCGCGTGTGCGTGGCCTTCTGTCCGAGGACTCACGCCCGATTCGGCCATGCGTCGCATCCCTATCGTTCGATCCTTGAGGCTGGCGGGATCGTCTGCCTTGGGACCGACAGCCTGGCCTCGGCGGCCTCACTGAGCATCCTCGACGAGATCCGGTTCCTCCATCGCGCCGACCCGTCGTTGAGCGGCAGCCTCCTGCTCACCATGGCGACCCTGTTCGGGGCCTGGGCCCTGAGGGCCGAGTCCGTGACCGGAAGCCTCAAGCCGGGCAAATCAGCCGACCTGGCGATCGTGGCCCTGCCCGACCGCGAGGAGGACGACCCGCATTCGCTCCTGCTCGACTCCAACCGGCCGGTCATCGCCACCATGTTCGAGGGCCGTTTCGTCTCGGGGCAGATGCTCGGAGTCCATTGAGCACGCGGGACTCACGCCGACTCGCCGAGCGTGACCTCCACTTCGCGGGCCTTGCCCTCGCGGATGACCCGGATCTTGACCTTCTCTCCGGGGGCATGCGACTCGATCTCGCTGAGCAGTTCGTCCAGGGTCGTCACGGGCTTCCCCTCGACCGCGATGATCCGGTCGGCGGATTCGGGGTCGGGGCGACGGCGGTAGAAGCGGCCGAATCGCTCGACCACGATCTCCAGCGGGCGGAGCCCGGCGGCGTCGGCCGGTCCACCCTCGACCAGATCGAGGATGTAGATGCCCTGATCGGTCGCATAGACCTGCTTCAAACCCAGGTCCGCGCGGACCACGCGTCCGTTCTCGATCAGCGAGGAGAGGATCCGCTTGATGGTGTTGATCGGCACGGCGAACCCGATCCCCGCGGACTGGCCCACCGGGCTGAGGATGGCCGTATTCACGCCGATGACCTCCCCTCGCGTGTTGAGCAAGGGCCCCCCCGAGTTTCCGGGATTGATCGCGGCATCGGTCTGGATGATCCCCTTGATCGTCCGCCCATTCTTGGCCCGGATCGAGCGATCGAGGCTCGAGACGATCCCGGTGGTCAGCGTCCTCTGCAGACCGAACGGATTGCCGAGCGCGAGGACCTTCTGGCCCACCTTGAGGCCCGAGGAATCGCCAAGCGCCAGGGGCGAGAGTTTTTCCCTGGGGACCCCGATACGGATCACAGCCACATCGTTCGAGGGGTCCACGCCCACGACCTCTGCGGGATGGGTCGATCCGTCGAAGATGGTGACCTCCAGCGATTCCGCCGACGAGACCACGTGGTAATTCGTGACGATGTGGCCCTGGAGATCGAACACGAAGCCCGAACCGGTGCCCCCGGTGCTCTCCTCATCCAGGAATCGCCCGGTCCCGGCCGTGCTGATGATGTTGACCACGCCGCGATTGTCGGCCTCGTAGACCCTGATGTTGACATCCTCGTCCGCGTCGCGAGGGGCAGTCGAAAGAGGAGGAGTGACGGTCGGAAGCGCGTATTGGGCGGGGCGGGCGGTGCCCAGGCCCCCCCCCGCCGGGGCCCCTCGGCGCTCTCCGATCCACATGAGGACCAGGCTCGTCGTGATCAGAGCCGTCGCAACGTGGGCGGCCAGCGACTTCATGGGTATTCTTGCCTTTCTCGCTCGTGATGTTCCGTGGGGAAAACCCGACGTGGCGTTGACCGGGGATTTCTCTCAAAGCTTAGCCGGATCGCCAGCCTCGATCCAAGAGCACGGACACACAGCATCGCAAGACAGCGATCTCGGGTCCGAACGCCCTCGATTCAGCGCTGTTGCGCCGGGAAGGAGAATTTAAGCAACTTCTCGCCAGGTCGCGTCACGATCCTTCTTGATGATGAGTATAATTTCCACGTCGACGCATCACGCCTTGATCGCACGCATGATGGGCTGCAAGGTGGCCTGATGTCGCGGTTTCTTTCGATTCGATACATCGTCCCGCCCGTCTCTGATGGAAATGGATAAATGACGATGAAGAGGCCACAGATCCTGGGCATCCTGACAATTGTCGTCGCGACCCATGCCGGGACGTGCCTTGCGGCCAAGGGCACCTCCGCATCCTCGGGTTCGGAGACCGTCCGCGCGACGAGGGCTTCAGGGAGGGAGGCTGTGGCGTCGGTCCGTCACGACTGGAAGGGAACGACCCGGACGCTCAAGCTTCAGGGCCGGACGCTCAACCTCTCCGGCAACGTCCCCAAGAACTTCGGCCGGATGACTCCCCAAAATCGGCTCGCCTACCTTCATGCCCGGCGGGATCTCGCACCCCGCCGATTTGATTCGTTCCATCGTCGACTGGGCCGGATCCTGGGCCGCGACGATCGGCTAAAGGCCGCCGCGGGTCAAGACTGCCGGGGGATGAACGGGCTCGTCCCGAACACCCCCTATTGGCGGTATCTTCGCTTCCGGAGGAACCTCGCCCCGTCCCGGTTCGACGTCTATCATCCCGCCCTCGGGGCGATCCTCGCCCGGGACCAGGCGCTCAGGGAAGGTGAGTTCTGTCCCCCCATGATCGTGATGCCGAACCCAGGGACACCGAGCCCGACGCAGGTCGCGCAGATCCTTCGCCCTCCGGGCGTCCCGTCCCCGAGCGGTCCGACCGGTGGAGGGCCGGGCGTTCAGGCGGTCCCCGAGCCGGCCAGCCTGATCCTGGTCGCTCTGGGAGCCGGATGCACGATGGTACCCCGCTGGATGAAGCGAAGGCGAAGGTTGACCTCTTGATCGCATTCAGGCCGGAAGGCCCGCCGGGCGCATGCTGGACGGGAGCGCGGAGTGAGGGCACAATGGGCTCAAAGCCTCTCGCGAGTCGAAGATCGCGAGGGGCGCTCCCCCGCCCGTGCGTTCGATCCGGCTGAAATCAGGAGTCGACAACGATGTCTCACCGCAACCCGCAGGCCCGGGCGAGGTATGCGCCCGTGCTGGCGCTCGCCACGCTGGGCCTGTTGTTCCACGCCTCACCGGCCGTCGAGGCTCAGGTGAAGCCCGAGGAATCGGCAAAGCTCATGAAGCCCGCGGACGGCCTCGAGGCCACCCTCTGGGCGTCCGAGCCCATGGTCGTCAACCCGACGAACATGGACATCGACTCTCGCGGCCGCGTGTGGATCACCGAGGGCCTGAACTATCGCACCACGCACGGCGGGGGGAAGAACTTCCCGAAGCACGAGGACGCCGACAAGATCAAGATCCTGGAAGACACGGATGGCGACGGCAAGGCCGACAAGGTCACGGTGTTCGCCGACAAGATCTGGCCGATCCCGATGGGCCTCGCTGTCGAGGAGAAATACTCCAAGGACGGCAAGTATCTGGGCGCCCGGGTCTACGTGGGCAATAGCCCCGACATCCTCGTGTTCGAGGACACCGACGGCGACGACAAGGCCGACAAGAAAGACGTCCTCCTCACGGGCTTCGGCGGAGTGGATTCCGACCACGGCGTCCACGGGATGACGCTCGGCATGGACGGGAAGCTCTACTTCACCCACGGCGACGGGTGCTGCTCGTACGAGCAGGATCACAGCCATCGCGAGCGAAACTTCAACGTGACGGACAAGTCGGGCCGCCATGTTTGGTCCGACCAGCTCGCGAACACGCTGAGGGTCGATCGTGACGGGAAGAACTTCGAGATCATCGCCGACCGCCAGCGCAACAACTACGAGACCTGCCTCAACTCGTTCGGCAACATCTTCACCTCCGACAACGACGACGACGGCAACCGCGGGTCGCGCGTGATCTGGGTCATGGAAGGCGCGAAGTACGGTTACCGCA
>JANOBY010000551.1:0-3996 GCA_031411935.1 Planctomycetales bacterium | reverse complement strand
GTCGCGCATCCTCCCGTTCCCTCCTGGCCCGGAGACACGCCGGAGGCCCCGGATCTTCTGGGCCTTGGGCGTCGCGGCGTCGTTCCTCGCGGTCGCCGCCGTCGCCTGGGCCGCGTTCTCGCGCGGCGGCCGCGGCCCGCTCCGCGAGCAGCAGATCGCGGCGTGGGTCTCCCACGAGCTACTGCCCGGCCAGAGCGGGGTCGGGCTCGTCGCGCCCGCGGGGGACGCCTCGCAGGACAAGTCGCCCCTGGCCGTCGGCGAGGACCGGCCCTTCGACGCGAAGCCCCCGGCGTCGCCCAACATGCACGCGCCGCTCCGCGTCCAGGAGCAACTCCTCGTCCCGGAGCTGCCGCCCTCGCAGGGCCCCGGACATGCCGCGGCGAGGCCCATCGGCACGGTGACCGAAAAGGTCGAGCCCGACGCGCTCTTCTTCCTCGAGTTCAGCACGGCCGCGACGCCCTCCCCGGGGACAGCGGTGGTGGTGCGGGCCCGGCCCGGGCCGGTGCGACCCCTCTGGCAGGAGGTGCCGGTGGCGCCGGACGCCGGGACGGGTTACTTCGGCCCGCTGAAGATGGGGGCCGGCGACCTCGAGTACCTCGTCGTCACGGCCGACCGCGCCGCGACGCCCCTCCTGACCACGGTCTCCGCGACGTTATCGAGCGGGGGCGACCCGCCGGGCGACATGGAGGCGTGGCGGGCCCGCCTCGTGGGGGCCCTCCGGGAGGCGGGCCACGAGTGGTATGCGGTCCAGCGAATCCGCGTCCGCCCCGACGGCGCGGCGGACCCGCGGCGGTGAGGCGTGTTTGCGTAACTCGACCATGACTCCGATCGAGGATTTTCCGGAGGCCGGCGATGCGGGCGATCGTTCGTAACGGGCTGTTGGCGACCCTCTTCGCCGTCGCCTTCGCGGTCCCGGATTCGCCGCCGGCTCGATCCGCGCCGCCCGATTCCGGCGGCCCGAAGTCCGTCCACGCGATCCTCATCGCGGACACCTTGAAGGGCCCCGCGGGGACCGCGGCGAGCTTAAGGTCGATGCGATGGGTGCTGGACTGCCTCCGGGAGATGGGCTGCGAGGTGCAGGCCACCGAACTCGAAGGCGATCGCGTCACGCCGGGAAACATCACCGATGTCATTCGGAAGCTCGCCCCGGGCAAGCTCGGCGAGTCCACGCTGCTCGTCTACTACGCCGGGCACGGTGGGACCGACCCCACGAAAGGGCACTTCCTGAGCACCCCGGCCGGGCCGCTGCCCCGGTCGCTGCTGCTCGACGAGATCCGCGCCAAGCGGCCGAGGCTGGCCCTGGTCCTCAGCGATTGCTGCAGCACCGAGGTGAGCTGGCAGCCCAAGGCCCTCGCGATGCCGATGGTGGTGCCGCCGCCGCGCAAGGCGATCGAGGACCTCCTCTTCGAACATCGCGGCGTGGTCGACATCAACGGGTCGAGCTGCCGGCCCGAGCAGGGACTCTACCAGGCGGCGTTCTATCACCCGGACCGCGGGGGGCTCTTCACGGGCGCGTTCGCGTCGATGTTCCCGGACCTGCATATCCCGCCGTTCGAGCCCATCGGCCTCGGCGATGTGCCGGCGACGGGCCGGCTGGCCCACGCTTTCCGGTTCCATGGTACCGGCCTGCCCCTGCACGACCGGAACAAGGACGGATTCCTGGAGTGGGCCGAGGCCGTCGACTACCTGAACGTGACCCTCATGGACTCCTACGAACGTTTCCGGGCGGAGGTCAAATCGGGGGACCTTGCGGTCAAGGCCCGCCCGAGGGACGTCGCAACCCTCATGGCGCAGGTGAGCCAGGATCCCCAGGTGTTCGGCGAACTCGCACGGCCGGCGGGACGTGCCCCGGAGGCGCAGACGTCCCCCCGGGTGGAGCGGGCGAAACTGATGCGATTCGGGGCCAAGGTCAGCGACCGGATCGGCCCGGGGGGCGCCTGCGTGGAAGTGACCGAGATCGAGTTACATTCCCCGGCGACCCGGGCGTTCCTCTGGACCAACCGCCGCCGGGCCAAGGAGGCGGTCCCCCTGACGCGGAGGAGCACGATAATCCGGGCGAATAACGTCCGAGTCAGGAGCCGGGACGAGTTACTCCAAGTCCTGGCCGACATCCCCGAAGGCGGCGAGCTCGATATCACGGGGTACGACGCCAGCACGAATCATCGGACGACTTATCAGGCGACCGTGGTCCTCGACCGGTACGAATAACGTCGGGCCCCGGGTAGTACGGCCCGCGCCCCGGGCCGTATCCTGGCCTCTGCCCCGAGTAGCCCGGCCGTAACCCGAAGCCGGCCAGGACCAGTGCAGGTGTGTGGCACCGGACACCCCGGTGCCCCCCTTCCCCGACTCATAACCGTAGGCGGGGCCGCATCGCCGCGGCCCCTCTGCTCGAGTTACCCGGTCACGCCTCGAGGAGCCCCGACATCGCGAAGCTGTAATGCCCCTCGCGGCTCAGTATCAGGTGGTCGAGCAGGCGTAGGCCCAAGAGCTTCGCCCCCTCGGCGAGCCTCCGGGTGAGTTGCCTGTCCTGCTCGGAGGGCACGAGGCTCCCGGACGGATGGTTGTGGGCCACGACGATGGCGGCACTCGCCGTCTTGAGGGCGACGGCGAAGACGAGCCGCGGGTCCGCCGGCGAGCCGTCGAGCCCCCCGGTGTGGAGCCGCACCCAGCCGAGCACCCCGAGCGAGGCGTTCAGGCACACGACCACGAATTCTTCTCTCAGGTCGATGGTGTCCTCGTCCCAGACGGTGCGGAGGTACTCGTCCGCCTTCACGGCGTCGGTGAGCACCCGCGGCATTCGCGTCCGGCGGTCGTCTCTCCTGTGTCCTCGCTTGTAAGACACTTTGAGCTCGGCGAGGCCTGGTGTACGGTCGAGGGTCTTGAGCGTAATCATTTGGTTGATTTCCTGAAGGTTGCGTTTTCAAGGGCGGCCGAGTGGTTGCACCCACCCGGCCGCATTTCGGTTAGTCTTCGTGTGGCAGCATCACGGTTATGACCGGCTCGGCCTGGTCGCCCGGCCCGCACACCGCATAGAGCCGGACAAGCGGCGGCGTACCGCCCGCGTCGTCGTTTCGCACGTGCACGGCGAATTCGACGCGGCTCTCGTCGGTTGCCTTGCGTATCGCGAAGCGGAGCAGCATCAGCACGTCCCAGAGCCTCCCGGTCTCGTCTTGCCCGGTCGCTCCTCTGGGGATGCGGATACACTCCGACCACACCCCGGCCGTCACCGCGACCGGGAAGACGAACCCGGCTTCTCGTGCGGGCTCGGAGACGTCAATCAGCACGCCGTCTGCGATGGCTTGATTTCTCGTATAGGCGTAAATCAGCTCTTCTTTCGTGAACATCCTCGTTCTCCTTTTGTTTCGTGCCGCGTCGGTCCCGTGCGTGCGGCGTTAGTCGATTCACCTCGCGGCCAAATCGCGTTTTCGGCGAGAGGGGGGACCGGGTGTCTTCGCCCCCCTGGAGACACCCGGTCCCCCCTCTTGACGAAAACAAGACACCGCACGGCCGACAGGCCGTGACGAGAAAGGAGGAAGGCCCCGGCCCGCCGAAGGTGTAGCGGAGCGGATGCAGGGGTAGTGGCGGAGCGGACCAACCGATAGGTTGGCACGCCCTTGCCTCCGCGGAGCGGGCGGGGGAACGGCTCGCCCCTCCGCCCGCAAGGCCCTACACCCGAAGTCCTCGCGACGCCTCGAGCACGAGGCACACGTCGTGGACCCGCGGGATGAACGCCCCCGAGTAGCTCCGTCGCGACGAGGTCGCACCGTGCCCGAAGCGGATGATTTCCGGGGCCGCGAGCCAGTAGCCCTCGGCGACCGCGGCATTCATCACGCGAAACGGCAGGGCCAGGTACTGGCCGTCGTGCTTCCCGTCGCCGATGAGGACGGCGAGCTTGCCGCGAGGGGCGAGCACCCCGCGGCAGTTCCTGAGCACGCTCCTCATCCTCGCGACGAAGTTGCCGGGAGTCTCGGCGTTCGAGAGGCACCTGGGGTCGTC
>JANOBY010000550.1:0-20618 GCA_031411935.1 Planctomycetales bacterium | reverse complement strand
GACCAGGACGGTCCCGGCGACGGTCCCGTCGCTCTTCCAGAGCTCGGTCCCCTTCAGTCCATCCTCGGCGGTGAAGTACAGGGAGGTCCCCGCGACCTTTAATGTCGAAGGGTTTGACGAGGCCGTGGCGATGATGTTCTTCAGCAGGACAGTCCCGGCGGCGGTCCCGTCGCTCTTCCAGAGCTCCACGCCGTTCACGCCGTCGTCGGCCTGGAAGTAGACCGCACCATTGAAGGCCGTCATGAAGTAGGGCGTGCTGCCGTAGGCACCCGGCTGGATATCCTTGACCATCACGGTCCCGCCGGCGGTCCCATCGGTCTTCCAGAGCTCGTAGCCATTGGCGGGGGTGGTGGCCGTGAAGAAGACAGTCGAGCCCAGGGCCGCCATGCTCCGGGGATTCGAGTTGCCCACGCCGGGGACGATGTCCTTCACCAGCGAGGTGCCGGCGACCGTACCGTCGCTCTTGTAGAGCTCGGAGCCGGTCACGGAGTTGGTGGCGTAGAAGTAGATCGACGAGCCGACTGCGGTCATGCCCGCGGGGCTGGATCCGGCCGTGCCGGGGGCGATGTCCTGGATCATGAACGTGCCCGCAGCCGTGCCGTCACTCCGCACGACCTCGTAACCGGCGTTCGGGACGTAGGCCACGAAGAAGACCAGGTTGCCCGCCGCGACCACGTTCCTGATGGCCGACCCGGGCGACCCGGGGGTCAGGTCCTTGACCAGGCTGGTGCCAGCGGCCGTGCCGTCGGACTTCCACAACTCGGAGCCGGTCGAGCCATTATTGGCGGTGAAGTAGAGGGTGTTGCCCACGACCGTGAGATTCCTCGGCCCGCTGCCGCTCAGCCCGGATCGCAGGTCCGAGACCATGGACGTGCCGGCGGCGGTCCCGTCGCTCTTCCAAAGCTCGTCGCCCGACACGCCATTGTTCATCGGGAAGTACAGATGATTGCCCAGCGCGACCGGGGGGGCCGACATCACGCCCGGAAGGTCCAGGGAGCTGACCGCCATTAGGGCCCTCCCTTCCAGGGGCTCCACGCGGTAGGAGCCGCCAAGCTTGGGACGACGGGCGGGACGGCGATCGGTCCGGGTAAAGAGTCGGTTGGCCAGGGACATGAGCACGGGGTCACCCTCATGGTGCAGGACGCACGCCGGACGCAGGCCCCCTAGCACCACGGCGCAGGGTGAATGAGCCAACGACGAGCTTGCGTCTGGACGAAGAGATGAGGCCGGACGAACAAGTTTTTAGGAGCGAGGACGAACGAATTGTTGGAGCGAGAGCGATGCAGCGTGCGGCGGGAAGGGTGGGAGCCGGGATCGCGGACAACCGTCGCGGGGCAGCCCCTAAGGGCCGGGACGGACGATATCGCGATCCCGAAGCCGCAGTGCGAGTACCGATTTCGGGAAGAGCCAAATTGAACAACTTCCCGAAACGGAAGTCAAACACTTTCTTTTAGCTACATAGCGTTTTTCATCGGGATCGATCCCTCCTCCCCACGGAAACCTAGGTCATTTCACCGCGAAAATCCGCCAAATCCTCCAGATGAGGAGAAAATCACGTGAACTCACCTGGCATTTCGTTTTCACAGCTTTAGACAAATCAATCAAGTTCTTAATTAAAACAAACTAATGGATTACACATATACATGTATAACCCACATATGACAAATCACGACCACCGAAGGTCGCGCTCACGGGCGACCGTCGGGCACGGGACCACCCTCCCCGGGACGATGGCCGGGCATGCGTGATGGCGGATCGCCGAATCGGGGCGTACGGGCGGTCGGGTCTCGGAGCCGCGGGGCCAGTTCGCGAGTCGATCGCGAGCTGGGGGAAGCCGCGGGGCTGTTCCTGCCCTCATCAAAGCGACCGGGAAGGCTGAGTTGGCGATTTCGCAGCCCGATCCCGCTAAAACCGCCAATCCCAAGTGAATGCGATAGAGTCCAAATGCTTCAAGAACCCGATTGCGACGCCCCCGCGCAATACATGGTTTTATCGTCACATGAACTTTCACTCGCCACACCAATTCCGAATTCCGTCACTCCCGAGACCGCGCCGGGGCCGGGCCGCGAGGGTGGAGTGTTGACCGCGGATGGCTCCGGCCTAGACTAGGGGCATGAAACTCGACCACCAGACCGCCGTCCTCCTGATTGCCCACGGTAGCCGCCACGCCCCGGCCAACGCCGACCTGCATCGCCTGGCCGCGCGTTTCGCCGACTCAGGGGCATTCTCGATCGTGGAAGCCTCGTTCCTCGAGTTGGCCGAGCCCGACATCGCCTCGGCCGGAGACCGGTGTATCGAGCGAGGAGCCGCCCGAGTGCTGATGATCCCCTACTTTCTCTCGGAAGGGATTCACCTCACGAGGGACCTGACCGCCGCGCGTGACGAGCTTTCCGCAAGGTATCCCGGCGTGACCTTCGCGCTGGGCAGGCCGCTGGGGCCCGACCCCCTGATCGACCGCCTGGTGCTTGAGCGGGTCCACCAGACCATGCTCATGGCCTCCGCGGTGGCGATCGACCTTGACGACAATCCGATACAGAGCTAGCGTGAGGCGTCCGCAAAGGGTCTCCATGGATGGGGACGTGAAGGACAGAGGGGGTCTTTCGCCCCCCCCTCGGCGTCAAGGAGTGACCGCCCGTGAGCAGTTCCGCACAACCGATCAGCGTCCCCGCCCTCGACCTCAAGGCCCAGTATCGCACGATCCGCGACGAGATCGAGCCGGTCGTTCGCGCGGTCCTGGAGAGCCAGTACTTCATCCTCGGCCCCGAGGTCGCCAGCTTCGAGGCCGAGGCCGCCGCCTACTGTGAATCCAAGCACGCCATCGGCTGCGCCTCGGGCTCCGATGCGCTGCTCCTGCCCTTGCAGGCCTGGGGGATCGGTCCCGGCGACGAGGTGGTAACCAGCCCCTACTCGTTCTTCGCCACGGCGGGGGCGATCTGGAGGACCGGGGCCCGTCCGGTGTTCGTCGACATCGACCCGGTCTCGTACAACATCGACCCCGCAAAGATCGAGGCCGCGATCACCTCGCGCACGAAGGCCATCATCCCCGTCCACCTGTACGGGCAGGCCGCCGACATGGACCCGATCAACGCCGTGGCCGCGAAGCACGGGCTGAAGGTCCTGGAGGACGCCGCTCAGGCCATCGGATCCCGCTACAACGGCCGCGCCGTGGGAGCCCTCGGCGATGCCGCGGCCTTCAGCTTCTACCCTTCGAAGAACCTCGGCGGGTTCGGCGATGCGGGCATGGTCACGACCGAGAATTCCGAGCTCGGCAAGAGCGTGGGACGCCTTCGAGTGCACGGGATGGAGCCCAAGTATCACCACCACGAGGTGGGCTTCAACTCCCGGATCGACGCCCTCCAGGCGGCGGTCCTTCGGGTCAAGCTGCGCCACCTGGCGGAGTGGACCGAGGCCCGTCGTACGGTCGCCGCGCGATACGCCTCGCTGCTCGCCGAATCGGGGCTCGCCACGCAGGTCGTTGCACCGACCGAGGTGGCCGGCCGCTACCATGTCTATAACCAGTACGTGATCAGCGTGGATGCGAGCACGCGCGATGCCCTGCGGTCACACCTCCAGGAGTGTCGCGTGGGGACCGAGATTTACTACCCGATCCCCCTGCACTTGCAGGTCTGCTTCGCCGAGCTCGGCCACAAGCCGGGCGACTTCCCCGAGTCCGAGGCGGCCGCGAATTCGACGATCGCCCTGCCGATCTATCCCGAGCTCACCGAATCCGCCCAGGTCCACGTGGTCAACGCGATCGCCGGCTTCTTCGAGGGCCGGGGCGTGATCGGCCTGACCCCGCGATCCGACGTCCGCGCCGCCTGATCGCGGGCCCGTAAACGGCGGCATCGCCACAAAACGAAGCCAGTCCGGGTAGGGGAACGAACCCCCGCCCGGCCTGGCCTTTTCGTGATGTAGGGGGATCACCGTGGGCATCCCGGCCCCAGGATCGGTTGGGGTGGAATTTCCGGTTCCCGAACGATCAGGAGATCGTGTTCTCGACGACCGGGCCGAAGTGCGGCCCCTTGAGCAGGCGTTCGGGGCGCTGGATGGCGAAGTTGCGGTCGGGATCCTCGAAGGCCAGATTCAACCGGCCGGGGGAGTCTCCGCTCACGTCATAGACCCGGAACCGCAGGACGTCGCCCGACTTGTGCGTGACTTCAATCCACTGACCGTCTTTCCGCCTGAGAACGAGCATGGTTTCCAATTCCTTCCCAAAATTAAGCGTGCTTTGAGGGGGGCAGTTTTGACGAATGCAATTTGGGCGTTTTTTAACTTGCACAGCGTTCACGATCAGAAGGACGAACCGTCTCCACCGAGGACCTGGGCATCCCAGGTCCCGTCGAGGATCGCCATGGCCTCGCGGTGGATGTAGGAGAGGCGGGACTGCGAGCAGCCTAGGTCCCGTGCAGCCTCGTGCTGCGACTTGCCGTTCAGATAGATCTGCCGGCAGGCGGAGGCATGGCGGGCCGGGAGCCTCCTGAGCAGGGCCTCGACCGTCTCGCCGGCTTCCATCTCCGAGCCTACGGGGTTGTCGTGCTCCAGGCCCAGGACGCGTCCGTGACGCTCCGGGTCGCGGGGCATCCCGCCCACGTGCGGGGCGTGCTTGGCGTCGCATCGCCAGCCCAGGGCCACCATGCCGCGCTGGACGTCCCGCAGGGCCCCCCAGATCCGGTGCCGGGCGAAGGTGGCGAACTTCACGTTGCGTTCGGGCTCGAAGGCCTCGGCGGCCTCGACCAGGGCCAGGCACGCGGCCGACTCGAAGTCGTCTCGCGAGGAGGGCCAGCTCAGCTTGTAGGGCTTGGCCAGCGAGCGGGCCAGCGGCAGGTACTTCAGGGCGAGGTCCTGCTGGGCGCGGGTCAGCGGCTTGCGGCCCCCGCGAGAGGTCATCTTCAGCATCGAAGTCCCCGGCGATTCAAAGGTGATGGAGTTCGTGGTGGGTCGGGGCAAGGCGCGTCCGATTCAGGACACGGGCGACGACAGGAACTCGCGGGCTGCGATCCGGTTGGATCGCAACGCCGTCATCACGAGGGATCGCTGGTCGCGGACCCGTTCCACCCGCGATCGGCCCAGCAAGAGGTTCGCTCCGGGCGTGGCCAGGTACACCTTCGCGTCGGCCAGGCGGCCGTCGAGCACCTTCAGGTCGGCCAGGAGGCGGTCGTTCGACTGGAGCAGCGCCACCAGGCGGGCCAGGGCATTGTCGACCCCGGGATTGGCTGGCCTGGAGTGGACCCCCTCGTCGGAGGTGGGGACAAGGCGGACCTGTGCGGGCGAGGACGCCTCCAGGGATGTTTCCAGGCTCGGCCGGACGAAATGAGTGCAGAGCGACATACGAAGCAGCTCCCTTCATCGGGTGCAGCGGTGCCATCATCGGCGGTGCGAACGCGTCGGCGCGTCCGACTTGTTGTGGGCTCCGGACGACGCTGTCCTTCAATCCCACACGGGTAATATACATCCCTCATCAGGGATGTCAAATCGGGAAAAGTCTATTCAGGCGTTTTTATTTAGGCAGCCCCCCTCGCCGCCCTCAATCCACAGAGCTTGCCCCATCCTCGGGCCCTACGACTATGATGGCCTTGCGATGCGATCGAAATCGGGAGATTCGATGATGGCGGAGCTGGCCCCGGATCGGGATGAAGCGACGGTCGGGCGGATTCGGGGGGCGTTGATCGCGTGGTATCGGTGCGGGCACCGGGACCTGCCCTGGAGGCGCGGGGCGGACCCGTACCGCATCCTGGTGTCCGAGACCATGCTCGTGCAGACCACGGTGGCGGCGGTCATCCCGTTCTTCGCTAAGTTCCTCGAACGGTTCCCCGACGTGAGGGCTCTCGCCGAGGCCGAGGAGCACGAGGTCCTGAAGTCGTGGGAGGGACTGGGCTATTACCGTAGGGCCCGTCAGCTCCACGAGGCGGCGAAGCGGATCGTGCGCGACCACGGCGGAGAGGTTCCTGATGACCCCGACGCGATCCTCGCCCTGCCCGGCGTAGGGCGCTACATCGCGGGGGCGGTCCTCTCGTTCGCCTTCAACCGCAGGGCCCCGATCGTCGAGGCCAACACGCAAAGGGTGCTGTCCCGTGTGCTTGCGTGGCCCGACGACCTGGCCGCCTCGTCCTCCCAGAAGAGGCTCTGGGAGGCCGCCGAGAACCTGGTGCCCGACGACGAGCCGGGCACGTTCAACCAGGCGTTCATGGAGCTGGGCGCGACGATCTGCACGCCCCGCGAACCGCGATGCCTGCTCTGCCCGGTCGTCGGGGAGTGTCGGGCCCGGGCGCTGGGCCTCCAGAATCAGCTCCCCCGGAAGACGAAGAAGGCCGCACCGCTGGACGTCGAGGAGCGATGCGCCCTGGTCATCCGCGACGGCCGGATCCTGATGGTCCAGCGGGGCCCCGACCGCCTGTGGGCCGGGTTCTGGGAATTCCCGACCATCCACCTGGCCGGGGCCGACCCCGCGGGCCGATCGTTCGGTGAGCCGGTGGGCCTGGAACTCGGCGTGCAGAGGCTGACCAACGTCCGCATCCGGGAGCAGACCGAGGCGAAGTCCATCACCTTCGGCGTGACCAAACATCGAGTCAAATTAACCGCCGTCCATGCCCTGGACGACGGGAATAAGCCAATCCCTTATACGGGATATATGGCTGCCCGATTTGTCGATCCGGGTGAACTGACCGAGCTCACCATGGGATCGGCGATGCGAAAACTGGCCGGGGCGACGATTCTCAAGAGTCGATGAGCGACCTGGGCGAGTCTGGCAGTCTCGTAGGAGAAGCCCTCACGGGAGAGGGCGATACCAGATCACGTTGTGGGTCGCGCCCCCGATGGCGACCACGTCGAGCGTGCCGTCGCCGTCGAGGTCCCCTCCGCGGAGGTCCTGCGCGGCGATCTCGCGGTCGATCACGGTCTTCTGCCAGTCCTTGCCGTCGAACTTGTAGACCGACACGCGATGGTCCTTGCCGCGATGCCCGGCGAAGACCTCGTCGTTGCTGTCCCCGTCGATGTCGGCGGTCCAGAGGGCGTGGCCTTCGGCCAGGGTGTCGTCGATCACCCGACGATCCCCAAATTTGAGGGAGTCTGGTACGTCGGAGGCGTACACGACCACTTGGTCGCCGTGCCACGGTTCGATCGTGGCGAGCAGGCGAGTGCGATCGCGGAAGGAGCCGAGATGGATCTCGCTGGAGCCTCGCTTCGGGCCGTCGCCGGGGTCCCCAGACACGAGCGGGGTGAAGGACCACGAGAGGTTTTCCTCGGCCGTCCGAGCCACCTTCACGAGTTGAATGCCCAGGTTGCTCGCGGTGAGGATCGACTCCCCCCCCTGCCTATCCACGTCCCGCACCTCGATGGCATGGGTCACGGGTGCGTCGTGAGGGGCATCGGGCCGGGACGGGACGAGTTGTATGTCACGCTTCGATCCGCTCGTGAGGTAAAGCTGAAGCCTGGCGGGCGCAGCGTAGAGGGGAGGCATGGCCTCAGAGCCGAAGAGGGGGGCGACCACCAACGCGGCCCTTCCATCCCCGAACGGGTCAGCCCAGCGCAGGCGATGGATGCTGGGCACGTCGGCGATGGGTCGAAAAGTCCAGGGCTGGTCGACAGTGGCACCCTGCACGGCGAGGAGCAACTTACCCGTCTTCGGCCTGTTCATCGCGAACTCGTAGGCGATGGCGACCTCGGCCTTGCCGTCGCCGTCGAGGTCTCTCGTAGCGCTCGAGATAATGCCAGGCGTGTCCTTCGAGGTGGAGATGATCCGCTTCTTCCACGACGGGTTCTCGTACCAGGCGCAGGTGCTCCCGCCCAGGGCAACGATGTCGGGCTTCTTGTCGCCGTTCACGTCGGCGACCTCGACCTGGTAGCCTCCGGGAAAGTCAGGGTCGATCACGATCCGCTCGAACTTCGGCGGATCCGTGGGTCCCGAAACCAACAGGCCGAGGGCGAGCAGGGAGACGGCGGAGAGGGACATCGCGTGGTCCTCGGACGTCGGGGAATGGGGATCGTCATCCGGGCGGTTTCTGGCCCCATCCCGCGGGGGTCCCGGCGGTCTGCTCGGGCTTCACGAGGACCTGAGAGATGTCGAGATCGGGCGTGGCATGGCCATCGGCCTCGAGCGCCTTGATGCGGTTCTCCAGGATCGTGACCCTCTGCTCCAGGAGCGCGATCCGGGCCTCGGCCTCGTCGGGACGCTTGAGCCGAGGAACCTCGGGATAGCCGAGCTGCCGTTGCAGGGCCGAGAAGAGGTACACGGGGTCGCGGCCCCGGTTGGCACGCGCGATCTTTCCCTCCTTCTCGCCGAAGAGTGTGGGGAATTTGGGCTCGTAATCCGGGTCGATCCGCCTCCGTTCGCCGACGAAGAACGCCGACCGCACGTAGATCAGGTCAGCGAAATCGACGTCGCCGAGCCTGGACCGGAGCGTCAAGATGTAGTCGCGCCAGTCCTCGCTATAGAACGGGTCGTTCGCCATGGCGTCGAGCCCCGCCCCGTAGCCGAGGCGGTTGCGCGAGAGGGCCTCGAACTGGTAGACGAACAGCCCCGCGGTCGAGGGGCCCTCGGCGCGATACTTGGCCTCGCGTTCGAGGATCAGTAGCGCCTGGTCAATCGCGAACCGGCCGACCTCCTCCTCGGCGCGGGCGATCACGTACGCCTGGAACGGGGCGAAGTAATGGGACAGTCGCGTCATGGCCGGCCCCATCAGGCCGAGCACGCGGATTTCGGTCGCCAGGAATGACACGGCCAACGGCAGCTTCGTGGTCGAGAGGAGCTCCTCGCCCACCCTTGCAAGGACATCTTGCGCAGGCATGCCGTCAAGCACCCGCTCGCGGAAGGCCCGAAAAAAATAGGCCTGCTCGATGTATTCTTCGCGATCGAGCACGGGCATGGGGGACCCTTCTGAATGGAATGAGTTCAAACCGCCAGGACGCCAGGGCGTCAGGAACATGCTCAACGACACTGAATTTTTTGGCGTCCTGGCGGTTCCTTCCCCTCAGTCTTTTCGGTAGGACGAGGTGGCCGATTTGATCTCACGGTCGAGGCGTTCGGTGAGGTTGGCGTCGAGGATCGAACCGTGGTCCCTGCCCGGGATGATCTCGACCGAGGCGTCCGAGCCCAGCTTCAGGAGCGAGGCTTGCAGGAGCTTGACCGCGCCTTCGAGATAGAACGTGTCCTCGCCGCCCGTGTACACGTGCAGCTTGCCCTTGAGCCTGGGGCCTAGCGTGTCCCAGTTCTTCTCGAGGGTCCTGAGGATGTCGTACTTCTCCCAGGCCCGGGTCACGCCCGGGTCCACGGCCCCGGTCTCGCGATTGTAATAGGGGCGAGGTCGCCCGTACTGGTCGAGTGGGCTGAACACGGCCTCGAACGAGTGGAGCTGCCCTCCGTCGCCGATCACGTCCTCCATCTTCGCGAAGTGATCGACATACAAGGCCGCCTTGCCGTTCATCCGGGCGATCGGGCGGCGGTTGCCCTGGCGGTCCCGGAACGTGTTCTCGCCGGGGGCGTAGAGGTCGATGGTCTGGAAGTCGCTGAACGTGACGGGGTCGGGGCTGGTGGACCAGGTCCCGCCGAAGAAATCGGGGTAAGTGACCTGGAGCCACAGGCTGCTCCACCCGCCCGAGGAGTGGCCGTTCAGGAGCCTCGCGCCGGGCTCGGCGATGGCCGGGAACGTCATCTCGATGTGGGGGATCATCTCCTCGATCAGGGCGCGGCCGCGAGGCCCGTTGAAGGCGGAGTCGGCGAAAACGTGGTGGCCGGTCCCGCAGTCGGGGTCGAGGACCACGCGGAGGCAATCCTGGGCGTAGGCGCCCCGGCCGCCCCGCAGGAACATCCGGGCCATGCGGTGATCGCCGCCGAAGCCGGGGATGACGTAAAGCGTGGGGACCTTCTGCCCCGGCTTCAGGGTCTGGGGAAGGACGACCCCGGCCCTCATGCGGATGGGCCGCTTGTGGAAGGCCGACAGGAGGGGACTCTCGATGTCCACCAACTTGAGGCGGTCCGTCTCCTCGAACGGTCTCGCAGGCACCACGGTATCGATCGTGAGCCCAGCCGGTTCGGGAGCGTCGGGGCCGATCTCCACCTCGATCACCGGGCCGTAGGCGTTGCCTTCGCCCTCGCCGATGCCGTGCGTGTCGGGGTTGATCCGGACCACGGCTTGCGCCTTGTATTTGCCCGGCTTGAGGGTGGCCAGAGGGCCGGGAAATCCGATCGCGTTGTCGGCGAAGGTCAGCGGGTCTCCAGGCTTCCAGCCCCTGGTCTCGACCGCGAAGAACGGCTGGGGGTTGAACCAGTCGGGCCCGGTGCGAGGCTCCCTCGGGCTCTCGACGGGGCCGAGCATCACATACGCTCGCCCCGAGATCGGGCCGGGATGGATCCTCGCGTCGTAAGTCACGGTGAATCGGACGGGCCACTCCGCCCCCGAGCAAGGGGCCGCGAACGTCGTCAGCAGAATCAGCGCGGGAACGATCGCGGCCATTCGGTGCACAGACGCCTCCGGGTTTCGGGGAACCGGCCTCAAGAGGTCAGCTCGACAGCGGGCAAGAGCGGATGATCCTCCAGCAAGCCCTCGGGCGTCAATCGGCTCATCGGGCGAAACGATCGCGAGGCCACGCGAGATGACCCGAACGCGCACTCCTTCTCGAGCAAATAGTAGGCGTTGTAGCGATCGATCATGAGGTTGAGCGGGTCCAGCTTCAGCTCATTGAGGTACCGGAGCCAGCGTCGATTGAAGCGATCGACGCTCGCGGCCAGTTCCCGCGCGGCCTTGATCCGGCGACGCTTCGGTGCAGGCGAAACCGCCCAGGGCCAGGGGGCCTCGACCGGCCCGACGGCGTGACGGAGCGGTGCGAGCGAGCCAACCAGATGGTCCGGCTCGTCGTCGGGCCCAGTCGCCACGGAAGCCCATTGGCGGAGCCTGACGATGACCATGTCGAGCATCTCGCGACGCTCGCGACGGCACCTCACCCCGAGCCGGTCGAGGGAGAACTCCAGCTCGTAGCCACGCCTGGCGAAGGCGGGCACGTCGAACAGGCCCAGCAGCTGGCGCATCTCGGGGTCGGTGGTCGTGAGCTCGGGCGTTTCGTTCGCGTGGTCCATGAGAAAAGGCCCGTTACCGGGCGTCGGCCGAAGGGGGCTCAGGCTCGGTGATCAGGGTGTTGAGGCTGCGACGGTAATGCCAGAGCTGACGGCCGAGGCCGAGCCGGATCGAGATTGCGCCCCACTCCGTCGCCGCTTCGGCCAGCGCCGATTCCACTGGAACGCCCGCAATCGCGGCCTGCCTGGCCTTCGTGAGAGCCTCCATGTAAAGGTCGGTCCCGGGGATGCGAAGTCCGGTGGAGATCCGCGGCGACGTGAGCGTCTGGGCGACCGACTTGCTCCACGACTGCGAGTCCACCCCCAGCGTGGAGCGAGGATCGGGCAGGCCCAGGCCGAGCTGCGTGGTCCGGACCGGCAGGACCGGGTAGGACGGCTCGATGAGCAATTGCCGCGCGGTCTCGGGGCCGGCCAGGGTTCGCACGAAGTCCAGGGCGGCCTTGCGGTTGGCCTCCGAACCTTTCAAGGTGATGCCCACGAGCAGACCGCCTCCACGGGGCAGATACCCGACCTTGTTGGGGGCGGGCAGGTCCTGCCAGGCCTTCCGGTTCGGCTCGTAGACCCGGACGGATGACGGCAAGGCGCTCACGATCACCGACAGCGGCTTCTTCGGATCGGTCCACCGCGAGGCCCGTTCGGCGCGGTCGATCAGGAAGGCGGCGTCTCCGGCGCGAAAGGCCGCGCGTGCGGCCTCGGCGTCGAAGGTCTCGCCCTTAGGGGGGACGAACGCCTTCCACTTCGCGATCCCGGTCAGGGCCTCAATGAACGGGGGCGAGGCGATCCGGGGGTCAAGCGTGTCGGGGTCGAACAGGACGGCGTAGTGGTCGGGATGAAGGGCCGAGGAGGTCGCGCGTGCGATCAAGAGCGCATCGCCCACGCCCTCGGGGTCGGCCCCGAGCGGGGCAGCGATCCCCTTGCCCGTCCGCTCGTGGAGGAAGGCGATGAGGGCGTCGAGCTCGTCCCAGGTCTTCGGCCCGCCGAGCGTGATGCCCTTCTCGTTCGCGGCCAGTTTGGTGGCCTCGTCTTCCACCAGGTCGCGGCGGTAGATGAGCACGAGGCCCGAGCCGCCCAGGGGCATGGCCAGGCGCTCGTCGCCGTATTGCGAGACCTGCTCGCGGAAGGCGGGCAGCACGTCGGCGAAGGCGAGCGGGTCGGGCAGAGGGGCCTCCTTGCCGAGGGGCACGGGGGGCCGGACCTCCTTCTCGGTGAACCGGGTGAGGACCCGCGCGTCGACCAGGGCGCCCATGAGGTCGCCGGGGAAGACCACCACGTCGGCCGCCGCGGGGTCCGACGCGTCAGCGGCGAAGTTGACGGTGGCGCCGGTCTCCCGCTCCCAGGTCGTCTTCCAGGCTCGCACGGCCGCGAGCGAGGCCGGGTCGCCCGCCGATGCGACGGTCAGGGTCACTCCGGGGAAGCTCCGGGCCTCGGTCGCCCCGCGGTTCGGATCGTCCTGGCAGCCGAGGGCCGAGAAGGCCAGGGTGGCCGTGACCAACGAACGGAGGTACGCGTTCCACCGACTCATATTCGTCCTCGGGACTGGCCGCTCATCGGGGGATGATGCGATCGGAAAACCGCGGCAGGGAAAGGAACTTCCCCTCTCCATGTTACGGCCTCGAAGGTCCACCGGTCAAACCAGAGCGTGGCCGCGGTTGGGCGTGTGATGAGCCCCTCCGGTCTTGCCAGGACGGGCCGCGTGGAGGAGGCGTCCTCGCTGCCAGCTCATCAGGATTCGTTGCGGTCAGGCGACTCGGTGTGACCCAGAGTATGGGCCGAAAGCTGGAGAGCTGGGGCCACGTGGCCTCTCAAAACAGCCGCGGGGCGGGCCTCCGGAGAACCGGCGGCCCGCCCCGCGTGGTGCGGCGTCGAGTGGTGTGAGGAGCAGAATCAAGATGAGTGCGCGAGGATCGGATCGGGACAATCAGACGTCGATACCCAGGCGATACTGCAATTCTTCGAACTGGTCCTTGTAGACGTCGTCGGTCGAGTGGAGGTGCTCGGCCTCGGAGATGAACTTGAGCGTGTCATCGCGACGAAGGCCGTATTCGAGCAAGACGGCCTCGAACGGCTCAAGGTCGTTGGCATACACGAACAGGAGCTTGTGCTCGTCGAACTGGACCTCCATGGGTCCGCTCGGGTTCAGCGCGGCCAGGCCGGTACACCCGTCATTCAGGAGCAACTCTTCGTAATCGTAGAGGGTGCTCTTGAGGATCACGGTGTCGATATGCTCGCGATACAGGTCGGCATGGGCGCCCGGCTCGCTCTCGTGCGAGGACTCCATGACCACGTCCACTTCTTCCCCGAGGGGATCGAGCAGCGCCATGAAGACCTCGAATAGGCGGTCCGACGAGACGCTGGCGGCCAGGACGGGCATGGTATTGCCGGTCTCCGGGTCGCGGTACACGTCGCGGCGGTAGCCCTCGCGAGGGACGATCTCCAGGCCGAACGAGGGCCTCACGGCCTCGGTCAGCGAGAAGCTGCCATACCGGCCCACCTTGAGGTGGGCGTCGAGCTGGTCTTGACTCAGGTCATCGAAACCGGTCCGGGGCATGCGGCTGGGGTTATTACGCAGCACCCGCTCGAGAAACTTTTGAAGGAAGCTCATGGGATTAGGGTCCCCTCCTCCCGCGCCTGGCATTCTGGTGGGTCGAAACGATCCTCGGACCTCGCCGGACGATCCCGGGGAAAACTCCCCCGAGCCGAGCCATCCCGGGCATTCATCCGGCTCCGCGCCCCTCGCGAGAATCACTCTCTCGAAGGGGACGGTTGCCTCTCCATTGGCACCGCTCACTCACCGTTCTCCTATATATACCATGTCCCGCTCGGAAAACCTGGCCTTCTCGAAAAACAAATTGAAGGATCCGAGGCGACCAGACCGAAGCGAACAGGAAGATATGGATCCGTTTGGTTTAGGAACGCGTTTGAGTGAGCGACAAGGCTCAAAAGCAAACCCGATGCCACCTCAGAAATTGGCCCACCTCCGGCCGAATAAGCAGCGAACTTGAGGCCTTTTTCGGGTTTTCTTGAAGGCCGCCGCGACGATCGGATCTCGGTACATTCTTCAAAACGCCATCCCTTTGAGGGCGTGACCCTCATCGTAGCTTCTCCTTCTGAAGCTAAGCCGCCGGTTTCGGGAATACAACCATTCCGCAGGATTTGCGGAATGCTCGTGAAGGTTCCGATTCCCGGGGTTCGCCGTCGCCCGGACGCGGTGGCGATGATAGACTGGCCGTTTTGCGGCTCCGCCCCTCCGTTGCTGCCTCGCGGCGATCACGAGACCCTACGCATGGCCATCGACCAAGTGGACGCCTACCTCGACGCGAACCGGGGCCGGTTCGAGGAGTCTTTGAAGGCCCTGATCCGCATCCCCAGCGTGTCCGCGCAGCCCGATCACAACGCCGACACCCGCCGCGCGGCGGAGTTCGTCCGCGACGACCTGAAGGCCATGGGCGTGCCCGCCGAGCTCGTCGAGACACCCGGCCACCCGATCGTCTACGGGGAACGCCTGGACGCTCCCGGCAAGCCCACCCTGCTCATCTATGGCCATTACGACGTGCAACCAGCCGAGCCCCTCGAGCCCTGGCTCTCGCCCCCCTTCGAGCCGACCGTCCGCGACGGCAACCTCTATGCCCGCGGCGCCACCGACGACAAAGGGCAGATGTACACGCATCTGAAAGCCGCCGAGGCGTGGCTCAAGACCGTCGGCAAGCTGCCGGTCAACGTCAAGTTCCTGATCGAGGGGGAGGAGGAGGTCGGCGGGGCGAACCTGGACCCATTCATGGCGCAGAACCGCGAGAAGCTCGCGTGCGACTACGCGGTCATCTCCGACACCAGCCAGTTCGCCCCCGGCATCCCGGCGATCACCTACGGGCTGAAGGGCCTGGCCTACTTCGAGGTGATCGTCAAGGGGGCCAACGTCGACCTCCACTCGGGCACCTTCGGCGGGGCCGTGGCCAACCCTCTGAACGCGATCGCCGCCATCCTCGCCAGCCTCAAGGGCCCCGACGGGAAGATCCTGATCGACGGGTTCTACGACGACGTACGCCCTCTGGAGGACTGGGAACGCCAGGCCTTCGCGGCGCTGCCCTTCTCCGAGGGGGAGTTCCAGGCCTCCCTGGGCGTGACCTCGCTGGAGGGCGAGGCGGGTTACTCCACCCTCGAGCGCAAGTGGGCCCGCCCCACCTGCGACGTGAACGGGATCTACGGCGGTTATGCCGGCCCCGGGCCGAAGACGGTCCTGCCCTGCAAGGGGGGCGCGAAGTTCAGCTTCCGGCTCGTGCCCGACCAGGACGGCAAGACGATCGAGGCCCTCTTGCGCAAGCACCTGGAGACGCATTGCCCTCAGGGCGTGACCTATGAGCTGATCTCGCACGGGGTGGGGAACCCCTGCCTCGTGTCGGTCGACACGCCGGGCGTGAAGGCCGCCGTGAAGGCGGTCGAGGCCGGATTCGGACGCGCCCCGGTCTTCATGAGAGAGGGCGGGTCGATCCCCGTCGTCGGCCTGATCAAGAAGGAGCTCGGCGTGGACACCCTCCTGCTCGGCTGGGGCCAGAACGACGACAACCTCCACGGCCCCAACGAGAAGTTCTCGCTGGCCGACTTCCACAAGGGCATCAAGGCCAGCGCCCACCTGCTCGCCGAGCTGGCCTCCATGTCGTGAGTCACCGCGGCCGAACCCGGTGACGTCGGCCGCCCTCTCTGAAGGGGGGAGTTCGAGGGCCCGGGCGTGCCGCTGGACGACGAGACTTCCCCCTGCTTCACAACCTGCGGCCGTAGCGGCCCCATCGCGTGGCGGGCTATGATCGTGCCGGCGTCGCGTCGTCACTCTCTGCTCCGATCCCACCCTCATTGTTCCGGCTCCATCCGTAGGGTCTCCTCATGCTCGACCTGAAGACGCTGATCGCCGATCCCGAGGCCATCAAGAAGAACTGCGTGGACCGCAACGTCGGCAAGGACATCCTGGCCGATGTGGATGAGATCGTCGCGATCGAGTCGCGCCGGAGGGTCATGCTGCAGACGGTCGAGGACGTCCGCCGTCGCCAGAATGAGGTCGCCCAGGCCACCGGCAAGGAGAAGGACCCCGAGCGCCGCAAGGAGCTGGTCGAGGAGGGCAAGCGGCTCAAGGGGGAGGTCGGCCAGAGCGAGGAAGGCTTGAAGGAGCTCGACCTGGAGCTCAGGCGCAAGATCGGCCGGATCCCCAACCTCACGCACCCCGACGCCCCGGTCGGCATCACCGACGAGGACAACAAGACCATCCGCACCTGGGGCACGCCTCGGGCGTTCGACTTCAAGCCCAGGGATCACGTCGAGCTGGGCAAGGCGCTCGACCTGATCGACTTCGAGGCCGGCGGGAAGGTCAGCGGCAACGGCTTCTACTTCCTCAAGAACGAGGGGGCCCTGCTCGACCTGGCCCTGCAGCAGTTCGCGATCCACAAGCTCGTCAAGGAAGGCTTCACGCCGATCATCACGCCGGATCTGGCCAGGAACAGCATCCTCGAAGGGATCGGGTTCACGCCTCGCGGCCACGAGACCCAGATCTACTCGGTGGAGAACACCGACCTGAGCCTCGTGGGGACCGCCGAGATCACCCTGGGCGGGATGCACGCCGACGAGATCCTCGACACCGCCAGGCTCCCGCTCAAATATGTGGGCCTGTCGCATTGCTTCCGCACCGAGGCCGGCGCCGCGGGCCGCGCGAGCAAGGGGCTCTATCGCGTCCATCAGTTCACGAAGATCGAGATGTTCGCCTTCACCGAGGGCTCGCTCGAGGTCTCGGGCGCGATGCATCAGGATCTTTTGAGGATCGAGGAGGAGATTTTCCAAGCGCTCGGGCTGCCGTATCGCGTACTCGATATCTGCACGGGCGACCTCGGAGGCCCCGCGTACCGCAAGTTCGACATCGAGGCCTGGATGCCCGGCCGAGGCGAATCCGGCGAGTATGGCGAGGTCACGAGCACCTCGGACTGCACGGACTACCAATCCCGAAGGCTCAACATCCGCTACAAGCCCGCCGGACAGAAGGGCACGAAGTTCGTCCATACGCTGAACGGGACCGCCGTGGCCGTGAGCCGCGCCCTGCTCGCAGTCCTCGAAAATTATCAGACGGCCGACGGGCATATCGACGTGCCCGAAGTGCTGGTCCCCTGGATGGGCAAGAGCGTGATTTGACTTTTCCTGAGCGTCTTCCCCCCGGGCACTCTGGACGGATCTCCGGGGCGGAGATCCCCGGCGGACCGGGACGACCCCCGTCAGGGTGCCCGAAATTGGCTTCGTTTTGGGTTCGTTTTGGCTTCGTTTTGGGTTCGTTTTCCGATCTCGACGCCACCTGAAACGCCTCGATCACGAGTCCTAAGTCCTTTGCCGAGAATCCCATCCGCGGGGCCGAACCCCTCGCGGCGTCCCTCGGAATTGGGTTCGTTATGCAAATTCACGTTTTTGACTCGCGAGGGGTCTTTCCTGTTGCCGGGGCTGGCCCGGCCGTAGGGTTCGGATTGTCAATGAGCGGAGGTGGTGCCCGGGGGCCCCGCGCCTCCCCTTCATATCGCGACGAGCCCGGCCCGCTATCACCGAAAAGAGTGGCCGCTCCCCGGAACCCATCAACACGTTCCGGTGTCAGAAGGTTCTTGTGATCCTCTGGGTGCTGCGAGGTCTGATCGCCATGCAACTCGCAGGTGTCGCACTCGTCGGGGCGATGACCCGTCACTCCGTCCTGGACTCGTTTCTCGAAACTCTTACGTCCCCAGCCTATGCGGTGCTGTGCTTTATCCTGACCCTCGTGGGGCCCGGCGCCGTCTTACCCGTCCTGTTCCTGGCCCGGAGTGCCCGCCTCCCTCTCTGGAAGTGGCGAGCGATCACCGCCATCGAAGCCATGCTCGTTTTCACTTACTTCGTGGCCGCCCTTCCCGCGGTACAATGACCCCAAGCCCGACCTGATTAAGGACCCGAACCGCTCCAAGGCCGAGTCCTCGACGCTATTCCACTCGCAGGCGAGCCGGTCGCTGAGCTTGATTCCTCCATGGCGGCAGATCGCAGGGGACCACAGACCCATGCCAGGTGAACAAACGACATGATGCGAAACCCGCTGCTGGTTCCCGATCTCCGCGAGCTCATCCAGGCCGGCGAGACCGTCGCGCTTCAGGAGTTCCTCGCCGAGTATCACCCGGTGCGGGTTGCCGAGGTCGTCGAGGATCTGGGCGAGGGCGAGGGGGACGCGATCTTCAACCTGCTCGAGCCCCGCACCCGCGCCGACGTGATGAGCTACCTGGAGGCCGAGACCCAGGTGCGCATCGTCGAGGCCATGCCCTCGCCCGCGGCGGCCGAGCTCCTGCACCTCATGTCGCACGACGAGCGCGCGGACCTGGTGAACCGCCTCGACGAGGAGCAGGTGGATGAGATCCTCAGGCGACTGGCCCACGCCGAGCGCGAGGACATCCGCCGGCTGGCCAGCTACGAGCCCGGCACGGCCGGCGCCGTGATGACGACCGACTACGCCACGCTCCGCCCGGACGCCACCGTGCGCGAGGCGCTCGACCACCTCCGGCAAGAGGCCCCCGACCGCGAGACGATCTACTACAGCTACGTGGTCGACAAGGACCGCAGGCTGATGGGCCTGATCTCGCTGAAGAACCTGCTGCTGGCCCGGCCCCGAGCCCGGATCGACGAGATCATGACCCGCGACCTGGTGCTCGCCCGCGTGGACGAGGACCAGGAGAGCGTGGCCGAGAAGATCGAGCAGTACGACCTGATCGCCATCCCCGTGGTCGACGCCGCCGACATGCTCGTGGGCATCGTCACGCACGACGACGCCATGGACATCCTCCGTCGCGAGCAGACCGAGGACATCCTCCGCTTCGGCGGCGTGGCCGCGGACCGCGAGGCCGACGAGGCGCCATACTGGCAAGGCCGGATCGTGGATTCGGTCCGCAGGCGGATCGTGTGGCTGTTCCTCTTATTTTTCGGCGGGACGATCACCAGCCTGGTCATGGCCCGGTTCAGCTGGGTCCAGGGCCGGCTCGTGAATAACGAGCTGAACCTGGAACTGTTCATCCCCCTGCTGATCGGCACCGGCGGGAACGCGGGGAGCCAGTCCGTCGGGACGATCATCCGGGGGCTGGCCCTGGGCGAGATCCAGCCGAGCGACGCCCCCCGCGTGCTCCTGCGAGAGAGCCTCACGGGCCTCTTGCTGGGCACGGTCCTGGGCATGGTCGGATTCGTGTACATGTGGCTCTTGCTGCGGCACCCGCCCGCCTTCGCGGCGGTGATCGCGCTGGCGATCCTGGGGATCTGCCTGTGGGCCAACAGCGTAGGGGCGATGGTCCCCCTGCTCGCACAGAAACTGGGGATCGACCCGGCCGTGATCTCGGCCCCGCTGATCAGCACGCTCGTCGACGCCACCGGCCTGATCATCTACTACTCGGTCGCCATCACGATCCTGGTCCGGCTCTCGGGCTGACCGGATGCGGTGGGCGTTCTCCGTGGCGACCTCGCCCGGTCAGGGCTTCTGCAACGTGTACTCGATCAGGAACAGGGCGGTCCCCTCGTCGGTCTTGAACTCCGCGGGTCGGGCCTTGCCGGTGAGGTCGTAGCAGACCTTCAGGGTGTCGCCCTTGCGCTCGTAGATGGCCAGGATCGTCTTGCCCTTGTTGGGGCCTTCGGTCCCCGTGATGTCGATCGCCTGGGGTTTGGCCGACGGGTCCAGCTTGCAGGTCCCCTTGTCGGGCTGGCCTCCCACGGTCACGGTGTACCGGTCGCCCTTGATCTCGAGCTTGATCGACTCCCGGACCTCGTCGGGGAAGGGCTTCCCGCCAAGCTCCGCGGTCTTCGCGAGCCAGATGCCGTCCAGGGAGTCGTCGGCCGCGCCCGTCGAGGCGCAGGCGATCATCAGGGCGAAGGTCGCGATCGTGGAGAGCGTCATCGTTCCGCCTTGGGTCAGGGGGGCGTTTCCAAGGGTCAGGTCACGCGGAGCCCGTCAGACGTTCCAGCGGCGTTGCTCGATCGACCAGCCCATGGCCGGGGCGTTGCGGTGGACGAACAGGCCGAGAACTCGGCACACAATCATGGCCGAAGCGATCGCCAGGAGCCAGAACAGCCAAAGGCCCGCGAGCACCGCCAGCATACCGAGCGCGGGCAGGCGAAACAGCAGGACGGCCATCGAACCCACAAGCCCGGCCCAGGCCGTGATCAGGCCGACCATCTTCACGCCGTCGCCGCCCGACCTGGCCACGGCCCGGAACACGGCCAGGGGGTTCGCGGCCACGACCGTCTCCTCGATCAGGATCGCCGCCAAGGCGATCGCCGCATAGGCGAACCCCGGCGCGGCGAGCCAGGCCAGGACCAGCCAGTCGCCCACGCCGAACGCTTCCGACCTTGTCCTCACGAACAGGAAGAGGGGCGGACCCGAGATGCTCAGCCCGGCGAGCACCGCGCACAGGGTCGTTCCCAGCACGCCCAGGGTCGGGCCGATCTGCCAGGCCGGCACGCGGGGGTGGTGGGTCTGGTTCTGGGCGCTGTGCTCGCCGGGCTGAGCATCTCGGGTCCGCCCCTCTTCCTGTTCGTG
>JANOBY010000549.1:0-3750 GCA_031411935.1 Planctomycetales bacterium | reverse complement strand
GGCAGCCCTCGACACGCAGAATACGACTCCGGTTGTCCAGTGGGGGATGGAATACAACCCGATCGCCATCACCGAGGTGCTCGGCTACAAGTATGTTCATAAGGAAGCCGGTGCCCAGAAGGCGATCCCTCGCCTGTTTGTCGAGCTGGTGAATACCCTGAAGGAGAGTCATTACAAGGACGCCGCGGGGAATGATCCGTGCGATCTCGACCTCCGCGGATGGGGATTCATCATCACCCAGGATGACCCGACGATCGCCGCCCAACCGGCGTTGCCCGTAGGGCGCGTTGAGCGACCCAACATGGTGACGGGGCAGCTGAGCGCGGCGACGATCGATCAGTATTTCGTCCCGATCGGGACGGGTGCAACGTCGATGGGTACGGCTTCGGATTTCGGTGTGCTCGACCCCAAGATCAAGGCGATCCGAACCGATCCGGACCCCTACGTTCTTGAAAACACCCTCCTCGAAAAGGCCACATCTCAACGAGGGACGTCTCCCGGCGGGGCCGGTGGGCACCCGAAGTTGCCCGATCAGTTGATCGAGCAGATGCCCCTCGCTGTCGTGTCCACGCCGCCGCCCGACCTCACGGCGAAGTCGGATTACTACTGGATCCATCTATTGAGGCCGGCCAACCCCAACTTCACCCAGGCTGACTGGGATATGATCAAGGATGGAACGTACGTCACGAATCGGAACTTCAACGCCGAGCGTGTGGTCGTGGACTCCTTCCGATTCCCGTTCCTGGTGGACGACGGCAAGGTGACTGTCGATCCAATGGGTGCGGAAAATGTGGTGCCGAGCCTGAATCCAATCTATTCGGCACGACGACTCCAGCCGTATCGGGGTGGTCATTACATTCCTCAATCCGACACCTATTCCTCTCCCCACCCTTACGGGTTCACAGAACAAACGTTCCCCTCCGAGCGGGTGAATTCGAACTTCGCGGGGACTTACAACGCGAAGGCTGCGGACGGGACCCTCTCGGAGAAGGACATCACCCGGGAAATTAAACATTCACTGGGCGGCACGGGCAATTATGAGGACTGGGACCATGTGGTCTTCCATGACCGAGACTTCCAGAGCGTGGCTGAGTTGCTGCTGGTCCCGGCATGCCCCCCGGGTCTGTTCACGAAGGTCTTCGCAGAGCAGCCCGAGCCCTCTGCTTATGGCGTGAATGGTTCGCCGAAAGCCCCAGCAGGCAACCTGCCGCCATACGAGAATCTTCCTGCATATGACTATTCGACGGGGACTCCGACGCCGATCTCCCCTCCCTTGATGAAATGGTATTATCCCCCCTTCCAGAAGCCCCAAGATGGGACTGCGGGAGATCCGAATCGAATCCGGATTGGGGCGGATAGCGACGCCAACAAGCTCGAATTCGTGCTCAACGCGGGAGACGCTCCCACGCGGGCGCAATACAGCTTCAGCACCGGGATTACCGAACTGGCCCAGCCGCACCCCTACCCGTACCTGGCCGACTCCTTCTTTTACTCTCAGGCCACTCGCATCAATCCTTTGAATGTAGTCGTCCCGCCCCCGAATCCCCTCCAGCCCCCACTTCCCGATCCGCTCCATCAGGGGTGGTACAAGCTGATGGAATTCTTTGAGGTTCCCAGCACGGCCATGGGATACATTGGGTCGGTCGCGGCGGGGCAGAATGCGGATTGGGCGAGAAGGGACCTTCGGCCGGGGCTCCTGAATCTGAACTTGATCGTCGATGAGGAGGTCTTCTACGGATTGATCGACGATCCCAAGGCCAACCACCTCCCATTGATCGAGCCTTACTCGGCACCCGCGAAGACGCCGTTCAGCTCCTCGCTCTCCGAGAAGACGGCACTGGCCCTAGGCAAATACTACCTGCCGGCCCCAACCGTCACACCTGCCGACTTCGTGGGTGTGAAAGGCTTCCCGAGGATGGCCACGGCGACCTACGCCAATGGGATGCCCTCTTATGCCGTGCCGGTCGGGCCCCGGGGGTTCTCGACGGCTTATCGTTATGGCCCAGAAACCGCTCCCCTCGTGACCCCGACCACCATGGAGACGATGAAGCAGGGCTTCGCTGACTTCCTGAAGCTCCGGGACGGAGGTTCGGGGATTGTCTTCTCGCCGTTCTCTACCTCACCGTACAACGCTCTCTGGGGTGATCCGACGACGACTCTGGTCGCCCTTCAGAGCCGGCCTTACCGATCGTTCGCCAATCAGTACATGACGGGCGACGTGACCCTCAACCTCGACATCAACGACACCATTATGCGGCCCGCGCGGCTGCCCCAGTTCCAGATTCTCTCCAACGCAGACCCGGCGAATCCGGTGAACTTCGATCCGTCGAGCCGGCCCGCGAGCTTGATCACCCCGAGGATCCCGCCGCGACGTCAGTTCCAGATCCCGGATGGGCCCATCGTCCCGGGTTCCAGTCCCAGCCGGGCGGGCGAGACGAATGGTCTGGTGAGCCCGCCTGCAGCAGCTGCCGATCTCGACGCGAACAATCACCAGTTCCTGAGTAACCCCAATTCCGACCTCTTTGTGGACGACGACCCTCTGACGGGCGTGCCCGACAAATTCTTCCTGGGCTCCAAGTCGGACCCGGTCGCCATGCCAGCCGTCAAGGACAACCGCTGGCACCCTCTGTGGCGGACGGAGATGCTTTCGAAGGTCATGAACCAGACGACGGTTCGGACGCATCAGTATGCGGTCTGGGTGACGGTGGGCTTCTTTGAGGTTACGAAGGCGGGCAATCCTCAACTTGCCAACACTTATGACCCGAAGACCGGGCTATCCATGGCCGTGGATCAGCTTGGCCGGGAGGTCGGTGCGGATACGGGCCGGAATGTTCGCCATCGGGCTTATTATTTGATCGATCGCACCAAGGCGACCGGGTTCGACCCGTACCAGCCGGGCGACTTCCGCGAGGTGATCACTTTCCGCCGGACGATCGAGTGAGCCTCGCGTCCCCGGCGAGGGCGGCGACTTCCGGGTCGCCGTCATTCCCGAGCCTTCAAGTCTTGTCAATGCGTGGTCGCACCCGTTACGATGTTTGTTCACCTCCGACTCCGATCGAGAAAGGACGTGCCATGAGTGGTCGCCGCAGAAGGACGAGCCTCCCGCGAGGCTTCACGCTGATCGAACTCCTGGTGGTCATCGCGATCATCGGGATCCTGATGGGACTGATCCTCCCGGCCGTCATCTCGGCGCGTGGCACGGCCAAACGCATGGAGTGCGCCAGCAACATGCGTCAGGTCGGCCTGGGCCTGATCCAGTTCCAGAACAGCAACAACCAGTTCCCCAACGCCGGCACCTTCGGCGAGGCCGCCGCCGCCAAGACCGCCAGCGGAAGCGACGTGACGAAGTCGATCATCAACAACGTGTTCGGCACCGGATCGACCATCAGCGGCTTCGGCACGTTCTCCACGGACGGGTCCGCCGGCATGGGCGACGTGATGGACGGGCCGCTCTACAGCTGGGTGGTGGACATCCTCCAGTTCATCGACCAGAACGACCTTTACAACGGTTACAACCGCAAGCGCCGGTACCTGGACCCTGCGGTCTCGAACGGCAATACCAACTATGCCATCGGCAACACGTTCATCAAGATCCTGACCTGCCCGGTGGACGACTCCGTGGTCTCGAGCAAGGGGAATCTGTCGTACGTGGTCAACGGTGGATTCTCTCGCTGGAACGGCAACGCCGCTGTGAGCAGCGGGTGGAACGCTTCGGGCGTCAGTCCCACGAACGGCCCGGCCCTTGTCTGG
>JANOBY010000548.1:0-1845 GCA_031411935.1 Planctomycetales bacterium | reverse complement strand
GCCCGATGGGCTTCGGCCAGCCTGTTAACGACAAGGCAAAGTGAACGGCCCCGCGCGGCTCACTTGCCGGGGACGATGAACACCGGGTCGAACGCCTCGGGATCGACCAGGCCGTTGACCACTCGCGAGAGGAGGACCTTGGACGGGCCGTCCTCGGGGTGGTCGTTCAGGAGCCCTCCGAGGATGCGGGTGGCCATGTACAGGCCCTTGCGCTCGAATTCGACGAGCGCCGACTCGTATTCCAGGCGGACGGCCTCCCAGCGGTCCCACTCGGCGCTCTCGGTGTCGGCCAGCTCGTAGAGGTTCACGGGCTCGGCGATGTTCACGACCTGGACCTTGCCGATGCGTCGCGAGGAGAACTCGCCGTCGAGCTTCCGGTGGGTGGCCTCGGTGATCAAGAGCCGCACTTTCAGGTACTTGGTCACGCCCTGCACGCGGCTGGCCATGTTCACGGTCGTGCCCAGAGGGCCGTACTTGAATTTGTGGCGCGAGCCGGTGTTGCCCACGCGGGCGATCCCGGTGTTGATGCCGATGCCCAGGTCCATCACCTCGCCGATGTCCTGGCTGAACCGGGCGTTGAGATCGGGCAGGATCCGGATCATGTCCAGGGCCGCGCGGCAGGCGAGCTGGGCCTGGTCCTCCTGCGCCTTGGGCGCGCCCCACATGGCCATGAGCTCGTCGCCGATGTAGTCCACGAGGATCCCCCCGTGGGCGAGCACGCAGTCCGAGAGCTCGCCCATGACCTCGTAGATCCACTTGACCGTCTTGGCCGGGCCCAGCCGCTCGCTGAACCGGCTGAACCCGCGGATGTCGGCGAACAGGAGGGTGATCTCCGACTCCTGCCCGTCGAGCAGCTCGGGGCGGGCGGCGATCTGGTCGGCCAGCTCGGGCGTGAAGAACTGCGCGAACTGGGCCCTTGCGGCCATCATGGCCTGCTCGCTCTCCAGGCGGGCGAGGCCGGCGGCCACGCTCGCGGCCAGCACGTCCACGAACAGGGCGTCGAGCTTGGTGATCTTGGGCGGCTGCCCCGGCCCCACGTACTTGCGGCGGTCTCCGTAGATCGCGCCGATGACCTCGCGACGCTCGTTCAGGATCGGCGAGGCCACCACGGCCGAGATCTCCATGAGGCTGTCAATCTCCCGGGCGCGTTCGGGGTGGGGCTCATGCCAGAGCGTGCGGCGCTCGTTGCGTACGCGGGTGAGTACGTTCATGCTGGGGGCCTGCTCGGGGTCCACCGCCATGCCCGAGGCCGACCAGGCCGCCACCGTCTGCCATTTCTCCCCTTCGAGCAGGACCACGCGGCCGGTGTCCAGCCCCACGTTCTCGACCACGGCGCGGGCGGCCTTGTCGTAGAAGTCCACGCTGCTGGCGGAGCTCTGGAGGACCCCCATCGCGTCCTTGAGCCAGCGGATGATCTCCTCGGGGTCCACGTTCAAGCCGGGCGTGAAGATCATCGACACCGACGTGAAGGCCGACGGCGTGTTGATCGTCACGCTGCCGGGGGCCGTGGCCTCGGGCAGGGTCTGGAAGTGCAGCTCCTCGGGCACGACCGACGACACGCGGACCACCTTGCGGCCCAGCGTGAGCACCGCCGGCAGGGGCAGCTCGGTGCTGGTCCGGGGGTCGAGGTCCAGGCCGTCCTGGAGCCGGATCGCGACCTTGGAGCTCAGGTTGTGGAGCCGGAACCGCCCGGGCCCGGCGGGTTCGAGCAGGGCGTGCTTGCGGGACACGCTGTCCTCGTCCCGCCCGGCCATGACCAGCCGCCATCGCCCCTCGCGGTCGAGGTATTTCTTGGAGTAGAGCCGCTCGCCGCTGTCCTCCTGGCGGCCGAGCTCGACCTTGCCC
>JANOBY010000547.1:0-1519 GCA_031411935.1 Planctomycetales bacterium | reverse complement strand
AGCTTCTGCCCTCGCGGTTCCTTCCCGACGAGCGGCGCAACGGCGAGTCCAGCGGCCAGCCACGCGGTGGCGATCCAGAAGATGCCGAGCTGGACGTGCCAGGTCCGGGCCACGCTGTAGGGGAGCCACTCGGACAGGGGGAACCCGTAGAACGCGTCCCCCTCCACCCCGTAGTGCGCCGTGACCACACCCAGGAGCATCTGCAGGAGGATCAGGGCCGAGACCACCCAGAAGTACTTGAGGGTCGCCCTCTGCGAGGGCGTGGCTCGCCAGGTCCCGAGCGGGTCGATCTCGGGCACCTCCCGCTCCTCCTCGGCCTCCCGGCGCGAGGCATACCACCACGCCATGGCCGAGACCCCCGCCAGGAGCATGATGATGCTCACGCCGGTCCACACGACCGCCTCGCCGGTGGCCCGGTTGCCCACCAGAGGCTCGAACGGCCAGTTGTTCGTGTAGCTGATGTGCTGGCCAGGGCGATTGGTGCACGACGCCCACGCGGTCCAGAAGTAGAAGGCGCAGAGCCGTCGCAGGCGGACCGGGTCGGTCACGGCCCCGGCGGGGATGGCGTAGTCGGCCTTCCCCTTCGAGAACACCTCCGAGTAGTGGGCGAGGTTCGCCTCGAAGGCCTCGGCGCGGATCGGGTCCACCGTGACCGCCTGCGAGGACGGGTCGTAGGTGTTGGCTCTCATGAGCCCGGCCAGCCGCCCGCTCAGTTGCGCCTGCCGCTCCTCGTCCAGGGTCGCGAAGCCTCCGCCGAACTCGGCCTTGGCCCAGCGATCGAGGATGAACATGCTCTCGCGGTGCAGCCAGTCGGCGGTCCAGTCGGGCGCCACGTAGCTGCCGTGGCCCCAGACAGAGCCGACCTCCATGCCGCCGAAGGCCTGCCACACGTTCTGGCCCGCCTGGACCTCCCCCGCGTCGATCACGACCTTGCCCTCGGTCGTGACCACCCGGTCCACGATCGGCGGCGCCTCGTCCGAGATCCGCTTGCCGATCCAGCCGAGCACGGCGAAGGAGGCGACCAGCACGAGGGCGAACGTCAACCAAAGCTTCTTCATCAAAGTATCCCCGAGTCCGTTGCGGAGGGAGCCCGCCGGATTCTGCGGTGCGTCGTGGCGGCCACGAGCCGCGACCACGCCGGTGGCGTCGAGGTCCGAGGGCGACCCGCCGCGCCCAGGGCACAGGATCGCCACTACGCCCCTCGTCGTCAGGTCCGCAAAACCAGCCCATGTCCCGAGGACGAACGCCGAGATCGGGTTCCGGGACGATTCACCAAGGCCGAGCGAAGGACCCCCCCGTCGCCCACCCAGCGTGGACCCAGCCGCAAAATCGGATATTGTTATCCAGTTTCAGCGAAGATACAGCCGCCTATTATGGATGTCAAGGTCCGATTTCGTTTCCGGAGGAGGGAACCGGAAGAATGTTCGGGGTTCGTGCGGATCGTCGGGGGATGTTTTATGGAGGGCCGGCGGGGTCCCCGGCGCGGATCTGACTGACGATGGTCGGCTCCTTGATCCGC
>JANOBY010000546.1:0-2637 GCA_031411935.1 Planctomycetales bacterium | reverse complement strand
GGACTTCGTGAAGGGCGTGTTCCGGAGGCCTCGCGAGGCGGCCCAGCATCCCCGGAGGATCGACAAGTTCCAGGTCATCGACGAGCTGGGCGTGGGGTCCTATGGCCGGGTCTATCGCGTGTACGACCCCGACCTCACGTGCTACCGGGCCGCGAAGGTGCCGACCGACTCCGTGCTGGCCAACCCGGTCCTCCGCGGGGAGTTCCTCCGCGAGGCGCGGAACCTCCAGAAGATCGACGACCACCCGAACGTGGTCCGCGTGGTCCAGGCCGGCGAGGAGGACGGCAACGGCTTCCCGTACTTCATCATGGAGTACTGCCGGGACCGCTCGCTGGCCACGTGGCTTCAGGGCCGCAAGGGGGAGCGGGCGGACGAGAAATGGGCCGCGAGGCTCGTGGCGCAGGTCGCCGACGGCGTGCACCGGATCCATCAGCAGGGGCTCTGTCACCGCGATTTGAAGCCCGGCAACGTGCTTCTGGTGCGCGTGGGGGACGGCGGGAACCCCGATCGGCCCAACTTCTGTCCCAAGGTGGCCGACCTCGGGCTGGCGTCGGTCCTGGACGACCCCGAGGCCACGGGCTCGATCCTCGAAGGCCCCGTCGGCACCACCGCGTACATGGCCCCCGAGCAGGCAAGGGGCCGCCGCAAGGAGATCGGCCAGGCCAGCGACGTGTATGGACTGGGGGCGATCCTGTTCGAGGTCGTCTCGGGGCGTCGGGCCTATGCCTCGGCCTCGCGCAACGAGATCTTCGAGTCCCTCCAGAGCAGCGTCCCCTCCCCCTCGCTCAAGGAGGCCTGCCCGAAGGCGTCGCGGTCCATGAGCACGATCGTGGCGACCGCCATGAGGAAGGAGGCCCGCTACCGCTACAAGACCGCCGCCGACATGGCCGACGACCTCAAGCGGCTGGCCGAGGGGCGCCCCGTGCGGGGGGCGGACTGGCC
Source organism: Planctomycetales bacterium (assembly GCA_031411935.1). Classification (GTDB taxonomy): domain Bacteria; phylum Planctomycetota; class Planctomycetia; order Isosphaerales; family Isosphaeraceae; genus JAQGHR01. The sequence continues at coordinate 1,695 of JANOBY010000546.1, read as the reverse complement.
CCGGAAGGCGTTCTATTTCGCCAGCCGCCACCGCTCGGCCCTCGTGGGCGCGGGGCTCGCCCTGGGGGCCGCCGGCGTGGCGTTCGAGGCCCGGCAGATCATGGCCCAGGCCTCCGCCGGGGTGTGGCTCCGGAAGATGGAGACGGCCCTCCCCGGCGAGATCGCCGGGCTGATCCGCGAGCGCAACGCGAGCGACCCCATGATCGTCGGGGGGCTCGCCGCCATGTTCAACGCCGACGAGCCGACCCGCAAGCTCAACGCCGCCCTGGCCCTGGCCGCCGTGAGGCCCGACTGCGCCGCTTATGCGGTCGATCGCCTGCTCGCGCTCCCGGCCAAATCGGTCGGGCCGATCGCGAGGACGATCGCCGTTTCGGTGCCCGACCTCGTCGCGAGGCTCGCGTTCGAGGCCACCCAGGCCCGGCCCCGGGTCGCGGGGCAGGCCCCGTTCGAGACCTCGCACCGACGCGTGAACGCCGCCCTGGCGTTGGTCTTCCTGGGCCAGCCCGACAGCGGGTGCCTCGTCCTGGGCGACCTGGACGACCCCACGTCGCGGTCCCTGCTCGTCCACTCGATGGGCCCCGCGGGGGTGGAAGCCTCGACGATCCTGGACCTCTCCGCCGACCCGGCCACCGTCCCGCCGATCCGCCGCCAGCTCCTGCTCACCCTGGGCGAGTTCGACCGAAAGGCGTGGCCCGAGGCCGAGCGGTCGCGGGCCGAGGCCCTCGCGCTTTCGCTCTATGAGGAGGACCCCGACGCCGGCATCCACGGCGCGGCGAAGTGGCTCCTGAGGCGCTGGGGCCGGGGCGACCAGCTCGCGAAGATCGACGCGAACCTCGTGACCCGCGAGGCGAAACCGGGGTTCCGCTGGCGAGTCGATGCCTCGGGCCTGACCTTCGTGGTCGTCCACGACCCGGGGAACGCTCGGTGGTTCGAGATCTCGGATACCGAGGTCCCCTGGCGCCTCTATCGCCAGTTCGATCCCCAGTTCGACGGACCGGGATTCGGCCACAAGCTTGCCGACGAGGAGCCAGTTCTTGGCGTGGGGTTCCTCGAGGCCGCGGTGTTCACCAACTGGCTGGGCAAGCGTGCGGGCCTCGGCCCCGCGTTCCCCCCGCCGGTGACCGACCAGAGCATCCCCATTGCGTCGGACATCGCTCGCGACGACGGATACCGGCTCCCCACGACCGAGGAGTTTACCCTGGCGGCCAGCGCGGACACGACCACGAGCACGAACCGATACTTCGGCGACATGAAGGCCATGATCCCCTTCTACGCGCTCACCGCCGAGACCCTGGGGCAGCCCGGCGTGCAGGGCGTGGGGCAACTCAAACCCAACGACCTGGGGCTGTTCGACATGCTGGGCAACGCCCTGGAGATCTGCCACTACTCCGGTCCCCTCAGGGACGGGAAGCAGAATCAGGCCGCCCTCTGCGGAGGTTCCAGCATCCTCCCGGACGCCGACCTCATGGTCCTGCCCCGCCAGGCCCCCGTGCACCTGGGCAGGCCCCCCGTTCCCTCCGGATTTCGCGTGACACGCACCCTCAAATCGCCTAGCATCCCCCGGCCAGGCAATGGCTCTGGAAGTATGTGATTCACTGGAACCTTCACCGACCGACGAGAACCTCGCCATGGCTAGCGGCGAGCAATCAGCTGTCCTCGATGCGAAAAGGCGGAGCGCCTTGTGGACGCTCCGCC
>JANOBY010000545.1:0-3503 GCA_031411935.1 Planctomycetales bacterium | reverse complement strand
AGCGCGTCGGCGAGGTGGCCCGTCTTCTCACCGAGTCTGGCCAGCCGCCCCATGTGCTGACGGCCGCATGCCACGTCGGCCCGGAGCGGGCCCGGGAGCTGTTTGAGCTGACCTATGATGACTATCGTCGACGCGTAGGGGTGCTCTACCGTTGAGGAGATGCCGGCGCATCCTTTTTTGGATGCTGGTGAATCCGCACCTCGGGATGCATTGAGTAAAGCCGATCACCAGCGGGCGTCTCCACGAGAATCGCGCTCGACGAATTGTTGCGGAGGATGGGATTTCCTGGATATTTCACCCAGTGGATCAGGTCCTCGGATCGGGCCAGGCAGGTGGTCCAGTCCTGCTTCCAGGGCTGGTGCTCGTTGGCGTGATAAAACGCGTAATAGAATTTGCCGCGCTTGATCACCTGGTCAAACGCCACCGCATACTTGTCGTAAGCCTCTGGGCCCATCCTGAGGATCGGCTCGTCCTGGACGTTGGTCCAGACCTTTAGATCCCGGGACGTGGCCAGCCAGACTCCCCGATCTCCCCGCTCGTAGAAGAGGTACCATACGCCCTTCTCGTGGAAGACGGTGGGCGTGCCGTATGGGCCTGGCGCGATGGGTTTGCCTTCGGTGTTTCGCATATCGAGAGGCCCGTGGTCGTTCCACGTCTGGTTGTTTGCCGAGGTCATGAGGTGGGCTCGGTCATTCTTGCCCTCAGCAAACAGGTAGGTGATCCCACCCTCGCGGACCATGCAGATATCCTCGACCCAGGAATCCAGATGAATCGGGTTGGCCGGGTCGCGGGTCCAGGCAATCCCATCGGGCGAGGTCGCGTGGCCCAGCAGGCGAAGAGGGCTGAGGGTCTCGTTGTAGCCGGTGTAGAAAAGGTGGTACGTGGAACCGTCGCGTAGGATCCATCCACGCTCGCGGATCTTGGCATCCCATCGCCCCGGAACGTCGTTCTTGAACACAGGATTCCCCGCGGTGGCTTCCCAGGAGACCAACGACTCCGGGAAGTCCGTGGCGGGTATGGGGGCCGGATCCTGGGGGAATAAGGCAAGAATCAGAGCCAAAAGATTGGTGGCGATCATCATGAGACAGTTCTCGAGAGGCTCGGGTTGCCTACCGCCAGGGGATGACGGAGAGAGTTCAGCGTCTGCAACCGCCGCAGTGCCCGCTTCGCATGTGGGGCGGCCGCTTCTCGGCCTGATGCACTTGATTCTAACGGATCGACCCGATAAAGTGATGGTTCAGTCGGGGCGGTAGCTCAATTGGGAGAGCGCGGCGTTCGCAATGCCGAGGTTGAGGGTTCGATCCCCTTCCGCTCCATTTTCTGCCCAACGAGAAGTGAAAGATGTGATTGTATGGGCTCTTCGGACGGTGGTCCGGTTGAGTTTAGCCGGAGTACGGCCAGCTCGAACTGGATCTACGTGGCCCTCGCCGCGATGGGAATATCGGGCCTGGTGGCAGTCTGGCTCTTCAACACGGAACTCCCCCCACCCCCCTCCGATGTGGCGGCGAATCCCGTTCTGGTCCGTGGGCGTGGGCTTTATCTTACAAATTGCGCGAACTGTCATGGACCGCTCGGGCATGGCGATGGAGCGTTGAGCAGGAGCATCTCCGGTCCCCCGCCCAGGGACTTCCGCGAGGAGTGGAAGTACGGCGCCGAGCCCGACAACTCACTACATATTGTCCGCGACGGTGCGCCCAACTCATCCATGCCCGCCTGGAAATCGGCCATGACGGAATCCGACATGAAGTCCGTCACGGCCTACCTCTATTACCTGGCGGAAAAGCCCATTCCCGACACATTGCGATAATACGAGTTGCCACTGGCCCCTAGCTTGTCATCCCTGGATGGCGTTCGTCCTGCCCAGCGCGATATCGAAATCGCTCACGGCGGGGACCAGCATGGCGAGCAGGGCAAATCCATAAACCCCCATGCTGAAGAGGAAGGCGGCCAGGAAGGCCGACTCCATCAGGCTGATGACACAATAAAAGGACCAGAAGGGGGTGAGGAGCGCGACCAAAAACATCGCCTGTGATGGATTTTTCGCCCCCAGCGACCCATAGAGAGCCACGCTGCCCGCCCCGATAAAAATCATGAAACTGAGCAACTGTCGCCCGAATCCTCGATCGCTCTGAAGGATCAGGAACGCACAGAGGCCGATGCCCACCATCAAGAAAAAGATCGTCCCGAGACTATGTGCGACCGCCTGGCGGCTTTGCGTGTAGGTGATCGCGGCATGAAGACCGAGCATGGCACTGAAGTGGGCGAGGAGAAGGAAGTCGAAGATGATGTAGATGGCATTTTCGACCGAGATGTGCCCATGGATCGCGAACCAAATCGTCAACACAACCGGAAGAGCGACCATCTCCTTCATGTTGTAAAGGACGCCGTAAAGCTTGCCGTAAATAAACTCCTTGGGGCTGAGCTCGGTCACCAAGAGCAGGTCGAGCGCTCCGGTATCGCGTTCGCTCGTCAGCGAAGTCACGCCCTGGGCGTTGATCAATATCAAGCTGAGCACCGCGAGAGGGAGCAGGGCCTTCGCGGGCCTCCACGGGTCCAGGTCAGTGTTCGGGTTCGCGTAAAAGTAGGCCAACCCGAGTGCGAAGACCAGCGCATAGGCTGCTTTGATAATCAGCGGCTTCGAGCCGTAGGCCCGCGTCATGAGTTCGCGCCAGATGATCGGATTGTCCCAGGCACGGCGGTACTTCTGCACATGACCCAGGACTCGCTTGTGGCTTCGCCTAGGGACGTGAAGGCCGGTGGAGCCGGCCTCAGTAGGTGCGGACGGGACCGCCGACTCCTCGACCGGCACAAGCATCCCTGCCATCTCGGGTGCCCCTTCAGCGTCATCCAGGACCTCCCGAGGCTCATTAGATGAGGGGTTCCATACGCGGAGTCTGTTCACGCCGAACAGGATAAGCGAGGCAGAGAGCGCGGTGGACCCGAGCAGGAAGAGCAAACTCTCTCGCGTGTTCTGAATCAGCGTGAGAGCTTGAGGATGGATAATGGCCATGACCACCCGGTACGGATTCAGCGCCGACCGCAAGGGAACACCAAGAACCGCCATGTTCGGGGTGAAGGAGAGCACGAACTCCATGAGCGCGATGCCAAGCACGATGGCAAGGAGCGTGAGTGCCAGGGACTGAAAGGTCCGATCTCGGGCGAGTGCCACCACTAAACCGATGCAGCCCCCTGCCAGCCCGGCGGTCGCTGTGACCCCCAGGACCTCGAGTACCTGCACCGGCGACACACCGCCCAGGAGCATGCAGAGGAAGTACACCGGAGCCGAGGAGAGCAGGAGAGTCAGGATCTGCAAAAGACTCGCAAGAAGTTTGCCCATCACGATCTCAAGATCGCTCAGGTCTGTCATGAGAAGAAGAACGAACGTTCGCCGGTCCTTCTCGTGCGCAACCGCTGTCGCCGCCGCCAGCGGGGAGAGAAAGAGCATGAGCGTGAGCTGGAGCAGGACAAACATCTGGAACAGGGTCGCCCCGAAGCGGGCGACC
>JANOBY010000544.1:0-9181 GCA_031411935.1 Planctomycetales bacterium | reverse complement strand
GGTCCGGGCCATGGCCGTGATCCGGGGCAGGGTCATCTGCGAGAGGGCTTCCGGCGTGCGGGCCAGGAGCTTGGCCATGCCCCCGGCCGAGCGGACGGCCCACCATCGCGTGGCCTTCTCGGTGGCGACCTCGGCGGTCTGGCGGGCGAGCCCGCGGGCGGCCGCCTGCGCGGCCTCTTCCACGGCGGTGTTCGCGGTCGATTTGGCCCCTTCGCGCACCGCGGCCTTGACCTCGGCGCGGGCGACCTCGACGGCGGCGGCGGCCTCGGGCTGGAGCGCCGTGAGGCTCAGCACGTCGGCGATCACGAAGCAGCCGTCGAGCAGGGCCCAGGCCATCTCGCCCGAGGTCGGCGACTCGCCCCGGCCCACGACCCCGCCCAGGTGCAGCAGGTCGTACAGGGGCAGGAACTGGTAGAACTTCGTGTCGGTGGACGTGAGGTCGGCCACGCGCTGGAGGCCGTCCTTCTGGATCTGGTGGATCGTGGCCTGCCCGCTGTCGCTGGAGAGCGCCAGCACGCCCTCGGCCAGGGTCTCGCCGAACGATTTCTTCGACCGGGCGCGGAGCCCGGCCAGGAGCGCGGGGCTGCCGTCGGCCTGGGCGATCGGCGGGATGATCCCGGGGCCGTGGCGGCGGAGGATGTCGCGGAAGTCGGGGTCGGGCGCGTACTTGTCGAGCATGGCCAGCGCCATGGTCCCGTGCTCGGCCAGGGCGTTCACGGCGGCGGTCCGCAGGGCGGGGTCGGCATAGTCGCGATAGACCACGTCGGCGGCGTCGGGCCCGGCGTTCTTCAGCGCCCGTTCGCCGGGGGCCCCGTATTCGACCACGAGCCGCAGGGCCTCGGGGTGCCCGCCCACCAGGTCGCCCAGGCCCGAGGCCGCCGCGTGCGAGAGCTCGCGGGCCACGACCTCGGGCTGGCTGGCCTCGAGCTTCTGGTCCACGAACTCGGTGTTCACGCGAAGGGCGATCAACGCCTGGTCCAGCGGCATGGCGTCGCCCAGGGCGTCGAGCACCGGGCCATAAAGCGTCACCAGGGCGAACCCCTCGGCCCCCATCAGGCGGAAGCCCTCCAGGGCCAGCGACGGGTGGGCGTCGAGCGTGCGGAGGGCCACCCGCAAGTCGGCCGTGCCCTGCTCAAGGCTCACCAGGTCGAGCATCACGAGCGCGTCGGCCAGCTCGGCCGGGTCGCCCGACAGGCGCTCGATGAGCGAGGTCACGCCCTCGGGGTCGGCCAGGATCAGGGGCAGGGCGTTGGGGTAGAGGTTCGCCCACTTGCGCTGCGAGGGCGTGAGCCGGGCGATCTCCGAGACCAAAATCGCGCGATCCGTGTCGTCGGCCCGCTTCCATCCGAAGTACTCGCGCCAGTGGACGAGCAGGTCGGCGGCGGCGGTGTCCGAGAGGCTTTCGCGCAGGAGGCGGAAGTCCTTGGGATGCTTCTCGTAGAGGAAGATCGCCTCCAGGTCCATGCGGTCGAGCAGGGCCAGGCCTCGCAGGCCGTCGGTCTTCTCGATCGCCAGGGCCGTCTGCGCGTACTTGGCGAGGGTCCGCTCCACGAGCTCGCGGTCGCGAGGCGCCGGGTAGCGGGCGAGCACCCGGGCGGAGGGATCCTCGGCGGCGGCCGTGGTGCCGGCGGGCGCGAGCTCGGCCGGTCCGTGCGAGGGCTTCCAGGCAAGCTTGCAGTAGATGCCCAGCGCGGTGAGCAGGATCACGGCGGCGAAGGTTTGCTTCATGAGTCGAACGTCCCGTCCTGCGATCGAAAGTCGGACAAGGCCCACATCATGGGGCGTCGGAGCGTCACGGCCGGGTCGGGCGGCAATCCTCCACCCTTATTGTTCCGCGTAGGGGGCGGCGAGTCAATTCGGGTCGGGAAATGGTCCGGGCTCATGCCGTTCTGAAGGTTGCAAGCTTCGATTACTAAACGACTTACGGTTCGGTCGGCTGTCCTCGGTCTCCGCCGGGTTGACGGATTCCTCGGCTCCCCGGCGATTGGGTTCGTTTCTCGCCCGGAGGCCCCCAAATGGCTTCGTTTTGGGTTCGTTTTGGGTTCGTTTTCCTGCTTCCAACCGACATGGGAGCCCCCGATTCGCCCCGTCGAAATGACGCAAGTGGTTCTGCGAGAAGCGCATCCGATGGATCGTGCGGATTGGTCCGGGAGGCTGGATTGGGTTCGTTATGCAAATTCACGTTTTTGCGATGCTCAGATTCCTGGTCGTGAATTTTCGGGGGGCTCCCGATCGTCCGCCCCATGACAGTCGGGGTTCTTCCCATCGTCCGGAACTTGCGCGCGAGGGCACGGGTGGTGTGGCCGGCTGTGCCCACGGGTGTTGCCGAACGCGATGGTGGGCAACCCAACAGGGCCACCCGGATCCCCCTGCGAGGCCCGCAGCAAATCCGCCCTGGCGTGTGTGGGGTGCCACTGATGGCTTGTCCACATGGGCTCCTGGGCGAGGCCGAACGCCCTGGTGGGCTGGGCACCCGTGGAACCCCGATTTTCGCGCGAGGCCCGATCCAGACTTGCCTTGTCGTGCGAGAGGGTTGGTTGTCTGGTCGCTGGGGGTTGCCCATCCCGAGAGTCCGACGAGCCTGGGGTTCTGGAGGTGCCCCGTTTCCAGAGTATCGCGACCCCTCCGGTCCGCGATCATTGGGGTTGCCGACTTCCCTCTCCGGGAAGCGCTCCGTCTGCGGATCCCCTCAGAAGCCTATCGGCCGCCGAGGGCGGATCTTGGGGGGATTCCGGGGAAATGTCGGATCCGGGAAACATGCGCGGTGGATGGAGCGCCTTACAATCGTTGCAACCCCGCGTGGTCCGGCTTGGAAGGCAGGAATTGGGCGAAGGTTCCGGGCTTTTGATTGAGGCGTGCCGGGCGATTCGGTTATCCTGAATTTTCCCGGGTTGGTTTCGGGCCAGGGCGTTTCGGCGAGGGTCTGCGGGGCGTTCAGGGGCATCTTGTCATGACCAGGCTCGCCACGATCCCCTGTCCGAATTGTCCCCGCGACCTCCAGTTCCGCGCCGAGTATGCGGGGCGGAAGGTCGCGTGCCGGTTCTGCGGATTCCTGTTCCGCCTGCCGACCCGCGTGGTGCTGAACTGCCCCGAGTGCCGCGTGGACGGGCTGTTCCGGAGCGAATATCTGGGCCGGAAGATCCGCTGCAAGGCGTGCAGTCACATCTTCGTGGCGATCCTGAAGCGGCCGACCGTGGATCCGGCGGCCACCGCGCCCGCGTCCGCGGCGGGGCCTCCCGCGGTCGATGCCCGGGTGGAGCGCCTGCACCACGAGATCGCCCGGCGCGACCAGGCCCTGGCCGATGCCCTGTCCGAGCTCGACGACCTCCGGCAGAGGATCGCCGAGCTCCAGGCCCAGTCGCCCGCCCCCCTGGCCGACGGCGAGCACGACCTCGCGAGCCTCACCCAGGAGTGGGCCCAGATCCGGAAGGGCGAGGAGGATATCGACGACCGGTCCGCCCCCCACACCCAGGTCGACGACCGATCCGCCTTCAGCACCGAGATCGACCTGCCCCGGATTGATGACCAGGCCACCCACGCGGGCGACCCGGTGACCTTGAAGACCCGGATCGAGGACCAGGACCTCGCCCGCACCGAGGTCGGCCCCCTCGACGGGTCGTCGGCCGACAACCTCGCCCTTCGCCTGGAGGCCTGGTCCGGCGAGGCCCCCACGCAGACGACCCTCGTCCCCGAAATCGATCCGATCCGGACCGAACTCGGCCTGGCCCCCGGAGCCTCGGCCGAGCTTGTGGCGCTGCGCGAGGAGTGCGAGCAGCTCCGGCAACGGCTGGCGGCGCTCGAAGAGCAGGACGACCGCACGCTGGTCTCCTCCGACGACCTCGACATCCTGGATCGCCGCCTGGCGGTCGCCAACGCCGACATCCTGCGGGCGACCTCCGAGCGCGACGAGGCGGCCCGCCTGGCCGACGAGCTCGGGCGGAGACTCCTCGAGCGCGAGGCCGCGATGGCCGAGGCCCTGCGGGACCACGAGTCCGCGCTGGCCCAGGCCCGTCGGGAGGGGGAGGACGCTCACGCGCGGTTCGACCGCTTGACGAGCGAGCATCAGGCCCTGGCCACCGACGTCCAGATCCTCCGCCGAGACCGCGACGCGAACGCCCAGAAGCTCGAACGTGCCCTGCACGAGCAGAAGGGGCAGGCGAAGGAAGCCGAAGCCCTGCGCAGCGAACGCGACGGGTTCCTGGGCAGGGCCCAGGCGCTGGCCGCCGAGCTCTCCGCGGCGAACGCCGCGCTCGAGGCCCTGCGATCCGCGCCCGCACCCGCCCCGGTCGCCTCGCACGTGGGCGAGGAGATCACGCCCGATCAATTTTATGAGATGGCCCGCGAGCGGGACCAGGCCCGTCGCGAGCTGGCCCGCGTCCGCTCGGTCCTCGACCGCCTGGGGGGCGAGAGCCCCTCGCACGCCTGAACGTCACCTCGGCCTCGGTCCCCGTCCCGGCCCACGACCTCCCTCCTTTCCCCCGTCGAGACCCCCTCGTGTCGATCTCCCTCGTTGAGCCTCTGGGCCAAGTCCGTACCAAGATCGTGGCCACCCTGGGCCCCTCCTCGCGCGATCCTCAGACGTTGAGGCGGCTGATCGAGGCGGGCGTGGACGTGTTCCGCCTGAACTTCTCCCACGGTACGCACGAGGACCACACCGCGACGCTCGACGCCGTGCGCTCGGTGGCGAGGGAGCTCGACCGCCAGGTGGGCGTGTTGCAGGACCTGGGCGGGCCCAAGATCCGCCTGGGCGCGATCCCCGGCGACTCGGTCGAGTGCGAGCTCGGCCAGGAATTCCGGCTCGTGGCCGACCGCACGACCGACGACCCGCGTGAGCTGACCTGCACCTATCGCGAGCTGGCCGACGACCTGACGGCCGGCGACTCGGTGCTGTTCGCCGACGGCGCGGTGGCCATGACCGTGCTCGACACCCGGCCCGGCGAGGCCCGGCTCATGGTCACGCTCGCGGGGCTCCTGCGCACGAAGCAGGGGATCAACCTGCCGGGCGCGGACCTGAAGGTCAAGGCGCTGACCGACAAGGACCTGCGCGACCTGGACTGGGCGGTGAACAACCCAGTGGAGTTCGTGGGCCTGTCGTTCGTGAGGCAGGCCGAGGACGTACGCTGGCTGCGCCGCGAGCTCCAGGCGAGGGGGATCCACCCGCTGATCGTCTCCAAGATCGAGAAGCCGCAGGCGGTGGACAACTTCGACGCGATCCTGGCCGAGACCGACGCCGTGATGGTCGCGCGCGGCGACCTGGGCGTGGAGATGGACGTGGCCCGCGTTCCCGCGATCCAGAAAAGAATCATCACCGCGTGCCACCGCGCGAGGGTTCCGGTGATCACGGCCACGCAGATGCTCGCGAGCATGGAGACCTCCAGCCGCCCCACCCGCGCCGAGGCCGCCGACGTGTTCAACGCGGTGCTCGACGGGACCGACGCCGTGATGCTCTCGGGCGAGACGGCCATCGGCCTGTACCCGGTGGAGACGGTCTCGACCATGAGCCGGATCGCCAGCGAGGCCGAGGTGGTCCTGTCCTCCGAGACCCACGGGAGGCACGACCCCGGCCCTTCCGTCCTGAAGTCGGGCTGGATCACCGAGACGACCGAGGTGGTGGTCGAGGCCGCGGCCATGGCCTGCCGCCGCCTGAAAGCGCGGCTGGTGGTGGTGGCCAGCCACAGCGGGAAGACGGCCATCGCGCTGTCCAAGCACCGCTACAACGCCCCCACGCTGGCCATGACCGACGTGGAGGGTCTGGCCCGCAAGATGTGCCTGCTGTGGGGGGTCACGCCGATCCTCGTGCCCGAGCTGACCGACGGCGCGCAGTCGCTGGGGTTGGCCCTGGAATGGGCGAGGGCCCGCGGCCTCGTGGCGAAGGGAGATCGCGTGGTCCTGGTGCGCGGCACGGTCCCCGGAAACCCCGTGCACAACGCGGTGTTCGTGCAGGAGGTGGAGTAGCCGCGAAGCGGATCGCGAGGCCCGTTGCATGCCCGCCCCGCATTTCTCTCACCCGACCGCGAGGCGATCCTCAGGCCGGCCCCCGACGCGACCCCGGAGGGGCATGCTCCGGGGACCGGATTCGGATTCGCGCGACGGGCCGTCGGGTCGCGCCGGGAAGGCACGCCGTCTGCGAGATGGAGATCGCTTGCCGATCACGACGCAAGCGGCATTTCGCCGATCCGGACAAGCGAACCCTCGAGGCGATCATGGCGATGACGAAGAAGCGGGCCGAGCAGTTCCGCGGGGTGCTCGAGGCCATGGACGCCCGACTCCGGGGCGACATCCAGAGCCTGGAAGATGTGGCGCGCACGGGCCTGGGCGCTGAGGCGGGGGGCAACCTCTCGAACGCCCCCATGCACCTGGCCGACCTGGGAACCGAGCAATATATGCAGGAGTTGAACGCCACCCTGTATGAGAATGAGGAATACATCCGGATGGAAGTCCAGGAGGCCCTGGGCCGGTTCGACCGCGACGCCTACGGCCTCTGCGAGCGATGCGGCAAGGAGGTCCTGGACGAGCGCCTCGAGCTCCTTCCCTACACCCGCTACTGCACCGCGTGCTCGGCCGCCGTGGCCGACGGCGTGGAGGTCAACATGAACACCGGGCGGCCCGAGGGCGGCCTGGGCGACTTCGACCGCCGCCACGGCGAGGGCAACGACCACTCGGGCGTGGACGACCTGGACCAGCCCTTCACGAACAACACCCCCAGGCGCAAGCGCTCGCCCGACGACGTGCACGCCGCCGGCACCGCGGGCGGAGGGACCGCCGTGGGTGGCCTCGCGGGCACCAACATCGGCGAGGGCGACCCCGACGACGGCAACCTGGAAGACGCCCTGGGCAGCGGCAACTTCGACCAGGCCCTCGACGACGACCACGAGGACACCTCATCCTATTCCGGCCGATCCGGCGGAGCCGTGGGCGGGAGCGTGGCCGATGGTCGCATCTCGGGCGGGAAGACCGGCGGAGGCATCGCCCCCCAGCCCGGCCCGGGCGACAGCCCCGTGGGGCAATAACCGATTCAGCCCCGGTCTCCGACGGATGCGGCGGCGACCGGGGCCTTTACGGGATTCACCGAGCCAGGGCGAGCGTCCAGATTCCGGAGTGGGATGCTGCAGGGGAGGGATGAGGGCCGAACCCTCTTTCCACCCGGAATCCGCAGGATTCCTGGGCCGATCACTCAGCCGTCGGACCCGATGTGGACTTCGAGTTCGTCGCTCGTGGGGATGGAGGACTGGCCCCGGTCCGGGTCCTCGTCCAGGCCGCCGCGGATCTCCTCGTCGTCGGGCGCGGAGACGGGCTCGCGGGGGGGCTCGGGCGAAACGTCCGGGGTTGTCGGGGTGGGCGAATCGGCCTGGTTGGAGATCATGCCCCGGGGTTCCTCAAACCGGGCGCCTGGCGTGGCCGCCTGGGCCTCGACGGGCAGGACCGAGGCGTGGGACTCGGCAAGGTTCATCGCGCGGACTTCCTGTTCGAGGTTCTGGATGAGGAGATTCGACAGGGGCTCGCGGCCGAGAAGGGCGGCCCCGGCCACCAGCGACCTGTCGCAGGCGGCCTTCTGGGCCTCGACCTTCGCCTGGGCGCCGGCGATCGCGCAATCGCGGAGAGTCGGCTTCTCGACGGCCTCCATGACCATCGCCACCGACTCGGCCACGAGCCCCGCGGCCGAGGTGCTCAGCACGCGGGCGGCCGGAAACCCGATCTGGGCGAAGACCCCCTCCAGGTTGCGGATCTGGCCCTCGGCCTGGCCGCTGTGCTCCCGGAGCATGGCCCGCAACGACGGCGACTGCGCATGAGGCTTGAGCTGGCTCATGGCATCGAGGAAGTGGAACTCGGAGTCATAAACGTAGCCAAGTTCATGCGTGAACTTCTGGATCGGCGTGGCGATCGGCATAAAGGTCCTGATCCTTCGGGGAGGGAGAAAGGGCGGTCCTACGAGGAAGGCCCGGCATCGGTCACGACCTCCTGAGTGGAAGCGGACCGGGCGGTCGCGGGGGGCAGGGGGGCTTGCGTGGGGTTGGCGAGGCGGGGCTTGTCCCCGTCCAAAACCACCTCGGGCTCGCCTCCGGAGTGCGTCACATCAACCGAGGGGGGCTCGCCGTCGCGGGCAATCTTCGGGGGAGGGGGGGGCATGGGCAGACTCCAGGAGGGGGCGGTCGGGATCGCCGTGTCCGGCTCGAAGCGATCGCCTGGGCAAGCGGGCGAGATTTCCACCGGCTTCCGGAGAAATCGTGCCCGCCCGGAGGCCCGGATCGAGGCAAGGGCTCGGCCCTGGCTTCTGTGGTTGCAACCGTGATGCCAGCCCCCTCCCAATTTCCCGCACGTGGGGCCGTGGCGTGGCGGCGTCCGGTCCCGTATAACGACCACCCCGCACACGACGGTCGCCGGGGTCACCGCGCATCTTGAAGGAGTGGACGGATGAGGCAAACACTCGCGATCTCGGCCCTGGCCTTGGGGCTCCTCATGCCCTCGGCCCGCGGTCAGGACCCCTCGCCCATGACCCTGCCCGAAGGCGCCCTGCGGCCCCCGGCCTTCGCCGAGGCCCCGGGCTTCGCGGCCGAAGGGGTGAAGGCGGTCTTCTTCGACGGACCCGCCTACAAGGGCAAGCCCACCCGCGTGTTCGCCTGGGTCGGCCTTCCCAGGCTTGAGCCCGGCAGGAAGGCCCCCGGAATGGTGCTCGTCCACGGGGGGGGCGGCACCGCGTTCGCCGAGTGGGTGCGGCTCTGGACCTCGCGGGGCTACGCCGCGATCGCGATGGACACCTGCGGCGCCGTGCCCAAAGGCTCGTACGGCAAGTGGGAACGCCACGACGCGGGGGGACCGCCCGGATGGGGAGGCTTCGGCCAGGTGGACGAGCCGGTGACCGACCAGTGGACGTATCACGCCGTGAGCGACGTGGTGCTCGCCCACTCGCTCCTGAGGTCCCTGCCCGAGGTCGACCCCGACCGCGTGGGGGTCACGGGGATCTCCTGGGGCGGCTACCTCACGAGCATCGTGTCGGGCGTGGACGACCGCTTCCGGTTCGCCGTCCCCGTGTACGGATGCGGGTTCCTGGGCGAGAATTCGGTGTGGGTGCCCGAGCTCTCGAACATGGGCGAGAAGGGCAAGAAGTGGCTCTCGATGTGGGACCCCTCGGTCTACCTCAAGAAAGGCAAGATGCCCAAGCTCTGGGTCACGGGCACGAACG
>JANOBY010000543.1:0-1744 GCA_031411935.1 Planctomycetales bacterium | reverse complement strand
AACCTCTCGCAGCTCACGGGCTACAAGACCGGCGGCACGGTCCACATCGTGGTGAATAACCAGATCGGCTTCACCACCAACCCCAGCGATAGCCGCTCGAGCCGCTACTGCACGGACGTGGCGAAGATGATCGAGGTCCCGATCTTCCACGTGAACGGAGAGGACCCCGAGGCCGTGGTCTACGTGGCCGAACTCGCGATGGACTTCCGCCAGGCCTTCGGGCAGGACGTGGTCATCGACATGGTCTGCTACCGCCGCCACGGGCACAACGAGGGCGACGAGCCGGCGTTCACCCAGCCGGTCATGTACGCAAAGATCAAGGACCGCGAGTCGATCCACCTCCTCTACACGAAGAGCTTGATCCAGACGAAGGAACTCTCGCAGGACGAGGCGGATACGATCGCGGAGACGTTCTCCGAGAAGATGCAAGCGGTCTACGACGAAGTGCACGTCCGCCATCAGCCTCCCCGACAGGGCCAGCCAGGCTTCAATGCCCACTGGAAAGGCTTTACCCCCAATTATTCGTTCGAGCCCGTGGACACCGGCGTCCCGGTCGATCGCCTGAAGTCGATCGCCACGGCGACCTCGTGGGTCCCGGCCAACTTCCATCGCAACCCGAAGCTTGACCGGATCCTGAGCGCCCGGGCCGAGGCCGTGGCCTCGAACAAGCCGATCGACTGGTCTTTTGCCGAGGCCCTGGCTTTCGGTTCGTTGCTCCTGGAAAAGACCCCCGTCCGGCTGAGCGGCCAGGACAGCCGTCGAGGCACCTTCAGCCAGCGCCATGCCGTGCTCGTGGATTTCGAGACCGGCGATCGCTACGTCCCGCTCAATAACCTGGGCATGGGCGAGCAGTCCGAACTCTCGGTCTACGACAGCCTCCTCTCCGAGGCCGCCGTGCTGGGGTTTGATTACGGTTACTCCCTCGAGGAGCCGAACCTTCTCTGCCTGTGGGAAGCCCAGTTCGGCGACTTCGCCAACGGGGCGCAGGTGATCGTCGATCAGTTCATCGCCTCGGCCGAGAGCAAGTGGGGACGTGCCAGCGGGATCGTGATGCTCCTGCCTCACGGTTACGAGGGGCAAGGCCCCGAACACTCGAGCGCCCGGCTCGAGCGGTTCCTCCAGCTCTGTGCCGAGGACAACATCCAGGTCGTGAACGCCACGACCCCTTCGCAGTACTTCCACGTGCTCAGGCGGCAGATCAAGAGCAACTTCCGCAAGCCGCTGATCATGATGACGCCCAAGAGCCTTCTACGCCACAAGAAGGCGGTCTCCCCGCTCACGGACCTGGCGACCGGGCGCTTCCGCGAGGTGATCGACGACACGGTCGATCCCCGCTCGGTCCGTCGCGTGGTCCTGTGCAGCGGCAAGGTCTATTACGACCTCGTCGAGAAGCGAGCCGCCTCGGACCATCCCGACAACGTTGCGATCCTCCGCCTGGAACAGCTCTATCCCTGGCCGGCACACGCCCTCTCCGCCGCATTGGGTCGTTATAACCGCGCGACCGAATGGGTCTGGGCGCAGGAAGAATCCCACAACATGGGGGCCTGGAGTTTCGTGGCCCCTCGGCTCCGCGAGCTCACCGGCGAGACCTTCGAATACGTGGGGCGCGACGCCAGCGCAAGCCCGGCCACCGGGTCGCACGCCATCCACGATCGCGAACAGACGGAACTGGTCGAGGCCGCTCTCGGGGCCGCCCTGCCCCACCTGGTCTCGGCCCGGCCGAGCGAAGTGGTTTCCGCCTCCG
>JANOBY010000542.1:0-3438 GCA_031411935.1 Planctomycetales bacterium | reverse complement strand
GGATGCGCTTCTCGGTAATCTCGCCGAAGGACCGCTCCACAGGGTTCCATCCTTGAGACGCAACTGGGCGTGCAGGTAAAACTCGGGATGCCGCAGGAGACGTCGGCGTCCGAGATCGTTGGTGGGGCCCCCGGGCTGGGCTCGTCGGAGAGGCCCTCCATCCGTCGCCCGAGGAACCGCCTCCGCCAGGTCCCGACGGTGGCCGAGCAAACGCCCGGGTGGGCGGCGATGGACCGGTTGTCCAGGCCCTCGGCGCAGGCCAGGACGATGGGGGCGAGGATGGCCAGCCGTTGGGTGCTCTTGAGTCGCGAGGCCCAGGGCATGGAGTGGTCAAATTTGGGGAGAGTCTGCCGGGCCAATGGCCAAGGCGCAAGGTTATCGGACGGACTCGCGATTCGGGGCACCAGCGATGCAGGGGACCCCGCACCGGCAGCGAGGTGCGACGATCCTCCCTGGGATTCATGGTGGCCCGAGGGCCTGGCCAGACCGGGGGCTCAGGATCCTTCGTGGCGGGTCGCCAGGCCGAGGGCGCGAACGATCTGCTCGGAGGCTGCCGCCGGCGCCGACCGCCCGGCCTGGACGTCGGATTCGAGGCGAGCCGCCAGGTCGCGGATCCCGGGGCTTTCCCTCAAGACGCGCCGGATCTGCTCGTCCACCAGGTCCCACATCCATCGGACGGCCTGGGACCGGCGTCTCTCCTGCAAGAGCCCCGCGAGCTCGAACTTGTCGCGGTGCTGCAGGACCGCCGCCCAGAGCGCGTCCAGGCCGGCGTTCTCCAGGGCGCTGCACGTGACCACCGGGGCGATCCAGGGGCTGTCGGGGGGGTGGATCAGGTGGATGATGTTGCGGTATTGAGCGGCGGCCCGCTCGGCCCGAGTCCGGTTGTCGCCGTCGGCCTTGTTGATGGCGATCAGGTCGGCCATCTCGATCAGGCCCCGCTTGATGCCCTGCAACTCGTCGCCTGCGCCGGCGATCAGGATCACGAGGAAGAAGTCGACCATGTCGGAGACGGCGACCTCGGACTGGCCGACCCCGACGGTCTCGATGATCAGGACGTCGTAACCGGCCGCCTCGCAGGCGAGCATCGCCTCGCGCGTGTGGCCGGCCACGCCGCCGAGGGTGAGCCCGCTGGGCGAGGGGCGGATGAAGGCGTCGGCGTCGAGGCTCAGCCGGCCCATGCGGGTCTTGTCGCCCAGGATGCTCCCGCCGGTGACCCGGCTTGACGGGTCGATCGCGAGGACGGCCACGCGCCGACCCTGGGCGATCAGGTTCATCCCCAGGGCTTCGATCAGGGTGCTCTTGCCGGCCCCGGGCACGCCCGAGATCCCGAGCCGGATCGACCGGCCCGAGTGCGGTATCAACTCGCCCAGGACGCTCCGGGCCAGGTCGCGGTCCTCCGGGCGTCGCGACTCGATCAGGGTGATCACCCGGCTGAGCATCCCCCGATCCCTCGCCAGGACGCCCTCGACGTATCGTCCGGGCGCCAGGCGACGCCGCCCTGGAGGGACCGGCGTCGGGGGCGGGGTTCCGGCGTCGCTCATGCGGCCCCTGCCGGGTTGTCGGAGCCCGGGGCGTCGAGGATATCCAGCAGCCGGATGGCCGCGTCGGTGATCACCGTGCCCGGTCCGAAGACGGCGACCGCCCCGGATCGATGGAGCTCCTCATAGTCCTGCGGCGGGATCACCCCACCGACGACGAGCAGGATGTCCTGGCGGCCCTGGTCGTCCAGGGCCTTGCGCAGGGAGGGAACCAGGCTGAGATGCCCCGCGGCGAGCGAGCTCACGCCGACGATGTGTGCGTCGGTGTCGACGGCCTCGCGGGCAGCTTCCTCGGGCGTCTGGAAGAGCGAGCCCACGTCCACGTCGAAACCGAAGTCGGCGAAGGCCGTGGCGACGACCCGCTGGCCGCGGTCGTGGCCGTCCTGGCCGAGCTTGGCCAGGAGGATGCGAGGGCGGCGTCCCTCGGATTCCAGGAATCGCTCGACCCGCTCCTGCACCTTCGCGATCGCGCCCTGGCGGTCGCCGAACTGGCGGGCGTAGACGCCGGTCACCTCGTGCATCTCGGCTCGGTGCCGGCCGTGGACCTTCTCCAGGGCGAGGCTGATCTCGCCGACGGTGGCCCTGGCTCGCGCCGCCGCGATCGCCAGCTCCAGCAGGTTCCCTTCGCCGGATCTTGCGACCTGAGTCAGCACCTCCAGGGTCGAGTCGACGGCCGCCTGATCGCGATGCGCCCTCAGCTCCGCCAGGCGGCGGACCTGCGCCTCGCGGACGGCCTGGTTGTCGATCTTGAGGACCTTGATCGGCTCCTCGCGCTCCAAAACGTACTTGTTCACGCCGACGATCGTCTGGACGCCCGAGTCGATGTTGGCCTGGGTGCGGGCGGCCGCCTCCTCGATCCGGATCTTGGGGATTCCGGCCTCCAGCGCTCTGGCCATGCCGCCGAGCCCCTCGACCTCCACGATGTGGGCCCAGGCCTGGTGTGCCAGCTCGTGAGTCAGGCGCTCGACGAAGTAGCTGCCGCCCCAGGGGTCGATGACCGCGTCGGTGTCGGTCTCCTCCTGGAGGAATAGCTGGGTGTTGCGGGCGATGCGGGCCGTGAAGTCGGTGGGCAGCGCCAGCGCCTCGTCCAGGGAGTTGGTGTGCAGGCTCTGGGTGTGGCCCTGCGTGGCCCCCATGGCCTCGATGCAGGTGCGGATCACGTTGTTGTAGACGTCCTGCGCCGTGAGGCTCCAGCCGCTGGTCTGGCTGTGCGTGCGCAGGGACATGCTCTTGGGGTTCTTCGGGTCGAACTGCTTGACGATCTTCGCCCAGAGCAGCCTCGCGGCGCGGAGCTTGGCGACCTCCATGAAGAAATCCTTGCCGATCGCCCAGAAGAACGACAGACGCGGGGCGAACTCGTCGATGGTCAGGCCGGCCCGGATGCCCGATCGCAGATATTCCAGGCCGTCGGCCAGGGTGTAGCCCAGCTCCAGGTCGGCCGTGGCGCCGGCCTCCTGCATGTGGTAGCCGCTGATGCTGATGCTGTTGAACTTCGGCATGTGGCGGCTGGTGTAGTCGAAGATGTCCGAGATGATCCGCATGCTGGGGCCGGGAGGATAAATGTAGGTGTTGCGGACCATGAACTCCTTGAGGATGTCGTTCTGGATCGTGCCGGCGAGCTTCTCGCGCCCGACCCCCTGCTCCTCGGCGGCGACGATGTAGAGGGCCATGATCGGCAGGACGGCGCCGTTCATGGTCATCGAGACGCTGATGTCCCCCAGCGAGATGCCGTCGAAGAGGATCTTCATGTCGAGGATGCTGTCGATGGCCACGCCGGCCATGCCGACATCGGCGGCCACGCGGGGGTTGTCCGAGTCGTATCCGCGGTGGGTCGGCAAGTCGAAGGCGACCGACAGGCCCTTCTGGCCGGCGGCGAGGTTGCGGCGGTAGAAGGCGTTGG
>JANOBY010000541.1:0-4797 GCA_031411935.1 Planctomycetales bacterium | reverse complement strand
CCCAGATCCTCTCAGAGAGGCAACCGGAGTTCCCCGACTCGATCGAGGGGAAGTCCCTGAGACGCCTCACTCTGGCAAAATGGCTCACCCACCCCGATCACCCGCTCACGGCTCGGGTGATCGTGAATCGCGTGTGGCAGTTCCACATGGGGCAGGGGATCGTGACCACGCCCAGCGATTTTGGGACGAGCGGCCTGGCCCCCTCGCATCCGGAATTGCTCGACTGGCTCGCCCACTGGTTTGTCCATGAGGCGAACTGGTCCGTCAAGAAGCTCCACAAGCTCATCCTGAGCAGCAACACGGCGCGCATGGGCAAGGCCCATCGCGACGATTATGCGGCCGAGGATCCTGACAATGGGCTCTTCTGGCGCTTGCCTTATCGTCGCATGGAGGTCGAGGTCCTGCGGGACGGGATGCTCGCGGCCAGCGGCCAGCTCAACCCTGCCCTGTACGGCCCGAGCATGTTCCCCGAAGTCCCCAAGGGAACGCTCGAGGGTAACAGCGACCCCGACAAGGTGTGGAAGGCCTCCAGCGAACACGAGGCGTCCCGCAGGACGATCTACGCCTTCGTCAAACGATCGCTCATCGTGCCCATGCTCGAGGTCCTCGACTTCTGCGACACCACGCGATCGGCCGCGAAACGGGTGAACACGAGCACCGCGCCGCAGGCCCTGTCGCTCCTGAATGGAGGATTCGTGAACCGCCAGTCCGAGCACTTCGCCGACCGTCTGTTACGAGAAGCGGGCCCCGAACCCGCCGGGCAAATCGATCTGGCCTATCGACTGGCCCTGGGGCGTCCCGCGCGTCCTGAAGAGATCGAATCCTTGACCGCCTATCTCCAGAGAGAGGCCGAATCCCTGGGCGGCCCCATGTCCAAGGAGTCCGCGCTGGTTCGCCTGGCTCGCGTGATCTTCAACCTGAACGAATATGCTTACACGGATTGATGCGTTGTCATCCCTTATCGCACCGATTCCCGTCTCCTGAGACGATCTCCCATCTCGCCGCGCGAGGAGTCCACGAGCCATGAATTCCTCAAGCGAGCGATTTCAGCCCAACGTCACGCCCTGCGGTCGGACGCGTCGCGAGTTCCTCTGGCAGGTGGGGGGCGGCTTCGCGGGCCTGGCGCTCATCGACCGGCTTTCGAACGATGGATTTTTTGGATCGAGGGCTCGAGCCGGCGAGAACGATCGCTCGCTCAACCCGTTGCGAGTCCAGCCTCCGCACTTCGCGGCGAGGGCCAAGCACGTGGTCTTCCTTTTCATGAACGGGGCACCGAGTCAGGTCGACACGTTTGATCCCAAGCCCGCGCTCGACAGGTTTCACGGGACCGCCTACCAGGGGAAGACCCCCGTCGGTTCGAACGGGCGTCCCGTGGGGCACCTCATGAAATCCCCATTCGCGTTCGCCAACCATGGGGAGAGCGGCCTGCCCATCTCCGAGCTTTTTCCGATGACGGCCAGGTATGCCGATGATCTCTGCGTCCTCCGCGGGCTCCACACCGACACCGCGGCGCATGCGTCGGGATGCCTCCAGATGAACACCGGGAGCGTGCTCCTGGGCAAGCCCTCGCTGGGTTCCTGGCTGAGCTACGGCCTGGGCAGCGAGGCCGAGGATCTGCCCAGCTTCGTCGTGATGACCGACCCGCGAGGGGGGCCGATCGGGGGTGCCTCGAACTGGACCGCCGGGTACATGCCCGCGGCCTACCAGGGCACGCTGTTCCGAGGCAAGGGGTCGCCTCTGCTCGATCTGGCCACCCCCGAAGGGATCACCGATCAGGCCCAGAGGCGCGACCTTGACCTGCTCAAATCTTTGAACACGAAGCACATGGACGCCCATCGGGGGGAGACCGAGCTGGCCGCGAGGATCCATTCCTATGAGCTTGCCTATCGGATGCAGACCAGCGCGTCGGAGGTCGTCGATCTCGACCGGGAGTCGCCCCAGACCCGCTCCATGTATGGGCTCGACGAGGACCGCACCCGGGACTTCGGCCGCAAGTGCCTCATGACGCGAAGGCTCCTCGAGCGCGGCGTGCGTTTTGTGCAGCTCTATTCGGGCGGAGGGCATTTGGAGGACACCTGGGACGGCCACTCGGACTGCATTACCAATCACCGGACCCATGCCGGCGAGACCGACAAGCCTGTCGCCGCCCTCATCGCGGACCTCAAGAGGACCGGGCTCTGGGACGAGACCCTGCTCGTGTGGGGCGGCGAGTTCGGACGCACCCCGACGAGCGAGGGCGTGGACAAGCCGGGCCGCGACCACAACCCCCACGGGTTCAGCATGTGGCTCGCGGGGGCCGGCGTGAAGGGGGGGCAGGCCATCGGCGCGACCGACGAACTCGGCTTCGACGCCGTCGAGGATCGCGCCCATGTGGCCGACCTCCACGCCACGATCTTGCATCTGATGGGCCTCGACCACACCAAATTGACCTTCTTCCAGGGCGGTCGGGATCAACGCCTGACCGACGTCAAGGGACTCGTGATCAAGAAAGCTCTCGCATGACACGGCTGCTCGGCTCGCTCGCCTTCCTGCTCCTCGTTCAGGATCCGTCCGTCAAGCTCCCGTCGTACCCTCCCGAGGCTTCGGTCCGCACGGACTTTCTGAGGCTGCTCGATCGGCCCCGGGTGCCGCTTGATCCTCGCCCCGTGGCCGTTGATGCGAAGAGCGCAGGCGAGGGACTGGTCGTCGAATCGCTCACGATCGCCACCGAGAGGCACGCCGACGGCGAGACTGAACGGGTGCCCGTCCTGATCGTCCGGCCGGCGCTCGCCGAGGGGAAGCTCCCGGTCGTGATCGCCCTGCACGGGACGGGGGGGAACAAGGAGGGGATGCTCGACTGGCTCTCCTCGTTTGCGAGGCGAGGTATGGTTGGCGTGGCGATCGATGCCCGTCATCATGGGGCCCGCAAGGGACGCTCGGAGATGCCGCTCAAGGCGTACAACGAAGCCATCATCCGTGCCTGGAAAGCCGATCCGAACGACCCGAAGACGTTCCCCTTTTATTTCGACACTTGCTGGGATGTGTGGCGCACGATCGATTACCTGGAGACGCGTCCGGAGATCGACCCCGCCCGCATCGGCCTGTTCGGGATCAGCAAGGGAGGGATCGAGACCTGGCTGGCGGGATCCGTCGACCAACGAGTGAAGGTGGCGGTGCCCGCGATCTCCGTGCAGAGCTTCCGCTGGAGCCTGGACCACGAGGCCTGGCAGGGACGCGCCGCGACGATCTCCGTGCCCCATCGCGTGGCCGCCAACGACCGCAAGGAGAAGGACGTGACCCGAGCCACGTGCGAGGCCCTCTGGGAGAAGATCATCCCGGGCATCCTCGGGCCGCTCGACTGCCCCAGCATGCTCCGCCTGTTCGCGGGCCGACCCATGTTGATCGTGAGCGGTGAGAAGGACCCCAACTGCCCGATCGGCGGCGCCCGGGTCGCGGTTGCCTCGGCCCAGGAGGCTTACGCCCGCGCCGGATCGACCGAGAAGCTGGATTTCGACCTCGCTGTGGGCGCAGGACACTCGATTTCGGACACACAGAAGCTCCACATCTACGAATGGTTCAGCCAGTGGCTTAAGGCCGAACCAGCCCGCTAGACTTCGAGAATTCATGATTCGACACCCAGGAATTTCCCCATGATCGTGTTAGCTCTCTGTCTGCTGGGTGCCGGAGGTCCGCCCAGGTCGTTCGATCCCCAGGTCCGGATCACGATTTTCGCCGAGGCACCGGACATCGTCACGCCGACCGGGATCACGATCGATCCTCTGGGCCACGTCCTGGTGATCGAGAGCCATACACACTTCCGTCCCGAAGGATACAAGGGCCCAGAATCCGACCGCATCCGGCGGTTCGAGGATACCGACGGCGACGCCCGCGCCGACCGGATCACGACGGTGTATGAAGGCTCAAAGTTCACCATGGCCCTGGCCTTCGCGCCCGAGGGCTGGCTCGCCGTCGCGACCCGCAGCGAGATCTTCCGCCTCGACCTGGACGCAAAAGGCATGGCTCGAAAAAAGACCGCCCTCGTTCGGCTCGACACGCCGGGCAATTACCCGCATAACGGACTCTCGGGTGTGGCGTTCGACGTTCGGGGCAACCTGGTCTTCGGCCTCGGCGAGAACCTGGGCGCGGAGTACAAGCTCATCGGCTCCGATCGCGTCACGATCGCGGGCGGAGGCGAGGGGGGGAGCATCTTTCGTTGCCGAGGCGACGGCAGCCAACTCGAGCGCATGGCGACCGGGTTCTGGAACCCCTTCGCCATGGCGTTCGATGCGTTCGGCCAGCTCTTTGCCGTGGACAACGACCCGGATTCTCGGCCTCCCTGCCGTTTGCTTCAGGTCGTCGAGGGCGGCGACTACGGGTTCCGCTTTCGCAACGGTCGCAAGGGTCTGCACCCGTTCACGTCCTGGAATGGCGAGCTTCCCGGGACCCTGCCCATGATCGCGGGGACGGGCGAGGCCCCTTCGGGCATCGTGGCGTACGAGTCCGACCATTTCCCGCACCTTGTGGGGGACCTGCTCGTCACGTCCTGGGGCGACCACCGGATCGATCGCTTCCACCTGAACCTCAGGCCCGAGAACGCGACGATGACGGCCTCTCGAAAGCCCCTGATCGCGGGGGGCGATGAGTTCAGGCCGGTCGGCATCGCGACCGCCCCGGATGGCTCCCTGTTCGTCTCGGACTGGGTCGATAAGTCGTACGAACTCCATGGCAAGGGGAGGATCTGGCGCGTCTCCTCGACGAGTCCACCCGCTCGCGCCGCGATCACCGAGGGCCTTCGTCATCCCGACCGATTCATCCGTG
>JANOBY010000540.1:0-9383 GCA_031411935.1 Planctomycetales bacterium | reverse complement strand
CACGTCGCCGAGGCGTTCCTGGAAGGCCCATAGCGGCCCCATCCCCCGGTAGTCGGGGGGATATCTCACGGCGATGGGCCCTCACGCAGCACATCCGCATGCTTTTCGTTGAATTGCCCAAGCCGGGTTGGTCTCGGCTTGCTCATCGCGCGTACTCTGCTCCACTCGACCCCTCAAGCTTTCGAGCCAACGCGATAGATCGCTCGACGCGTAGTCCGCGAGGTGGCTTGCAACCGCCTCGATCCGTCCGAGCAACTCGCGGGCGTCTCGTCGTCCCGTCGATTTTCCGGCGAGGACGAGGCGGGCGACTTTGGCGATTTCTCGCACCGAAGCCGCGAGTTCCGCCGCATCTCGCGGGACGTGATCACTGGAGAATTTCATTCCTAAGCTCCTCATTCCTACACTCCTTAAACAACTCGTGCATGGACGCCGCCTCGTCACAGCGAGGCGTTCCTGAGCCTGAGCGCATTGGCGACGACCGACACGGAACTGAGCGTCATCGCCGCACTTGCGATCATGGGGCTCAAGAGCAGCCCGAAGACCGGATAAAGCACGCCCGCCGCGACGGGGACCCCGAGCACGTTGTAGAGGAACGCAAACAGGAGGTTCTGCCGGATGTTCCGCATCGTCATGCGGCTCAGCTTCCTCGCCCGCAGGATGCCCCGCAGGTCACCTTTGACGAGCGTGACGCCCGCGCTCTCCATGGCCACGTCGGTCCCGGTGCCCATCGCGATGCCGACGTTGGCCTGGGCGAGCGCCGCTGCGTCGTTGATGCCGTCGCCGGCCATCGCAACGACACGCCCCTGGGACTGGAGGGCCTTCACGGCCTCCCCCTTCTCGGCGGGGAGCACCTCGGCCCGCACGTCGTCGAGCCCGAGCTTTTTTGCGACCGCTTCGGCCGTCGTCCGGCTGTCGCCGGTGAGCATCACGATTCGGATGCCCTCGTCGTGAAGCCCCCTCACCGCCTCCATCGCCGATTCTTTGATCGGGTCCGCAACTCCGATGAGTCCCGCGGGACTGCCGTCGACCGAGACGAACATCACCGTCTGGCCGTCTCTCCTTAGCTCTTCGGCCTGGCCGACGAGCCCTCCGGCGTCCACGCCTGATGAAGTGTGGAGGCCCAAGTTCCCGATGGAGACGGTGCGTCCGTCCACGATTCCTCGGACACCCTTGCCCGTCGTCGACTCGAAAGACTCGGGGCTCGAGAGCAAGAGTCCCCGCTCTCTTGCGCCCTTCACGATGGCCGATGCCAGCGGGTGCTCGCTTGCCTGCTCGAGGCTTGCCGCAAGACGCAGGAGCTCTGCCTCATCGAGGCCCGAGGCGGCGACGACCGAGACCACCCTGGGCTTTCCTTCGGTGAGCGTGCCCGTCTTGTCGACGACGATGGTGTCGACCTTCTCGAGCAACTCCAGGCTCTCGGCGTTCTTGATGAGCACTCCGGCCTGGGCCCCCCTTCCCGTCCCCACCATGATGGACATGGGCGTTGCAAGCCCCAGGGCGCACGGGCAGGCGATGATGAGGACCGCCACGGCGTTCAGGAACGCGTAGGCCATGCGGGGCTCGGGCCCGAAGACCGACCAGATGACAAATGTCAGGACGCTCACGGCGAGCACAATTGGCACGAAGTACGCCGAGACCACGTCGGCCATACGCTGCACGGGTGCCCTGCTCCGCTGAGCATCTGCCACCATCTTGGCTATCTGGGCGAGCATGGTCTCACCCCCCACGCGTTCGGCCTTCATGATGAGAGAGCCGGTGCCGTTGACGGTCCCGCCGATGAGCCGCTCGCCCGGTCCCTTCTCAACCGGTATTGGCTCACCGGTCACCATTGACTCGTCGACCGAGCTCTTGCCCTCGACGGCGACGCCGTCCACGGGGACCTTCTCGCCCGGTCGGATCCGGAGCCGGTCTCCCACGTGCACGTGCTCGAGCGGGACGTCTGCCTCGGTCCCGTCGTGTTCGAGCTTTCGGGCCGTCTTCGGCGCGAGCCCGAGGAGTGCTTTGATAGCCGACGAGGTCTGGCTTCGGGCCCTGAGTTCCAGCACCTGGCCCAGGAGCACGAGCGTCGTGATGACGGCCGCGGCCTCGAAGTACACCGGCACGCTGCCCCCGTGCCCGTAGAACGACATCGGGATGAGGCCCGGGAACAGGGTCGCCAGCAGGCTATAGAGGTAGGCCACGCCCGTGCCGATGGCGATCAAGGTGAACATGTTGAGGTTGCGCGTTTTGACCGACGCCCAGCCGCGCTCGAAGAAGGGTTTTCCGCCCCAGAGCACGACGGGTGTCGCGAGCAGGAACTGGACCCAGAGGGAAGTTCTTCCCGAGAGCCACCCGAAGCCCTCCTTCGAAACGAACATCTCCCCCATGGCCAGAAGGAGAAGCGGCGCCGTGAAGGCGAGGCTCACCCAGAACCTCCGGCCCATGTCGATGAGCTCGTGGTTCGGACCCTCTTCGAGGCTTGGGACCATCGGCTCCAATGCCATGCCGCACTTGGGGCAGCTCCCCGGACCTTCCTGGACGATCTCCGGGTGCATCGGGCAGGTGTAGAGCGTCCCGGCGGGTATTGCCTCCTCGTGCCCTCCCCTGCCCGCCCCTTCTCCGACGTAGCGGTGGGGGTCGGTCTGGAATTTGGCGAGGCAGCCTTTGCTGCAGAAGTGGTAGGTGTGCCCCTCGAAGTCATGCGCGCCCGCGGCGGTCTTCGGGTCCACGTCCATGCCGCAGACGGGGTCCTTCACTGAGAGCCCAGAGGCCGTCTTGCTGGAGTGAGACGAGTGAATGCCGTGCGAGCCGTGACTCGGAGAGGCGGGCTTCGCGCCGAGGTATGACGACGGGTCGCCGTCGAACTTCTTCTTGCAGGACGCGGAGCAGAAGAAGTAGGCGCGCTCATCGTGGGTGCTGGTGCCCGCGGCGGACTTCAAGTCCACGTCCATGCCGCAGACCGGGTCCTTCGCCGCATTAACTCCGATCTGGACGGGACTCGAGCAGCTAGACGCCGCTTGGCCGCCGCAGCACGACGGCTCCTCGGTCGTCGCCGTCGCCGGGTATCCCGCGTGCTCAAGGGCGTGCGTGAGCTCTTTATCGCTAACATTCTCGTCGTGCGTGACGCTCACGGTCCTCGACGCAACGTCGACGGAGACCTCGCTCACGCCGGCGAGACTTCCGAGGGCCCCCTTGATGGTCCCCGCGCAGCCCTGGCAGGAGATCCCGCTTGCCTTGAAGTGTGAGGTTCCGGTTGTGGTTTCCATCGCATTTCTCCTATTTCAAGAACCGCGAGAGGACCGTCTGCACCTCGGCCACGAGTTCTTCCCTCTTCATGGGCTTGGCCTTCGAGTGCTCCGAGCCCGTCCCGTGTCCCATCACGCAACACTCGAGGTGCTTGGTGAGGAGCTCGATTCCCAGGGCGTCCAGCGCCGAACGAACGGCGGCTATTTGGTTTAGTACATCAACGCAGTAGCGACCCTCGTCCACCATGCGCTGAATTCCAGCCACCTGGCCCGAGATCCGATTGACCCGGGATTTGATCTTCTTCGTCGATTCGTCGTCCATGCTTCCCTCTATACCCCCACCGGGTATCTGACATGACCTAACTATATACCCCCTGGGGGTACTTGGTCAAGGGCCGAATATTCCGTTTGGCCGAACAAGCCCCGGTCGGGCGGAAATCCGACACAAGCCGACCCGCTGCACGAACCGATAACTTCGACATCCGACCGTGCGGGCTCAGCGCGTCGGCGGAGGGTCGGACGATGTTTACGAGGATCCAGACGGCCAGGGCGGCGGTCCACTACGCTCGCGGGTTCGGGGTTGCGATGACCTGTGCGGCGTCCGTGCTCAATTCGACGTCATGGGCCTCCGCCCAGGGCAGCATTGCTGTGGACGCCTCCCGGGTACCGGCGCACGACGCGTCGGCCCACGGGACGGCCGCGCGTCACAGGGCGGAGCTCCCGCCCGCCTTGCCCGGGCCGATGGACGCCCCGACGACGAACGGGCCATCTCAGGTGCCGAGGCCCCACGCAGCGTCGCCGAGCCTCGTCGACTTCGAACGGATTGCACTCGCCCGAAACCCGACGCTCAGGCAGGCAGCGGCCCAGATCGAGGCGGCACGCAGCCGAGCTTTCCAGGCAGGCCTCCCGCCGAATCCCACGATCGGTTACGTGGCCGAGCAGATCGGGGCCCCGGGCGCCGAGCGTCCTACATCGGGCGGCATCATCGCGCGGGGGAGCCCGTCGCCCGGCGAACTCCAGGGCGGCTATGTGCAGCAGGAGTTCGTCACGGGCGGCAAGCTGAGGCTCAGCCGGGCGAAATACGCCGAGGAGGCGATCGCTGCCGAGTTCCAGGCCCGGGCCCAGGAGTTCCGGGTCATCAACGGGGTCCGCATCTGCTACTACGAGGTCGCCGCCGCCGAGCGGCTGACCGCACTCCACCGCGAACTCTCGGAGATAAACGACGACGCCGTCCGCACCACCGAGGAGCTAGTGAATGTTGGCCAGGCGAACGAGCCCGACCTCCTCCAGGCCAAGGTCGAAGCACGCAGGGCGAGGGTGGCGGCCCGGAACGCCGAGAGCCGCTACCGCGGTGCCTGGGAGAAGTTTGTCTCCGTGATCGGCGCCCCCGAGATCCGCCCCACCCCGCTCGACGTAGCACCGCTAGGGGCCCCGGCCGCCCCGCTCGACTTCGAGGCGACGTTTGCGAACCTCGTGCGGTGCAGCCCCGAGATCAAGGCGGCTCTTGCCGAGATTCGCCGAAGCCAGCTGATGGTACAGCGGGAACGCGTCGAGCCGATACCTAACGTTACTGTTCAGGCAACGGTCGGCCGCAATTACGAGGTCGACACCACGACCGCGGGCGTCCAGGCCAGCATCCCGCTGCCGCTCTGGAACAGGAACCAGGGCACCATCCGAGAGGCCCAGGCGGACCTCGCCCGGGACCACGCCGAGCACGACCGCATCGTCCTCTCCCTGCGCACCCGGCTGGCCGACGCAGCGACCCGCTATGCGGATGCCCAGCAATCGGTCGAGGACTATCGCGACGAGAGCCTCCCGCTCGCCAGGAGGGCCTTCGAGGTCCAGTCGGCGAATTTCCGCCAGCGGCGCGCAGCCTATCCGCAGGTGCTCGTCGCTCGCCGCACCTACGTCGAGCTGAACAGCGAGTACGTCCGGTCCCTCCTCGAGCTCAGGGGGCTGAGGTCGAGATCCGCGGCATGCTCCTCACCGACGGGCTTGCGACGCCCGAGCCGCCGACCTCACAGGGCCACATCGAGTCCGTGCCGCAGCCTCGCTGATCTGATTGGCTGATCTCTGGCAGGCCGGGCCCGCGGGGCCTCTTCTGCGTGGGCCCGGCGTCGGCTCAATTCCTGTGTCGGTGCGGAGTCGCCTCCCCTTCCCCGCCGCCGGGCGTGCTCGCCCCCGGTGCGACGTCGCCTTCACCGCCCATGACCTGCTCGTAGAGTTCGGGCGGCAGGACGCGAACGACCGTGGTCAGGCCCTCGACCCCGGTGAACCAATCGCGGCGCATGCCGCGGGTCTCCCTCTTGTTCAGCTTCTTGAGCTTGTCCGGGGGCATCTCGACCGGCATGTCCATCATCCCTTGCGGGTAGCCCGGCACCTTGCGGGCGTCCCGGGTCCCGCCCCCGCCGTGGCCGGCGTGGCCACCTGTCGAGCCCTGCGGTCGCATGCCCGGCATCACCGACATGTTGCCCACGGCGCGGTCCATCCCAATTTGCTCGCCCATGCCGCGGCCGAGGCTCGGGCCGAAGGCCTCCGAGAGGGCGCCGCCCCCCGTGGCTATGCCCATGCCGCCGGTCGGGCTCCCCCCGGCTCGCATGCCCTGAGTCGTGTGCCCGCCCATCGGGCCGACCATCGTGCTCATGAAATTCATGACGTGGTGAAACATGTGGCAGTGGAGCATCCAGTCGCCGGGGTTGTTGGCGACGAACTCGATCTCGCGCACCTGTGCGACGCCGACGAGCACCACGTTCCCCGGTATCCAGGCCGTCTCCGGGATGCGTCCCCCTTCCGTTCCGGTGACCCAGAAGGTGAGGCCGTGGAGGTGCATCGGGTGGTGATCGATGCCGCTGAAGTTCAGGAGTCGGATGCGAACCCGTTCGCCGAGCTTGCAGACGAGCGGCGTGATGTAGGGCGCGGCCCGGCCGTTGAGCGTAAACAGATTGAACTCCATCGACATCGTGTTCGGCACCGTCGACGCGGGGAGGATGGCCCACTCTTGGATGACGAGCGCGAAGTCGCGGTCGACAGGCGGCCCGTAGGCCACCTTCGGGTGTACGAGGAAGAGCCCCACCATCCCCATCCCGTCCTGCATCCCGTCGTGGGAGTGATAGAAGAAGGTGCCGACCTGGTGGACCGTGAACTCAAACGTCTGGACGCCCCCGGGCGGGAGCGGCGGCTGGGTGAGCCCGGGCACGCCGTCCATCGCCACGGGGACCTCGAGGCCGTGCCAGTGGATGCCCGTCGACTCGGGGAGCTCGTTGTGGACGATGATTCGCACGCGGTCGCCCTCGACCGCCTCGATGGTCGGGCCCGGCATCCCGCCGTTGAAGCCCCAGACGTCGATGAAGAGGCCGGGCAGGAACTCCCTCTTCGTGTGCCGGCAGTCGAGGTGGAATTCCTTGACGCCTTCCTTGATCGTGAATGGCAGCCGGTCCGGGAGGTCCGGGGTCACGACGGGGACCGGCGCCTCACCGCTTTTCAACAGCCCCGGGACGAGTTTCCCGCGGTCGGTGGGGCCCCCGACCGGGCCTCCCGTGCTCGGACGGTCACGGGCGTACTCCTGCCCCTCTCCGTGAGTCGCGTGATGCTCGTGCCCGGAGGGATCCTGGCCCGCTGCCGGCGATGCGCCCGAGAGGACGCCGGCCGCGGCTAGGGAGCTGCCCTGGAGAAACGATCGTCTGGAGGCCGCGTTGTTCATGATGAGCGAGTCCTGCCGGACAGGGAAATGAGTCCTGCGGCCGGGAGCCCACCAGCCGACCCCTAGAGTTTACCTGTCCGGGAGGCTTCGAGAGTTCGTGATGCCGAGGAATCTCTATTACGACCCCCGGCCGTCGCCTGAATTAGGGACGCGCATGAAGTGGCCCCGAGGGCTGCGATCCCCCGGGGCCAAGAGCGTCAACCCTCCGGATGCGCGTTTGTCACCAGGGCCGGTAGCCGTACGGCGTGGGCGGGGAGTAGCTCCGCGTGCGCCGGCCGTTGTAGCTCTCGATCCCGTAGGGCGTCACCGTGTGGCCGTGGGGCCTCAGGTCGTGCCGGCCGTTGCCGTAATACTGGTAGGTGCCGAAGGGGGTCTGCTTCGTGTGCCAGTGCGGATCGAGGTCGTGGCCGCCGTTGCCGTAGTATCCGTAGCTCGGCACCCCGTAGCCGCCGCCTCCGTGATGGTCGCCCCCGCCGTGGTGGTCGCCGCCGTAACCCTGTGCCGTCGCCGACCCTGTCCCGACGCCGAGAAGCGCCCCGAGAGTCAACATGGCCCCGAGCGAGGCCTTCTTGAAAATGTGTCGCATGGTCCACTCCCTTTGAGGGGCCGGTCGGGCTCGCCCTGCTGACGCCCGTGAAGTCTTCCCACAAGAGATCATCCGCAAGACGAGCCCTGAGCCTGTCATGGCTCGGAGCGAATCCGTGCGACCCACGTACGTTCCAACCACCGTGCGGGCGGCGGGGAGGTTAGCGTCTTCTTTGAATGGAAACGAGCCGGCGGCCACACGGTGTCGCCGGCTCGCTGATAGCGCGTACTCAACTCGGCTTCTGGATCGCCTTGGCGCGGGCGTCGAGCTTTGCCGCCTCGTCCTCCTTGCCCATCGCGCGGCAGCATTCGGCCGCCTTGCCGCAGCACCGCGCGACGTGCGGATGGTCGGGCCCGAGCCCCGTTTCGTAGATGCCGAGGGCGCGCTTCAAGAGCGGTTCGCCCTCTGCGTGCTTGCCCTGCTTGGTGTAGAGCGAACCGAGGGTCTCTAGGCTCGTTGCCAGGTCGGGATGATCCTTAGGCAGATTCTTCTCTCGAATGGCCATGGCACGCTTCAAGAGCGGCTCGGCCTCGGCGAAATTCTTCTGTTCGAGATAGAGGGTGCCAAGATTATAGAGCGTAGGGGCGACCGCGAGGCTTTCCGGTCCTGACGCCTTCTCACGGATCGCGAGCGCTCGCTTATACTCGGCCTCGGCCTCGGCGTTCTTCCCGAGCACATGATCGATCGTCGCCAAGTTGTCGAGCGCCGCGGCGACCTTGGGGTCGTTGTCGCCGCGGAGCTTTTCCGAGAGCGTGAGCGAGCGCTCATAGAGCGGCCGGGCCTCGGCGTGCTTGCCCTGCATGTCGTAGACGCAGGCGAGCGTGTTGACGCTCTTCTCCACCTCGGGGTGGTCTTTCCCGAGCGCCTTCTCGCGAAGCTCGAGCGCGGATTTCGCATGCTTCTCCGCCTCGGCTCCGTTGCCCGCCGAGCAGAGCACCCACGCAAGGTGGTCGCGGGTCGTGGCAAGCCGTGGGTCCGCCTCGCCAAAGGCCCCCGCCTCCTTCTCGGCCGCCCGGAGCCGGCGCTCCGCCTCGTCGAGCCGTCCCTCCTTGAAGGCGGACCACCCCGCATCGTGCTCGGCCTGCCAATCGGCAGCTCGCACCGCCGGGAGGTTACTCGCCCCGAGCAGCATCGCCACCAGCCACCCTGTCAACTTTCGACTCATCGCCTTCTCCTCGCGTCGTTGGTCTTCCAAGTGAGTTATCTTCCGCCTGAGACGAGACTTTCGCCGCAGGGAGTTGAATTCAGTCGCGCGGCTGCATCCACGGCTTGGCGAGGAAGTTGTCCCTCCCGGTCGACCAGTCGCGATGCATCGGGCCGACGGAGTGACCTTGCATCGAGCCGGTGTTCGAGCCGGTGCCCGAGCTGTAGCGCGGCGGGGCGCTGTAGTAGGTCGGGGCGCTTGCCCGCTCTTGGGCCACGGTCTGCGGGCCCGGATAGGCATAGTAGCCGTAGCCATAGTAGCCCGGGGCGTAGACATAGCGCGGACTCGGGACCGTCGCGGCCGCGGGGGCTGGGGGCTGGGTCGTCGCCTGGGGGACGAATTCGAGCGGGACGGTGAAGGAGCTCGTTGATCCCTCGGACCCCCCGGACCCGGCGACGACGAACGTGACTTTCGCGCCCGATCGCGGGGCGTTCGTCAGGCCGACGGCCAGTTCCAGCGAATCGCCTGCGGCGCGAAGTGGCCGAG
The DNA here is from genome assembly GCA_031411935.1 of Planctomycetales bacterium. Lineage (GTDB taxonomy): Bacteria > Planctomycetota > Planctomycetia > Isosphaerales > Isosphaeraceae > JAQGHR01. The sequence continues at coordinate 183 of JANOBY010000540.1, read as the reverse complement.
AGAACCACGGCTTCGCCGAGTTCGGATGGTAGAAGGTCGCCGTCGCCGCGACCCCGCTCGTATCGAGCGCCGCACCCGTGCTGCTCCGCGGGAAGAGTCGCAGCCCCGTCGGGTAGAAGAAGACCTCGAACTGGTTGCCTGCGCTCTTGGCAAGGAGCCCGCCCCGCGCGGACTTGACGACCG
>JANOBY010000539.1:0-2417 GCA_031411935.1 Planctomycetales bacterium | reverse complement strand
GCTACGGAGAATTGGTCAATGGACCTCGCCCCGAGTTAGACCTGCTCCTCAAGTACGCCGTGAGCGAGGACGTGGCCCTGCACGCCGAGAAGAACTACCGCACCGTGACCGAGGAGTTCGCCTCGGCCCGCCCCGCCTTCCGATGGAGGCAGCTCACCGCCCTCGCCCGCGTGACGGCCAGTGAATTCGGCAAGAGGGCCGACGGTTACGAAGACGCCTGCCGCATCCTGGGCGTGTGACGTCATTCCCGGCGACGGTCCGGATCTGGCTCTCTTCAGGAGCCTGGATCACCCGCGCAAGGTCGCCGAAGACGGCCCTTCGTGTGCGATCCAGGCTCCCGGGACGAAGATTGAGGAGTCGCCCGACTGGAATGGGCCGTGACACGATCCGACGACCGCCAACGCACCTGTCCTCTCTCGGGAGAGCGTCCGCTCAGTCGGCGGAACCGGCTTTCGGAGCAGGCCGCCATGCCTCGATCAGCCGATAGAGCTCGGCGATGGCCTCCTGATATTGGGGTCGGTCGAACACGACCGGATCCAGCGGGGCCATCTCGTCCAGACGATTGGTGGTGATGACGTCGAAGGTGACGTGGGATTCCGTCACGACGACGGTGGCGTAGACATCGCCGCCGCATCCCGTATAGCCACATCCGCAGGCCAGGAGCAGCAAACGGTGCTCGCCCAGAGTCTGGGCTTGCGATCCGAGCACGGTCTCGTTCAGGGTGTAATCGCCACCACCCCAGGGAAGGAGGTCGTGGAATCCGCGATCACCGAGGGCTTCTTTGACCTTCGCGCCGAAGTTTTCCCCGTCCACGAAAATCTCGATATAGGGCTCCTGGCACTCATCCTTGATGCGAAATGACAGGTGCGCCATGCAGCCTCCTCGTGACCCTCGGTCCGGCTCACGGAGATTTCGGCCGGGACGGGACTTGGGGCTTCTCGGGGTCAATCTCTCGTCTCGCGCGACCTCCGATGGCATACCGAATGAAGGCGAAAAGCCCCTCGTATCGATATCCGGGATCGATGTAATGCTCGATCACGTAAAACGCGAAATAATACGCGCGGGCGAATGCCCAGACCGCAATCGCCAGCAACAAAGTTGACCTCAGGGTGGGAGTGTTGGCGAGCAGCAAGGCCGACGCCAGGACACCCAGGCCGAGGAAGAGGAACCCCTTGAGATAGAGCAACTTCGGGCTCTGGATGTCGGCCATGGGGAGTCCTCGCCGGGGCCATCCGCGTCCTGGTGAGTTCTTGCGGAGAGGGACTGCACCGGCTCGCCGCGGTGACGGCGAGCCGGCGTCGTGCGTGGCGGCTCAGGAGAACGGGCGGGCGTGGTTGCCGAACTCCAGCGGCCTGGGCAGGTCGGACTTGCCCATGAGGTACTCGTCGATCGAGTGCGCGGCGTGGCGGCCCTCGGCGATCGCCCAGACGATCAGGCTCTGGCCGCGGGTCATGTCGCCCGCGGTGAAGACCTTGTCGATGCTCGTGCGCTTGTTGGGGTCGGCCTTCACGTTGCCCATGCGGTCGAGCTCCACGCCCAGGCCTTCCAGGAGCCCCTTGCGCTCGGGGCCCACGAAACCCATGGCCAGCAGGACGAGGTCGGCCTTGTAGGTCTTCTCGGACCCGGGGATCTCGACGAACTGCATGCGGCCGTCCACGTTCTTGATCTCGACGTGCACGGTCTCCAGGGCGATCACGCGGCCGTCCTCGCCGACGAATTGCCGGGTGTTGATCGAGAACTCGCGCTGGCCGCCCTCCTCGTGGGCGCTCGACACGCGGAACACGTTCGACCACTGCGGCCAGGGGTTGAACGCGGCGCGGTCGTCCGGGGGCCGGGGCACGATCTCGAACTGGTGGACGCTCGCGCATCCGTGGCGATGGACGGTGCCCAGGCAGTCGGCCCCGGTGTCCCCCCCGCCGATGATGATCACGTGCTTGTCCTTGCCGTAATAGAACGGGTCCTCGGTCACATGGTCGCCCGCCACGCGCTGGTTTTGCAGGGGCAGGAAGTCCATCGCGAAGTGGATGCCCTTCAGGTCGCGGCCGGGGATGGCCAGGTCGCGGGCCTGGGTGGCGCCTCCGCAGAGGCACACGGCGTCGAAGTCGCTCAGGAGCTGCGCGGGAAGGATGTCGACCCCTACGTTCACGCCGGGCTTGAACACGACGCCCTCGGCCTCCATCTGGGCCATGCGGCGGTCGAGCTTCCACTTCTCCATCTTGAAGTCGGGGATCCCGTAGCGGAGCAATCCGCCGATGCGGTCGGCCCGCTCGAACACGGTCACATCATGCCCGGCGCGTGCGAGTTGCTGGGCGGCGGCCAGGCCGGCGGGCCCCGAGCCCACCACGGCCACGCTCTTGCCCGTCTTGACCTTCGGCGGGAGCGGCACGATCCAGCCTTCGGACCACGCGCGATCGACG
>JANOBY010000538.1:0-9301 GCA_031411935.1 Planctomycetales bacterium | reverse complement strand
GGGCCAGGGTCCGCAGGTAGAGGTCGACGATCCGCTCTTCGGGAAACTTCTTCGTCTCCATGAGCTTCTTGATCACGCCGCCCTGCGCGATCTTGTTGTTGACGGTGTCGCCATTCAAGAGGTGCAGGGCCTGCGACAGCGTGGGCTCCATCTTCACCTCGCACGAGCACACGGTCTCGCGGGTGGCCCGGCCGAAGGTGGTCAGGAAGTAGGTGGACGACCCGCCGTCGGCGATCTGCACGGCGCGGGCGCCCAGGGGCAGGCCCTGGAACTTGTCCTTGGTCTCGGTCGCCTGGCTGATCACGTCCAGGAGGTTCTCCGCCTTGATGCGCCTCAGGTTGGCGTGGGCGAAGTTCTTCTCGTCGAGCTCGTTGGAGGCGTTCCTCTGCGTGGATCGCTGGTAGGTTCGCGAGTTGCAGATGTCGCGGACCAGCCCCTTGAGGTCGTACTTGGAGGCGGTGAACCTCTTGCCGAGTTCTTCGAGAAGTTCGGGATTCGACGCCGGATTGCTCACGCGGAAGTCGTCCACCGGCTCCACGATGCCGTTGCCGTTGAAGTGGGCCCACACGCGGTTGGCGAAGCTGGTGGCGAACCAGGGGTTATCCTTGGAAGCAAGCCACTGCGCCAGGATCACGCGACGGTCCTTGCCCGCAGTCTCGGGCTCGGCCCCGCCCAGGAACTTGGGCTTCATCTGCTTGCCGCTGACCGGATTGGCGACTTCGCCGCCGCCCGAGTTGAAGACGATCGTCTCGCGATAATCTTCGCCCTGCTTGCGGCCGATCTGCGAGAAGAATGCGGCAAAGCCGTAGTAGTCGTTCTGCGTCCAGCGGTCGAACGGATGGTTGTGGCACTGGGCGCACTGGATCCGCATGCCCATGAAGACCTGGGCCACGTTCTCCGTCAGCAGAAGGTTCTCGGTCGTATTCTGATAGAAGTTGGTCGAGGGGTTCTTGAAGGTACCGCCGTTGGCCCCCAGGAGCTCCTGGACCATCTCGTCCATGGGGGTGTTCTTGGAGAGCTTCTCGACGAGCCAGTTGTAGTAGAGGAACATGCCCTTGTAGCTCACGCCGTTGGGCTGCGACCTCACCTGCAACATCTCGGCCCACTTGCTGACCCAGATCTCGACAAATTCCTTGCGGCCGAGCAGTTCGTCGATGAGCTTCGCCCGCTTGTCGGGGCTCTTGTCGTTGATGAAGGCGGTGAACTCGTCGGGGGTGGGGACGAGCCCCACGATGTCCAGGTACACGCGGCGGCAGAAGACCTCGTCGGTGCAGAGCTCCGAGGGGGACATCCGGAGCTTCTTGAGCTTGGCCGTGACCAGCGTGTCGATGTAGTTGGCCTCGGGCTCGCTGGGATACTGGAAGTTCAGGCCCTTGGGCAGGACGAGAATCTGCGAGCCCACGGTGAAGGTTTCAAATCGGGCCATCACGAAGGCCTCACCGCGCTGGCCGGCGGTCACAAGGCCGTCCTGGGTGATCGCGCCCGAGGTCTCATTGTTCGTGAGGAACACGGCCAGGCCGGTCACGTCGCGGTCGGAGCCGTCGGAGTACCTGGCCCGGACGGTCATCTGCTGTTTGGCGCCCTCGCCGTCGAGGACCGCGGTCCTGGGATAGATATCGACGGCGGTCACGGTGGGCAGCTTGGTCACGTCGTCGTTCGGGGCCCCCGCCTCGATCCAGCTATGGATCGTGTTGTAGAGCTCGGAGCCGACCTCGAACCGCTTGCCGCCGGTGTGCTGGACCGATCCCACGGCCTTTTCCAGGGTCGTGCTGTCGGCGGGCACGGCCAGGTTGATGCGACGGCCGATCATCTCGCGGGTGAGGCGGTTGTAGTCGCCGTCGGGGTCGAAGCCGAAGAGCGAAAGGCGGAATCCGTCCTTGCCGCGGGCCGCGCCGTGGCAGGAGCCGGTGTTGCAGCCCGCCCTCATGAAGACGGGCATCACGTCGAGCCGGAAGCTCAATGGCGGCTGGACCGTGGCCTGCGCGACGGTCACCGGGACCTTGATCGCCTGCCCCTCGAAGCTCACGGCGAGCTCGGTCTGGCCGTCGGCCGCCGGCCAAAAGATGTTGCCCTCGCGCTTCAGGAGCGCGGGGTTGGCGGGCGTGATGGCGGCCTCGGCGGTCACGTCGCGGGTGATCCCGTCGGCGTAGCTGGCCTGGATGACCAGGAGCTGCCGGTCGCGGCCGGTCGATAGGTTGATCTCGGGCGGAAACGCCTCGAGCTTGGAGATCGCCGCCCCTTCGCCCAGGGCGACCGGCGCGGTGAACAACGCCGCAAAGGCGGCGAGCATGGGCAGACGAAGGAGAGCGGCGTGGGTCATGAGAATCCTCGCGGGGGCGTTCCGGGTCACGAGGCGGTCGACAGGGCGGGCCTCTTCAGCGTGCGAATCATGAGCATCCGACGGGCGAAGTCTGGTCATTTCTTGGCCTCCGCCTTGGCCTTCTCGGCCTGCTCCATGCGGAGCTTTTCCAGGCGAGTGAGCACCTTCACGGGCTGCCCCGCCGGCGGAGGCGCGGGGGCCGGGGCGGCGGCCACGGGCGCGGGCTCGGGCATGTTGGCCTTGGGCGGGATCGGCACGTCCACGCGCAGGGCGCCCGAGCCCAGGTTGTGCACGATCGGCTCGCCGTTCTGCGTGACGATCACCTGGCAGAACAGATTCTGGTGGTTGCCCGCGGGGGTGGTCGGGTCGGTCTTGATGTGGAAGACGATCTCGGGCGTGTCCTTGTTGATCGTCTTGGCGTCGGTCACGGCCTTGTTCGGCAGGCCGATCAGCGTGACCGAGGCGTCGCCGGGGAAGTCGGCCTGCTTCTGGACCTTGACCACGAAGTCCGTCTCCTTGCCCTGATCCACGGCGGTGGCCAGGTAGGCGAGCGTGACGAACGGGGCGGCGACCGAGAGGTTGGCCAGCTGCGACGACACCATGATCGGCCCGCTGGCCACGCCCGAGGAGCCGTTGACCACGATCTTCCAGGTCTTGAGCTCGGCCCCGCCGTCGGCATTCAGCGCGATGACCGCTTCGTTCTGCCCTTCCGGGATCACCACGCCGCCTTGCGAGCTGATCCCCGGGGGGTTCCACGGCAGGCTGATGGCGATGGCGGCCTTGAAGCCTTCCTTGCGGATGGCCTTGACCTTCAGGGCCATGGAGCCGCCCCGGACGATGGGCACCTTGGGCTCGACGATCTCGATCTGGTAGGGGCATTCCTCGGTCACGGCCACGCCGAACGCCTCGACGGTCCGGGTCCAGAACGGCACCTGGTTCTGCCCGGTCACCAGCTCGGCCACCTGGGTGAACTCCGAGGGCGGGATCTGGACCGCCGTGTCGACGGGCTTGCCGGTGATCTGCGAGAGCTTGCCGGAGAGGGGAGCATCCGGCTTCGCGACGAGCAACACGGGATAGGTGCCGAGGTTCGCGGCCATGGTGTCGGCCTGGATCTCAACACCGGGCGGGAGGTTATTTGCGGAGATTGCCAGGTCGCCGCCAAAGTCGCGACGGGAGGCGTTCACGAGGATCGCCTGCCGGTTGCCTTTGGGCACGGCCGCCGCGATCACCCCGGTGCCGCGGCCCAGGCCCTCATTCGGCACGCCCAGGGAGAGCACGGCGGACGGGGGCGTGACCTCGATGCGATAGGCGTAATCGGGGCCGCCCTTCGTCAGGTGGTCGTGGACCCAGATCACGTATTCGCCGTCGTCGGGGATCGTCACCCGGAAGGCACAGTCCGGGACCACGGCCCCCCCGTCGTCGGAACCCGTGATATAGGCGCCATTTTTCTTCGCGATGTGGACGACCGGGTCCAGCGGAGAGCGCAGCCTCCGGGCGAATCCGGCCACGTCGAAGACCTGCCCCTTCTTCGCCGAGAAGACGAAGTAATCGACGTCGCCCGCCTTCTCGATCACGCCGTTCATGGCCAGAGGGGCGACGAAGGGCGTGGCGTTGGCGTGCCCGTCGTTCGGCTCGGCCTCGATCACGTTGCCGAACGGGGACAGGCGGATGATATTCAGGTAGGGGGCCGACCCCTTGTCGTCCTGGGCGAAGACCCCCACGTTGGGGTCGAACGCGTAGGTGGCGAGCTTCGAGGGGAGCGTGACCTGATTGGTGCGTTCGCCCGTCACGTCGCCGATGAACCGCATGGCGAGCGTCTCGCCGGGCTTCCCGCCGGCGGGCACGGTGGCCGAGGGGCGGGGGTAGTCGCCCACGTGCAGGCGGTAGAGGCACCCGCCGTTGCCGGCATAGGCGCTCTCACGAACCTGGACGACGTACTTCCCGTCCTCGGGGGCGAGGACCGACGCGAATCCGTCCTGATAGGTGAGCGCCGCGTCGTCGCTCGAGGCCAGCTCGAACCGCTTCATGTCCATGATGGCCACGTAGGGGTCGAAGATCGTTATGCCCGTGCGGATGCCCTCGACCTCGGCCGAGATCCGCTGCCCCTTCTTGGCGTCGAAGATGAAGAAGTCCACGTCCTCGTTCTCGGCCACCCCGTGCACGGTGGTCCCGAGTGCGATCGTCTGGGGCTTGGCGAAGTCGTTGTTCGGCTCGACCTCGTCGACGATCGGGTAGGGGCCGACGCTGAAGGTGCGATGCTCGCTGATGCCGGTCGCCGTGCGGAGCCGCAGGTCGAACACGCCGAGTCGGCAGTCGGCGGCGATCTTGAGCTTCGCCTTCACGCTGTTGTCGTCGATCTTGGTCAACGCCAGGGTCTCGATCCCCGGCTGATGCCAGAGGATCTCCTGCGCGTCGCCCAGTCGGGCTCCGCTCAGGACGACCTCGATCTCGGTGCCGCGCTGGCCGCCGACCGGGCGGATCGCCGTGAGGCTGGGAGACGCGGCCTGACTGGCCGAACCGAGGAAGACGAGGGCGAGGGCAACCAGGAGGGTGCGCATGGGGAGGGTCCGATCTTCGGGGCGGGAGGAGGCCGTTCCGCGGAGGGATTTCGTAGCCTGGTTCGGATCAGCGGCGATCACGCAGAGGGGACCCCGGGCCGCGCCGAGGGTTGCCGGCGCGGCCCGAGAGTCGCAGTCTCAGGCGAGCAGTTCGTTGCGGACCTTGCCGCCGTCGACGATCTCGATCGGGCGACCGCCCGGAGCCATGAGCTCCTTGTCGGCCACGATGCCGAGCTGGTGGTAGATCGTGGTGGCCAGGTCCTCGGGGCCGATCGGGTCGCGCTCGGGCTCGGTGGCCGTGGAGTTCGAGGCCCCGTGGATGTAACCCTTCTTGGTGCCTCCGCCGGCGAGCACCACGCTGAAGACCTTCGGCCAGTGGTCGCGGCCGGCGTCCTTGTTGATCTTCGGCGTGCGGCCGAACTCCGAGGAGACCATCACGAGCGTGCGGTCCAGCAGGCCTCGCTGTTCGAGGTCGGTGATCAGGGTCGAGTACGCCTGGTCGAACGCGGGCATCGAGTTGCGCATGCCCTGGGCGATGCCCGTGTGCATGTCCCACCCGCCATACTGGAGGGCCACGAAGCGAACACCGGCCTCGACCAGACGACGGGCCATGAGCATGCGCTGGCCGGCCTCGTTTCGCCCGTAGGCGTCACGCAGGGGAGCGGGCTCGGCGCCGATGTTGAAGGCCTCGCGAGCTTTGGGGCTGGAGATCAGGTTATAGGCCCGGTCGTAGAAGGTGTCCATGGCGGTCAGTCCGTCGGCCTTCTCCTTCTTGGAGAAGTGCTCGTTCACGGCCTGCAAAACGTTCTTGCGGGTCGCGAACCGCGACTCGTCCACGCCGCCCGGCAGGTCCAGGTCCTGCACCTTGAAACCCCCCGCCGCCGGGTCGCTGCCCAGCGAGAACGGAGAGAACGACGACGAGAGGTAGCCGGTTCCGGCGTACACGTTCGGCATCGAGGGGACGCAAACGTAGGGCGGGAGGTTGTTCTTCGGGCCGTACTCGTGCGCGACCACCGAGCCCATGCTGGGGAACTGGAGTGCGGGGCTGGGGCGGTAGCCGGTGAACATGTTGTGCGTGCCGCGCTCGTGGGCGGCCTCGCCGTGGGTCATCGAGCGGATGACCGTCAGCTTGTCGGCCACCTGGGCGGTCTTGGCCAGCGTTTCGCAGAACACCTCGCCGTCGAGCTTGGTCTTCACCACGCCCAGCTCGCCGCGGTACTCCAGCGGGGCGAAAGGCTTGGGGTCGAACGTCTCTTGATGGGCGATGCCGCCCGGCAGGAAGATGTGGATGACCGAATCGGCCTTCGCCGGGATCGGCCCGAAGTTCTTGATGTCGGCGTGGGCCTTCATCCGGAAGAAGTCCGAGAGCGTGAGGCCGAAGCCCATCGTCCCGACCGTCAGAAATCCACGTCGACTGAACATCGTGTGCCGGGGGCTGGGACCTGCCATCGAAGGGCTCCTTCAAATTGGCCGCTCGCGCATCAACAAATCGGGCGAGTCGGGTCGGGGTCCGGGTGGCTGGGGCTTGGGTCAAGTGTCAGGCCGCGGGCGCGATCGTCGGGCCTCGGTCCCTGGACTGCGGGGGCGGAAAGCGGGAGGGGCGGGCACGGGCCGCGAAGGCGGCCTATGGAGCGGTAAGACGGACATCTCGGAGAGACAAACAAGATCATGACATCCAAAGTTCCCTGATGCTAATCGGGCGAGTGGAACCATGCAAGGGGCCGGGCAGTCATGGCAGGTTTCCGAGAACTCTCCACGTCATGTTTAACAATCTTCGTACGACCTGTCGAGTCATACGCATTCGGTCCGGCGGTTTGTTGGCGCGAACCCGAAGAGAAATCACCATTTCCTGTGCCATATCGGCGCGATCCGCGGGCTCTCACCCCTGGGCAGACCCTCCCGCGGCACGTTACACTCGCCGTGACGGCCCGGTCGCCTCCGAGCGCAATTCGGGTCGAACCCCTTAAAATTGACTGGACTTAGGGCCTGAGGGTTTGGAGATGACGCAGCCATGGGCCATCCTTCTCGCAACCCAGATCGTGGGAGCCTCGATGTCCGCCCCGGCCGATGAACCTTCGCCCGTGCAGGCCCAGGTGGTGAAATCCGCCCAGGTGGACATCCACTCTTTCGGGAACCCGCGGGACGTCCGCGTGGAACACATCGGCCTCAACCTGACGGTCGATTTCGAGAAGAAGGAGCTTCGGGGAGAGGCCACTCTGACCTACGAGCGTGAGGCGGGGGCTAAACGGGATGCGCCGCTGATCCTCGACACGCGCGGCCTGGTCATCGAGTCCGTTCGGAGCACGGGGGATCCGAATCTCATTCACGACCTGCGATTCTCACTGGGCAAGTCCGACCCGATCCTGGGTGCGGCTTTGAGGATCGATCTGGATAACACGGCGGCAACCCGGTCAAAGATTGTGATCCGATACCGCACCTCGCCCCAGGCGTCGGCCCTCCAGTGGCTGGATCCCCCGCTCACGGCGGGACGCTCTCGCCCCTTCCTTTTCACGCAGTCGCAGGCGATCCACGCGAGGTCGTGGATCCCGTGCCAGGATTCTCCGGGAAACCGCATCACGTTCGACGCGAAGATCCAGGTCCCCAGCGGCCTGACCGCGGTCATGGCCGCCGACCGCGTGGGGCAGAAGGGGGACGTGACCGAGTTCAAGATGGATCAGTCGATCCCGCCCTACCTGATCGCCCTGGCGGTGGGAGACCTCGCGTTCCGGCCCATGGGAAAGCGGACCGGAGTTTGGGCCGAGCCCAGCGTGGTGGATAAGGCCGCGAAGGAGTTCTCCGACACCGAGATGATGGTCGAGGCCGCCGAGGCCCGGTTCGGCCCCTATCGGTGGGGCCGGTACGACATCCTGGTCCTGCCCGCCAGCTTCCCGTTCGGAGGGATGGAGAACCCCAAGCTCACGTTCGCCACGCCCACGGTGATCGCGGGCGACAAGTCGCTGGTGGCCCTGATCGCCCACGAGCTGGCGCATTCCTGGTCCGGCAACCTCGTGACGAACGCCACCTGGCGCGACTTCTGGCTGAACGAGGGCTTCACGACCTACCTGGAGCGGCGCATCGTCGAGGACCTCTACGGCAAGGATCGCGCCACGATGGAGAGCGTCCTCGGCAAGGGGGAGCTGCTCGAAGAATTCGCCCGGTTCTCCCCCATCGACGAGATCCTCTACGTGGACCTGAAAGGGCGAGATCCGGACGAGGGGATGACCCGCGTCCCTTATGAGAAGGGGGCCCTGTTCCTCCGCAACCTCGAAGAGCGCGTGGGCCGAGAGCGGTTCGATGCCTTCCTCAAGGGCTACTTCGACCACTTCGCCTTCAAGAGCCTGACCACCACCGAATTCGAGGGCTACCTCCGCGAGAAACTCTTCCCGGCCGACGGCTCCGAACTCGTGAACCTCCACGCCTGGATCCACGAGGCCGGACTGCCCGAGGACGCGCCCGACCCGAAGAGCGACCGCCTTACCGAGCTCACGGCGTTGGCCCCCTCCTGGAGCGAGGGGAAGGTGGGTGCGAAGGATCTGAAGGCCGACGAGTGGTCGACCCTCGAATGGCTCCAGTTCCTCAGGTCCTTGCCCAACAAGGTAGACACCGCCCGCCTGACCGAGCTGGACAACGCGTACGACCTGACCGGCCGTGGCAACAGCGAGATCGCCGCCCAGTGGCTGATCACCGCGATCCGCTCGGGCTACTCTCCCGCGGACTCCCGGCTCGAGCAGTTCCTGACCACGATCGGCAGACGCAAGTTCCTCATGCCCCTCTACACCGAGCTGGCGAAGACCCCGGCGGGCAAGGCCCGGGCGAAGGCGATCTACAAGAAGGCGCGCGGGAGCTATCACCCGATCGCCGTGGATTCCGTGGATAAACTGCTGGGTGCGAAGGACTGACGGTCCCTCGCGCCCTGGCCCTTCTCCTCCGTTCGAGGCCCGTCATGCCTGATCTATTGATCCCGGTCACGGTGATCGGCTCGTGGTCGTTCCCCGGCTGGTACGAGCGGTTCATCGCCGACGTGGCCGCCCATCCCGACGACTTCGGGCCCGCCGATCGCGACGAGGCCCTTCGGGACGCCGTGCGTGTGGTCGTGGACGAGCAAGTTCGCGCCGGGATCGACATCGTGACCGACGGCGAGATGCAACGCGTCGATTTCAACCTCGGCTTCTACGATTACATCCAGGGGCTCGAACGCCTGCCCACGGCCCGGAAGCTCGGAGCCCCCGCTCACGACCAGCGGAGCAAGTACCGATGCGTGGCGGAGATCGCCGCTCCTCACGGACTGGGCACGGTCGAGGAGTACGGCCGATTCCGGGAGATCTCCCAGGCCCCGACCAAGATGCCCGTGCCCGGCCCGTTCACGCTGGCGGGCTGCATCGCGGGCGGGGAGGTCTACGGAGACCGCCAGGCCGTGACCGAG
>JANOBY010000537.1:0-1816 GCA_031411935.1 Planctomycetales bacterium | reverse complement strand
ACAGATTCGTTAAGGCATCGGAGCTCAAACGCCTGCGGTCCAAGCTGAGCGACCTGGCCTGCAAGCAACATCCCGACTGGCCCGAAGCTGTCGGGCTCTTCTACGGTCCGGCGAGAGCAGAAGCCACCTCGCCGGCGTGATCCCTCGGAAGTGCCTTCCTGGTCCGCGAATGCCGACCGCCCGGAGGGTGCCTTTGCGAGATATGAAGGTGGACGGCCTGTCTCCTCGAAGACCAGGGCACCTGCTCAAGATCTCCCTTGAGCAGGCCCAGCGACCTACAAGAGGCCCCGACCCATGGCGATCCGCGGATACACGTGCGACCGGTGCCGGCAAGACATCCCGATCGGCCGGACCGTGCTCGCCGTCCAGAGCGGCGCCCTGTCGGCCGCGATCTCGAGCGTGGACCTTTGCCAGGCATGCGCCGGAGAGCTGGCGGAGTTCCTGAAGACGACCCCGGCAGACGTGGCCCAGGCCGTCCCGAAGCGCGCGACCTAACCGGGCCGGATCATTACGAAGAGAGGGGGGTACACACAGGCGTGTACCCCCCACCGAGTTGTTCCTGACATCAAGGAAAATTGATGTTTGGTCCACTCCAGCCCTGTTCCCAGCTCGCACCCATCCCCAGAAAGAGAGCGGCACCATGAACAGTGCGACCAGGTCGATGATGACCCCCTCAAAGTTTCAGCTCCCGGATGCCAAGGCGTGGGAGATGGTCCGCAAGGAGGAGATCCGGGCCGCGGCGATGGAGGCCGACTTTCTCCGCGAGCACGCCGTCCGCGAGTTCCAAAACACACGCCGCAATCTGCTCTTCTTCCTGAAGTCGCGGGGGGCCTCCGACCTGGCCGCGAGATCCGTCGCCAACGCCATCGGCGAGGCGGGCCCCCACCGAGGACTGTTCGAGCACGGGCAGCTCTTCGGCCGCGACGGTCGGCCCACGATGCTCGTCGGCCACCCCGATTCCGCGGACGATGTCGATCAGCGGCTGGTCCGCAGGATCGCCACCCTGGGGTTCCGGGTGATCGTAAGCGACCAATCGTTCCGGGGCTTCGGGTCCTCGATGGTCGTGGTCACCGGGAGCAAGGCGGGGGCCGACGCCTCGGATCCCGGCCCCACGCCCGAACCGATCAAACGCAGGTCCTTCCGCGGCGTGGTCTGGACTGAGGAGGAGTGGCGAGAGTTCGCCTATCGCTTCCGCAAGGCTCGCGCGGCCATGCGGACCATCCCCGACGGCTTCCGGGGCCGGGACAAGACCGGGCCGGGCCTGTCGGACCTGTACCTGAAGACGCTCACCCAGATCGAGCGATGGGCCCCCGAGATCGAGAAGCAGCTGTACCTGCACCAGCCCCGGCTGCTCCGCGAGATCCGGGTCCTGGTCCACGACCCCGATTGCCCGTTCGGCGCGAACGTCTGGAACGCGGGCATCCTGACCCGCGCCGAGTGGGCCGAGTTCAGCGATCGCGTGAAGGCGATCCGCGACGAGCTGGGCAAGCTCGCGGTCTCGTTCGGCTCGCACGCTGGCGTCTCGAAGACCCTACGCAGGCAGATGGTCCTGGGGGCCAGCCTGAGCGAGCTACGCCGCCGCCTCAGCGAGATGGCCAGCCGCCAGCATCCGGAGTGGGACGGTGCCTGGAGGATCTTCTACGGGACCGGCTCTGTCGCCCCCCCTGCAATCCGGGCGGGGGAGTGATCCGGTCAAGGGTACCGCAAAATGCGGCACCCTTGATGGCGTCCTTCCTCGCATGGGGCGGGATCAATCGCCCCGTTTGATTTCGCCTTTGATTGGATCGGCGGACACCCCGAAACGCTCGCAATCTGG
>JANOBY010000536.1:0-3379 GCA_031411935.1 Planctomycetales bacterium | reverse complement strand
CCGAAGCTCCCGGCCGAGTACCACCGGTCGTCCGAGCCCTTGTAGAGCCGCGAGACGGTGACGTTGTGACGCGGGCCGCCGTCACGCCGGTTCAGCCAGATGCAGGCGCGCACGAGCCCGAAGCGGATGACGTGGCAGGGTGTGTTGGGCCGGTCGTCGGGGTCGCCGTTTTCTGGCGACGGGTTCGGCTCGGGCGGTATCTCCTCAATGGAAGTCTGCCGGGCAATGGGTTCGCCATTGGCCTCGGGCTCGGGACGTCTCCTGGACATCGAACCTGCCTCCTCGGGAGAAATGGAGACGAACCATCCGCTCCCCCGGCGACGTGCCGGGACGGATGGTCCGATCGGGTGCATGACGCATTGGTCCGCCGATCGCCTACGCTTCGGGAGTCGGCGGGACCAAGTCCGGGCTGTCGTAGCCGACGAACCGGCCCAGATGATCGACGAGGCGGGTGGTCGCGACGGCGTAGGAGCGGATGTTCCGCTCCGACTGGCGGGAGAGGGCCGACGTGAACGCCTGCAAGAGGCGGTACGCGGTCTTGCCGCCGAAATCGTGGCGCGGCTCCTGCCAGTGATCCCAGACCGGCCCGAGGTAGCGATGCGGCAGCATCCGCTCGCGATAGGCGGAGAAGATCAGGTGCGACGCCTCGCGGTCCGAGACATTGGCGCGTTGGAACGCGCCGATCCGGCCCGCCTCCCGCTCGCGGTAACCGGGGAGCAGCCCCAGCGCCGCCCTGGTGGCGGACGCGAAGGCGGACCGGCCGTGGAGCGTGTGCTTCCTGCGGACGTGGGAGATGATGTCGCCCGCGAGCACGAGGTTGGAGCAGCAGACCGTCCGGGTGCCGCCGGCGAGCCCGTAGGCCACCGACTTGTCCCAGGACGATCGCACGCCGACGACGAGCTTGACCTCGCCGTCGATGACGTCGGTGTGGAGCGTCAGGACGCCGAAGAATCGGCTCCCCGCGCGGTTGACGGCGAGCTGCTCGGAGGCGACGCGGTAGCCGCTCGCGCCGAGCAGGCCCTCCAGCATGAAGAGCAGGCTGGCGTGGGGGATCGGCTTGTGGGTCGGCGTCTCCGGCGGCGTGGCGATGTGCGAGAGCTGCTCGCGCGTGACCTTGCGGTCGCCGCGCCTGGCGAGGATCAGGCCCATGATGTCTCCTCCTGATGTGTGAATGATCGTTTCCGCCCGGCGATAGGCCGGGCGAATTGCGAGTGTACGATCGTCCACTTTGGAGGCGCAAGGCGATGGGATAGACCGGCGATCGGAACCGTGATGGCGCTATATTATCCACCCCGCAGAGCGACGGCGTTTCCTGACCGTTCGTCGCCCGCCCTTCGCGAGGCACGGGCCATTCCTCCGCCCGTCGGCACGCGGTCCGGTGATCGTCCACCGCAGGAACCTCCTGCCCCACCGATCCACGGGGGCGAACTCTCGCCTCGACTGATACCGATCCTTGATGCCTGCGCCGCCCGAGTGCGTGCCGTCCGCAACACCTACTGCAATCGCTGGGGAGCTTCTCCGGGTCGAAGGACACCGCCCCGGGGAAGACCCATTCGGTACGGAGCCGCAGCCCCGCCGCTCCGCCTCGAGCAGGACGCGGTCCTGTCCCGAGTCGACCGCGCCGCAGTACCGGCCGCGTGTCGACTCCAGGCAGAGGTGAGACCCGGCATCTTGGAGGTCGGAATCGATGTTCCGGTGACCGCACGAAATGGGTGACGATTGGCGCGGGCTCGAGCGATGGGTCGGTGGCGTAGACATACCCGTCGAGGTGAATCCTCTCCGGGTCGCGAATGAAGCGCCCGGCCGGGCGACGCCCGCCGGAAGTTAGCCCATTTCCGCCCTCAACCTTCTGGGCGGTCAACCAGTAGTGGGTCTGACGAGGTCGAGTATCATGTCTTTGGTCTGGCGCGAGAGCTCATCCCACCGCGCCATGATTCGAGCGAGTTCGAGGTCGGTGATCGCCTTAGAATCGCATCGAACGCGGGCGTGGTGCGCGGGTGGTGCGTAAACGAGTAATCCATTCCGCAACTCCTTATCCATAAATAGCTTGTGATTTCCCAACCGCGGTCTCATAATCCGCAGGTCATGGGTTCGAGTCCCGTCCCCGCTATTTTCGACGGAAGCGGTCACGGACCGTCGATCGACGCCAAAGCCCGACGCGGCCAGGGGTTTACGCCCCAAGGCCGCCTCCAGGCCTTTGCTCTCCGCTCCGCCTGTCGCCGACACAGACCGCCCCGAATCGTCCCCTGCGCGCGGCAAATGCGCGGCAAGGCAATGCGTCGCCCGTCGGTCCCCGTCGCTAATGCGTTCTCGCTATTCGGTGGCCCCGGTCGGAGGTCTGGCAATGCGCTAGCCCTCAAACAAGCGTAATGTGAGCCCTCACCCTGGCCCATTCCCGGCTGAGGATGGGTACGGACCCTCCCAGGGCCGGGGTATCGCCCCGGTTCCCACCGCCACGTCCTGTCTCTCCCGTCGACACACCGCCTCTCGTCGTTCGGAGCCAGCACGGACCGGGACATCCGGATCCCGGCTTCATCGCTGCCGACTCTCAACACAACCGCCGACCGTGTAGCCTCTCCACCAGCCGCAGGAATACACCCTGCCACGGGTTCCCAGACAGCAATCGATACACGATCCGCCGACCCGTCCTCACGATCTGGCACGGCATCCCGATCATCGCCACGCAGAACGTGCTGAACTCCATCCGCAGCAGCGAACGCTTCTCGGCGCGGTATTTCTCCGCCCATCGCCCATCCTCGGGCAGCATCAGGGCCGCCCACGCCTTCAGGCTCCACGCCAGGCTGGCCATCACCATGGACGCCCCGTTGCTCACCAGGTCGCCCACCGGCATCGCCATCGCTTTGACCCCGCCCTTCAACTGGGCGATCAGATTTTCCTGGTCGCACCGGTCATTGGCCAGGAACACGATCTCCGCTGCCGTGGCCGCCCGGTCGTTGGTGATGGTGAAGAAGTAGCGATACTCCTCGAAGAGGACGTGTTGCCCTTTCTCCCTCGACAATCGCTTGCGAAGCACGACCACCCGGTAGGTCTTCTGGCAGGCCGACGGCCGGTAGTCGAACTCGGCGACATCTTCCCCCTTCAGTCGGATCGTCTCGAACTGGCGGGCGATGACGATCGGCGTCCTCTTGTCCTCACGGGCGGTGCGAGGGGTCGTCTTGACCGTGTACCGGGCCGGGCGTTCCAGCATGGCATAGGCATCGGCGGGGAGGTCTTCGGCCAACCCCTTGAGATTGCTCCGGGCGTCGATGCCGAACAGGAATCGGACGGCGTCGGCATCCCAGCGATCCAGATGCCTGGCCTGGGTGAAGTCGGTGTCGCCCCGCAGGGTGATCCGCCTGAAGCCACCCCGCCGGCAGAC
>JANOBY010000535.1:0-8665 GCA_031411935.1 Planctomycetales bacterium | reverse complement strand
TGCCATCGAATGGGGAGTAGAAGAGATGGACGGAGCCTGGGGACCAGTCCTTGGCTCGGAGCGATTTGCCCCCGCGCGTGTCCAGATAAAGCTCGACGGCATCGCCGTTGTAGATCGCTCCCGACTTGCCGGGGTTGGCCCTCTTCGAGTCCAGGCAGCGAAGGCCGATGTAGAGGGCCGCGTCGTCCCACTGATAGCGGAACTGCGCGGCGCGTTCGGTCAGCGATCTGTGGCTGTAATGGACCGGGGTGCAATAGGCCGTGGGCCACTCGCGCAGGGAGCCATCCATGTCCACCCCGCCCGAAGCCCGGGTGACGAGCCCGCGGACTCCGCGAGCGAGCTCCACCTCGGGGTCGGCCGCCTTGCACGTGCAGACCAGGGCCGACAGGAAGATCGCGACCATCTCGGCCGCCGTGACAGTGCGCATCGAACGTTCTCGCGGTGGTGCCCGCCGGGGTGGAGGATCGGGTCACGACTCTACGACGCCGGGCAGTCCGAAGCAAGTCGGGGCGGCGTGGCGGTTGAACCTGCCGTGCGGGCCGAGCATAATATTGGCTCGAAGCTCCCTCGTGGGCCGCTCCGACGTTTGCCCGGTTCGGCCTGCTCTCCGTCCGCGATGAAGTGAAGGGTGCCATGCGTCTTGCCTTCAGTACGAATGCCTATATGAAGTTCCCGTTCGAGGAAGCCGCCGAACGGATCGCCTCGATCGGCTACGACGGCCTGGAGCTCATGGCCGACGTCCCCCACGCCTGGCCCGCCGGCCTCCTGTCCGGCCCCAAGCAGGCGATCCGCGAAGCCATGCAGAAGAATGGTCTCGCGTTCTCGAACGTGAATGCGTTCATGATGAATGCGATCAACGACCATCGCCAGCCCTACTGGTATCCCTCCTTCATCGAGCCCGATGAGAGCTATCGCCGGGTGCGGATCGACCACACCCGCCGTGCCCTGTCCCTCTGCGCCGAGCTGGGTGCGCCCCACATCACGACCGAGCCGGGCGGACCGATCGCCCATGGGCAGACCCGCAAGCAGGCGATCGACCTATTCGTCGAGGTCCTCAAGCCCCTGGCCCAGCATGCCGAGAGCCTCGGCGTGGGGCTGCTGGTCGAGCCCGAGCCGGGCCTTCTTATCGAGACGACCGACGAGTATCTGGAGATCGCCGACCGCGTGGACAGCCCGGCGATCGGCCTGAACTTCGACGTGGGCCACGCCTATTGCATGAGCGAGGACCTCCCCGCCCAGATCGCGAAGATGGCCCCCCACACCCGGCATTATCACCTGGAAGACATCGCTTCCACCCGCGTGCATCACCACCTCGTGCCGGGCCGAGGTGCGATCGACTTCCCCTCGGTGATCGACGCGATCAAGGCCACGGGTTATGACGGATGGCTCACCGTCGAACTCTACCCCAACGTGGACGATCCCGACCAGGCTGCGCTAGTGGCCCGATCCGTCCTCCTGCCCATGCTCCAGCCCCCCCTGTTGCTCGCGTGAAGCGAATCAAGCCGTACCTGCAATTGGTGAGGCTGCCCAACCTGTTCACGGCGGCGGCCGACAGCCTCGCGGGGTACCTTCTCGCCAACGGAGACCTGGGCCAGCCCTCGCGATGGATGCCCCTGTGCGGGGCGTCCATGGCCATCTACGCCGCGGGGATTACCCTTAACGACGTCTTCGACGAGGAGTTGGACCGCACCGAGCGGCCGGGACGCCCCCTGCCCTCGGGCGCGGTCTCCCGTGCATTTGCCGTGGGCCTGGGCGTCGTCGGGATGGCTCTCGGCCTGGCCCTGGCCGCGTTGGTGTCGGTCACTTCTCTCCTCGTCGCCGGTGTGCTCGTCGGGTGCGTCCTGCTTTATGACGCCGGTCTGAGGAGAACCGTGCTCGGCCCCGAGGTCATGGGTGCGTGCCGGGGGCTGAATCTCCTGCTTGGTTTGAGCGTGGCGTCCCACTTCGGAGGCGCCTGGGCCTGGGTCGCCGCTGGGTCGCTCGCCCTGTTCGTGGTCGGGTTGACATGGATCAGCCGGTTCGAGGTCGAGCATGGAAGAGCCTCGGGCGTGGTCGCCGGCATGATCCTCCAGAACCTCGCACTACTGGGGCTGATCGCGGTCGCCCTGAATGCCTCGAAATTTCCGCAGGCCGACGCGAGGCCGATCGTGCCGCTGGAAGGATTGCTCGTGCTGGCCGTCATCGCGCTAATCGTCAACTCGGCGGCGGGTGCGGCCGTAACCCGGCCCGAACCCGCAACGATCCAGAGGGCGGTCAAGACCGGCGTCCTGTCGCTCGTGTGGCTCGACGTGGCGCTCGTGGGGTCGGTCCGCGGTCCGGGCACGGCCCTCTGGATCGCGGCGCTCTGGGTGCCCGCCTTCCTTCTGGGCAAGTGGCTCTACTCGACCTGAGCCCCATGACCCGGTCGGAGTCTACTCCCCGCCCTCGCCTCCCCTCGGGCGAGCGTTCCGTTCCTTCATCCAGAGCCGATCGCAGGGGCTGTCAAATCCCCTGACGAGAAACTCACGGCCCGCCACGTCGAGCGCAATCCCCGGAGCTGGCCGCCGTGTTGGGAAAACTCGACACCTGACTGCGACCTTGCCCGAGCCCCCGGGCGAGGACGGCATGGAGGCTCTCCATGGGACTCTCGCCAATGGGCTGGGTGAATTGGTCGATCCCTCACGTCACCTTGGCCCGAAAATCCCCGAATTCTGGACGCAATGAGGCTGCCATCAGACTTTATCCAATGTAGATGCCTTTAAACACTCGAATTGCCGCGTTTTCGTCTCGAAGCGCTTAGATGGCATGATATGTGTAACGTTCTACAGTCAATGAGCGTATTTGCAAGCTCTTCTGCGAACGGCTTGTCCTGGGACCAGCGGTCGCATCGCGGGATTCCAGGGATGGGCAATGACAGGAAATCGTTCTGGAAGAGAAGTTGAACCAATGGACTCACATTGTGACATGACTCTCTGAAGTATCTTGTCTTCAGTCATACCGCATCATCGTCTCTCGCCGTCGGGAGCCCGACGGGATTCGTCTCTCGCTAAGGCGCACTCACTTGCACGCAAATCAGGGCCATTGACGAGGCGAACTCCGAATCAGTCGCTCTTTTGTAGACATGAACGGGTTGCTGATCAGCCAATCTCGATACGTCGATATTTCCACCCGTTTTGCATGCCTGTTGTGCGTCCTTGCTCACCGGGTGCGGTGCTGACGATTTCCAGGCGCGACCAGGTCTCTCCGACCTCTGCCGCTCCTTACGCCCGCGTCCTTAACTTCGACAATTTTAAGCAGGTGTTATCGAGCGATGGATCCAGTTCCGCCTAAATCGGATGAGAGGGGGGCGTCACGACCGAGTTTGCATCCGGATCGATAGTGGGGAATCTCCCCATCGCCAGGTTCCTTTCCTTCGTACCTCTCCCTACTCTCAACAGGAGTTGCTTCATGTCTCTGATAAAGAACCGAAGTCGACGAGGCGGAAGTCCCGCCGGTTTCACTCTGATCGAGCTGCTTGTGGTGATCGCCATCATTGGCGTGCTCATCGCCCTGTTACTCCCGGCCGTGCAGGCCGCACGCGAGGCGGCTCGCCGTGCCCAGTGCACCAACAACCTGAAGCAGATCGCCCTGGCCGCTATGAACTACGAGAGCTCCAACGGCTGCTTCCCCCAGGGCCAGTCGTTTCAGCACTACGATTCCACGCCCTACGTGTGGGTTGATGCCAGCCCGTTCCTCGCCATGGCCCAGTATGTCGAGCAGGGCCCGGCTTACAATAGCTGGAACATGAACATCGGAATCTATGCGGACGAGAACACAACCATCGGCAAGATCGGCATCTCCTCGCTCTGGTGCCCGAGCGACGGCAAGATCGTCGGCAAGATCACCGACATCGGCAACACCTACTTCGGTAACCGGCCCGGATTCACCGTGGCCTACACCAGCTACGCCGGATGCACGGGCACCTGGTATAGCTGGCCGAATCGCAGCAGCAACGAGCGATTGACGTCGATTCCCTTGAGCCAGACCAATAGTAAGGGAATCTATTTCAACCGCAGCTCGACGAAGATCTCGGACATCACCGATGGTACGAGCAACACCATCGCCTTCTCCGAGCACGCCTATGGCCTGCTCTCCCCCGATGACCTGCCTTACTGGAACATGTGGTTCAGCGGCGGATTCGGCGACACCACATTTGACTCCATGTACGCCCCCAACCCGCACCGCCGGGTGAAGAATGTGTACGAAGGAACCTACTACACCTGCACCAACGGCGTGGCCATGAGCTTTGGCTCGGCCTCCAGCTTCCATCCCGGCGGCGTGAACGTGGCCATGGCCGACGGCTCGGTCCGATTCCTCAAGGATTCGATCGACAGTTGGCCGATCGACCCCTCGACCACCGTGGCCGTGGGAGTGACCGCGCCCGTGGTCTCGGGCGAAGCGTGCGTGTGGGCCATCACACCCGGCGCCAAGCTCGGCGTGTATCAAACCCTCGCTACCCGCAACGGCGGTGAAGTCGTCAGCAGCGCCAACTATTGACCCTTCGGGCGGAGAGGCCCCAAAGCCTCTCTGCTTCTCTTCCCCGCAACACGAGCTCTCACTGACCTCGAGGCGACGACGCCTCGAAGCTCACCGAACGAGCCTTTCAGCCGATCCACTCGAGATCATTTCACTGTCACCCCAAATCCATACCAGTGAGTTCACCGCCATCAAGCCACGAATTTCCTCTCGCAAAGCTCATGAGAGCGTGAGCTTGTCAGGAAACTTGACCTCCGAGAGAGATCTAACCTCGAGACATTAGCGACATGGCATGGACCTCCATCCAACGCACCCTAAGCGTTAGCAGAGTCCGAAAGATGGTCATTACGGAGCCCAGACATAGAAAGTTCGCCGGGCACATGTTGCAAAAAAACAACACGGATGATTTTAAAATACATGACACTTGCTGATACTTTGCATTCACGTAAATGCATGGATGAACGCAATGCTGCACAGAAACTGCCTGTTCAAGTCCCATGCATTTCTGCCTGCCGCTTGGGCAACATTACTCGTCAAATCGAGCGGTGGCAATCAAGTAGAATCGCCTCAAGTCTCGATTTTTGAGACGTTTGCAGTGATTATTACTCGGAAGACGGACCCGACGGGGGGTGATTGGGAACGTGATTGCTTCGCTGCATCCATTTGTCGAGAACGAAGGGGTTCATCAGCCTTTCCACGAAACTTCAGTTCGGAATTCGCGCCGATCAATTTCGTCGGAAGGTCAAATTTTTTTTGACACGCGGCTCGGGGCAGACCATCATGAATTCCGCGTGAACATGGTGACGCCATGTTGATCAGGGCATCCTGTTCTGGGTTGCCTTTCTTCGGCTCCGCTTGCCGTCAACTCCTGGTTATCGATCGCATCCTTCTTTTGCTCGGTACTTGAGTATTTCGCATTCCGTGGGTGGCCGACTTCGCACAGGCGACATTTCTCGCACTGAGAGCGTTGTCTCGCGCCCGCCGCAAATCGAGACCTGGATTCCGTCCCCTGTTCGACAGGCGTAGGAGCTTCAGATTCGCGATTCCTTGTCGTTCATTTCTCCTGTTATTGGCCCGTCGCGGTCGCGCTTCCTGCAAGGGGTGGTTTTATGAATCCGCGTAGTAGTTGGACTCTCCGCCGAAGGCTGGCGGGCTTCATGGCACTGGGAAGTTTTTCCCTGCTTCATGGGTGCGGTGCTGACGAGACGGGCACGATCAAGACGCCCGATCCGGTTCCGACCCCTGCCACCGCTCCTGCTGCTACTGCCTCCGCAGGGCCGAAACCCGCTGCTGAGAAGAACTTAGGCCCCAAAAACCTGCCCGCTCGCAGGCGGGGGCCTTTGGAGTAAGTCTTCGCGTTGTCCGCGAAGACTGATCTGGTGAAGTGTTTTCTTTTTTATGATCCATTTTCGGAGACGAGACATGATGGTTTCTGCGCCTCGCCGTCGTCGCGGGGGAATCCCCGCGGGCTTCACACTGATCGAGCTGTTGGTCGTAATTGCGATCATCGGCGTGCTCATCGCCCTCCTTCTGCCCGCTGTTCAGGCCGCCCGTGAAGCGGCTCGTCGTGCTCAGTGCACGAACAACCTGAAGCAGATCGGTCTTGCCGCGATGAATTACGAGAGCACGAACGGCTGCTTCCCGCAGGGTTCGGCCTTCGACCGGTATCTCGCTGGCTCTGAGTACAACTGGGTTGGTTCCAGCCCCTTCGTGGCCATGTCCAACTACATCGAGCAGGGGCCGGCCTACAACTCCTGGAACATGAGCATGGGCATCTATGGAGATGCCAACACCACGGTCGCGGCCATCGGGATCTCCTCCCTGTGGTGCCCCAGCGACGGCAAGATCGTCGGCAAGATCACCGACATCGGGACCACCTACTTCGGCGGCCTGCCGAACTTCAAGGTTGCCTACACCAGCTACGCCGCTTGCCAGGGCACCTGGTACAGCTGGCCGAACAACGGCAGCGATAGGCGGAAGACGTCGATGCCCGCCACCCAGGCGAACAGCAAGGGCACCTATTTCAATCGTAGCGCGACCAAGATCTCGGACATCACCGACGGCACCAGCAATACGATCGGCTTCAGCGAGCACGCTTACGGCCTGCTGTCCCCCGACGACCTGCCCTGGTGGAACCACTGGTTCAGCGGTTCGTTCGGCGACACCTCGTTCGACACCATGTACTCCCCCAACCCGCACCGCAAGAATCCCAACGTCTACGCCGGGACCTACTATACCTGCAGCAACGGCATCGCAATGAGCTTCGGCTCGGCCTCCAGTTTCCACCCCGGCGGCGTGAACGTGGCCATGGTCGATGGGTCGGTCCGGTTCCTCAAGGATTCGGTCGACAGCTGGCCCATGCAGATGGAGTCGGCTGGCGCCAATCTGGCCGTGGGAGTGACCGCACCCACGACGGGGCCCGGCGGCACCTGCCTTTATGTGATCACGCCGGGTGCCAAGGTCGGGGTCTACCAGGCCCTGTCCACCCGCAACGGCGGCGAAGTCCTGAGCGCGTCCGACTATTGAGTCGAGCTATCACGTTCCGATGGCATTCTTGACCGCGAGCCTCCTCTCACCAGGAGGCTCGCGGTTTTTTGTTTGTTCGGATGCCGCGAAGACCTTGTCCCGCCTTCGGAGCTCACGCGGATGGTTCCTGGTCAGGGAGGTGCTTCGATGGCATTCACCTGCCGGGGCGACATGTAGCTAAAGTGAGGCTGGCGACCCAAGATCGAGCCCCCACTGTCGCGATGCGCGGGCAGAGCTCACCGACAAGACGCGGAACGATACTCCTCGTGGCGAGAGGATCTCAAAGGTCTGCTTTCGCCCAGCTCGCCTCAAGTCCTCTGAGCAGGCCCTTCGAAAGTGAAGCGAACGCATCCGGAGAAAAAGCTCAGTGGGTTGTCGTAGACGACACGGCGGATCGTGGCGTCGGCCATCCCGCGACTGCGCATCTCGAAAATCAACTCGG
Source organism: Planctomycetales bacterium (assembly GCA_031411935.1). Classification (GTDB taxonomy): domain Bacteria; phylum Planctomycetota; class Planctomycetia; order Isosphaerales; family Isosphaeraceae; genus JAQGHR01. Next base: position 1,203 of record JANOBY010000535.1, on the reverse strand, counting down.
GGACGGCCATCGGGTCGCTGTGCCCCCAGTCGCCCGCCGAGTTAGCGAGGATGCGTTCGGTCCCGAACCGCTCGATCAGATCGGCTGCACGTTGGGGGCTGCACTTGGTGATGGGATACAGGGTCATCCCGACCCAGTGCCCGGCGTCGAGCGCCAGCTTGATGGTGTGCTCCTCAACATGGTCGATGCAAACACGCTCGGGCCGGATCCCGGGGTGCTCGCGGATCATGTCCAGGATCATTCGGGTGCCCTGGTACTTGTCGGCCAGATGGGGGGTGTGGACCAGCACGAGCTCCCCAGTCCGGGCAGCCAGGTCCAGGTGCTCCTGGAAGACCGTGGCCTCGTTCCGCGTATTCCTGTTCAGGCCGATCTCGCCGATGCCCAGCACCCCGGGACGATCCAGGAACTCGGGAATCATCGCGATCACCTCGCGGGAGAGCGAGACGTTATCGGCCTCCTTCGCATTGATGCAGAGCCACGCCTGATGATCGATCCCGTAGTTGCGGGCCCGCTGCCGCTCGAACTCTGTGAGTTGCCGGAAGTAGTCCCGAAATCCCTCCACACCCGAACGATCGAAACCCGCCCAGAAGGCCGGCTCGCTGACCATCACGCAGCCCGCCAGGGCCATACGCTTGTAGTCATCGGTCGTCCGGCTGACCATGTGGATGTGCGGGTCGATGTAGTTCATCTTAACTTTATCTCCTTTCGCAGCTGCTGCTTGCGAACCATTTTGTGCCGAGTTGAATGCCGAGTAACGGGCTCCAGGGGTATTATCAAGTACTGCGGGTGCCGAGTTTTGCGCCTGGTCTCTAACCCTTCAGGATACCAGAATGGCACGCGGCCCGAAACTGACCGTCCGCTACTGGAAGAGCCGGATAGCTTACGCGTGCTGAATCGGCCAGGCCCCCCACTTCCTCGCCCGCGGGCCCGACGACGCGCCGAACGGGCCGACCTAGCTGACCGCCCTCGATCATTTCCGCAAGCTCGTGTCGCAGAACGCCGGGACGGGCACTGATGGACTTCACCACGGATGTCGGGCGCCGGGTTAACGGTTTATCCGGCTCTCTCGTACTCGGCTGGTACCACGTATCCGAGCGACGAATGACGCCGGATCCGGTTCAAGAAGATCTCGATGTACTCGAAGATACTCGCCCTCGCCTCCTCCCTCGTCGCGAAGATCTCGCCGTGGATGAGCTCCTTCTT
>JANOBY010000534.1:0-16841 GCA_031411935.1 Planctomycetales bacterium | reverse complement strand
GCGGACCCTCACCGACGTCCCATGCACCGCCTGCGGGTGCCTGTGCGATGACATCGTTCTGACGGTGGACGAGAATTGCATCGTCGCGGCCGATCATGCGTGCCCGATCGGCTCGGCGTGGTTCCTGGGGGATCATTCGGTCGCCGATCGGCCTCGGGGCGTGATCGAGGGGGCCGCGTGCTCGGCCGAGGAGGCCATGGCTCGCGCCTCGGAGATCCTTTCGAGGTCGCGGTCTCCGCTGATCCTGGGGCTCACGCGCACGAGCCTGGAGGCCCAGGCTGCGGCGGTCTCCCTGGCCGATTTTCTGGGCGCGACGATCGACCCGGCGAGCTCTCGGGATTCGCTCCCCCGCTGGAGGGCCGTGCAGCGCGTGGGGGTGGTCTCGGCCACCCTGGGCGAGGTCCGCAACCGAGCGGATCTTGTGGTGTTCTGGGGCGTGGACCCCGTGACCACGCATCCCCGGCACCTCGAACGGTACTCGGTCGGGCCGAAGGGGCGGTTCGTTCCCGAAGGCCGCGCGGGGCGGATCGTGGTCGTGGTGGACGAGGCCCCCACGCCCACCTCGGCGGTCGCCGACCGGTTCGTGAGGATCGTGAGGCAGGAGCAGGGGGAGGTGCTCGCCACCCTGCGGGCCCTTGTGCGAGGGGTCGAGATTCCGGACGTGGACGACCCGCTGAAGGAGCTTGCCGACGACATGACCTCCGCGCGTTACGGGGCGTTCTTCTTCGGCCCGGGGCTCGGCCCCGCGGCGGTCGTGGAGGAGGCCCTGAAGCTCGTGCGCGACCTGAACGCGAGGACCCGGTTCGTGGCCCTCACCCTGGGCTCGGCGGGCAACGGCAGCGGGGCCGAGGCCGTGCTCTCGTGGCAGGCCGGGGCGCCCGTGGGCGTCGATTTCTCGGAGGGATTTCCGCGATTCCGGCCCGACACCTCGACCGCCGAACTCATGCTCGAGTCGGGATGGGCCGATGCCGCGATCGTGGTGGCCGACGACCCGGGGGCGTTCCTCTCGGCCGAGGCGCTCGCCCGTCTGGCCCAGATCCCGACCGTGGTGATCGGCCCCCGGGCGACGGATCCGGGCATGGGCGCGACCGCGGGGATTCTCACGGCCACGTACGGAATCCACGCGGGGGGGACCGTGATCCGGTGCGATGGCGCCACGCTCCCGCTCCGCCCTTCGCTGGCAACCACTCTGCCGTCGGACGGGGACGTGCTCGCGGCGATCGAGGCGAACATGAAGGCGATCACGTCATGACGACCCTGAGGATTCGCGGCGGGCGGGTGATCGACCCGCGTCATGACGACGACTCGGTACGCGACGTGTGGATCGCCGACGGACGGGTGATCGCCTCGCCGATCGACCCCGAGGCGCACGCCGATCGCACGATCGACGCCCGAGGCTTCGTGGTCATGCCGGGCGGGGTGGACGTGCACTGCCACATCGCGGGCTCGAAGGTGAACGCGGCGAGGGCCTCGCGCCCCGAGGACAAGACCGGGCACATCGGCCGCACCCGGTTCACGCGGTCGGGCACCACGGGCAGCGTGCCCACCACGTTCGCCACAGGGTATCAGTACGCGGGGCTCGGCTACACGACCGCCGTGGACGCCGCGATCGCCCCGTTCGGCGCCCGACACGCCCACCACGAGCTCCGCGACACGCCCGCGATCGACAAGGCCTTTCTCGTCCTCATGGGCAACAACCACTACGCGATGGACCGGATCCGCGAGGGGGACCGGGACCGCCTGAAAAGCTACATGGCGTGGCTCCTCCAGGCCACCGGGGCCTATGGAGTGAAGGTCGTGAACCCCGGAGGCGTGGAGAAGTGGAAGGAGGGCAAGGGGAACGTGTCGTCCCTGGACGACGTGGTGGACGGGTTCGGCGTGACCCCCCGGCAGATCCTGACCGAGCTCGCCCTCGCGGCCGACACCCTGGGCCTGCCCCACCCGATCCACGTCCACGGCCCCAACCTGGGCCTGCCCGGCAACGCGGTTTCAACGCTGGAGACCTTGCGGGCGCTCGACGGCCACCGCGCCCACCTCGCCCACATCCAGTTCCACAGCTACGGAGGGTCGAGCGACAAGCTCGGCCGGATGGACTCGCAGGTGCCCGTGCTCGCCGAGTACATCAACACGCATCCCGACCTGAGCGTGGACGTGGGGCAGGTGATCTTTGGTGACACCACGAGCATGACCGCCGACGGCGCCGTGGGGCAGTTCCTGCACGCCGTGACCGGCCGCAAGTGGATCTCGCAGGACATCGAGCAGGAGACCGGATGCGGCGTGGTGCCCATCACCTACGAGGACACGAACCTCGTGCACGCGCTGCAATGGGCGATCGGCCTGGAGTGGTACCTCCGCGTGGACGACCCGTGGCGGGTGGCCATGAGCACCGACCACCCCAACGGCGGGTCGTTCCTCGCTTACCCGCAGATCATCTCGCTGCTCATGAGCAAGAACCACCGCGACGAGGTGATGAAGGGTCTCCCTCCGAAGGTCCGGGCGAGGTCCGGCCTGGCGGATCTGACTCGGGAATACACGCTCTCCGAGATCGCCATCATCACGCGCAGCGGCCCCGCCAGGATGCTGGGCATGACGACCAAGGGGCATCTGGCCCCCGGGGCCGACGGCGACGTGACCGTGTATTCCCCCTCCGACGACTACGAACGGATGTTCGCCATGCCTCGCTATGTGATCAAGTCGGGCCACGTGGTGATCGACGACGGCGAACTGAAGTCCCCGCCCGACGGCGAGACCCTGCGCGTGAAGCCGGCCTTTGACGAGGGCGTGGTGCCCGAGATCCGCCGCTGGTTTGAGCGTAATTCCTCGATCTCCTTCGCGAATTTTGGGATGGAAGAGGAAGACTTCACCGCAGATGGCGCAGATGAGCACAGATTTTAAGAGTATTAAGATCTTAAAGAAACCTGAATCTGTGCTCATCTGCGCCATCTGCGGTGGAGTCTTCAATCTTAACGGGCAATCACTGTCATGATGTATGAAGGGGTGGAGATCGCCGACACGTTCGCCGAGGCGTTCCCGATGACGGCCGCCCGGGCGATCGTCACGGCCGACACCGCGCGCTGGGCCGAGATCGCCGGGCGCACCATGACGGGCTATGCCACCAGCGTGATCGCCTGCGACGCCGAGGCCGCGATCGAGCGCGTGCTGGGCCCCGAGGAGACCCCCGACGGACGGCCCGGCGTGAGCGTGCTTGTCTTCGCCTTCAGCCGCGATGCCCTCGAAAAGGCCCTCAGCAACCGCGTGGGGCAGTGCGTGATGACGTGCCCCACCTCGGCCTGCTATAACGGCCTGCCCCTGGGCGGGAAGACGATCGTGGTGGGCGGCAAGCTCCGCTATTTCGGCGACGGGTGGCAGAAGAGCAAACGCCTGCACGGGCGGCGATTCTGGCGGATCCCCGTGATGGACGGCGAGTTCACCTGCGAGGAGACCTTCGGCGCGACCAAGGGCGTGGCGGGCGGGAACATCATCCTTTTGGGGACGGATCGACGCCTCACGCTCGAGGCGACCGAGGCCGCCGTCGAGGCCATGCGCCAGGTCCCCGACGTGATCCTGCCGTTCCCGGGCGGGATCGCGCGGTCGGGCTCAAAAGTCGGCAGCAAGTACAAGAAGCTCAGGGCGAGCACCAACACCGCGTTCGCCCCCAGCCTGCGGGGGCTCGTCCCGTCCGACCTCCCGCCCGAGGTCGTGTGCGCCTACGAGATCGTGATCGACGGCCTCACGCTCGCGAGCGTGGAGATGGCCACGGCGGTCGGCATCCGCGCGGCCATTAAGCCCGGGATCGTCCAGATCACGGCGGGCAATTACGGCGGGAAGCTCGGCCCGTTCCACATCCGCCTGCATGACGTGCTGGGTCGAATCTAGGGCGGGAATCCGTTCCACGCAGACGTCGCCGAGAATCGAAGCTGGCAGACTCACGATTCGAAAACCCTGGGTGCCATGCCTACGGCACGCAAGCATGAGACCCGGGCGAATCATCACGCCGGGCGCATGCTTACATGCCGAAATCATGGAAACCCGAAGGATCGCCCCTCCCGCATCGGAACCCCGCAACCCGCATCCTCTGCGTCAAGCGTTTCTCATGGGCCGCCCGCGAAGAGAGTCCTACGGAAGCTTGACCGCCAGCTTGCGAAGCATGGTCATGTTTCTCATGGTCGATTCCGCCTTCACGGCCTTCGCCACTTTGGGCCACTTCACGAGCGAGTCGGTCGATTTGCCGCGACAGAGCCAGGAGAACTCCCGCCCGAGGACCGCGAACTCGTCCATCGCGGTTCGGAACCCGAGCAGCGATTGCGCGGTAACCTCGTCCAGAGGCTCGCGTAAGAACCCCACGTGGATCGTGTGGCCCTCGGCGTTCGTGTCCTCGTCCGAAAAGGGTTGATACGCAAGGACCGCCGCGAGTTCCGCCGGGGTGCGTAGAAACGTCGCGACCTCATAACCGAGCGAGCGCTCCAGTTGAGCCTCGATCGCCCGCTCGATCGCCGCCGGGTCCGCCAGGGCAGGGGCCTCGAACAGGACGTTGCCGCTGGCGATGAACGTGGTCACGTTCTCATACTTCAAGGCCACGAACTGAGCGGCAAGGACGTCCATCTTCACGCGATGCCCGCCCACGTTGATCCCTCGCAGGAAGGCCACGTAGCGGGTCGTCGGGGTGGATTTTGCCATGATCGGTCAGCCTTGGTTTAAGTCCCTGGTCGAGATCCCTTCCTCATCCCCCGCGGTCGCCGGGCGAGAATTTGACCGAGCCGGGGCTGATGAGCGTTTGCGTTTCCTTGATCAGCGAGGAGAACTTGAGGACCGTGAGCGTGAACTGGGTGAGCTCCTCGCGGCCGTCGGCGCAGACCCATACGTAGCGATTTCCGCTTCTGCCGACGTAACAGGCGTCCCGCGGAACGTCCCGCTTGCTCCCTACGTAGAACCAGCCGGGTCGGATCTCGGCGAGGTCCTCCTGGATCCGGCCCACCTTGCGGCATACGTTCCGGGCCAGGGGGGTGGCGTCGCGGGGGTCGTTCGGGGCGGTCAGGCAGACTCCCGGGTCGTTGGTCGAGATCACGTTGGAGTCGAAGGTCCGGGCGTCGGGGTGGGTCCTGGATTGATAGTCGTAGAACAGGCCCGACTCCTGTTGCAGGTCCACGTTCGAGGGGACCTGGTCCTTGAGCTCGTGCGTGAGCTCGTCGAGGAACTCGGGGCTGGGCATCTCGGGCGAACCGTGGGCCCGTCGGTAGGCGACCCGCAACAGCCGCAGCTCCGTCGCGTCGATCACCGGCGACATGCCCCACTGGGCCACGACCGTCCGCGACCCGAAGATCTGCGGCTGCGTGACCGCGGGCGGGCCGAGGTCCACGAGCGCCCCGGCCGAGCCCGAATCGGTGACCTGCGACGTGCCCTCGCGCAGGTTGATGTGCCAGGGCAGGGCCGAGGGGTTCTCGGCGAAGAGCGCGAGGTTGTCGAGCACCTGCTGATACTGGAGGTCGGGCAGGGTGCTGCCCTGGTGGATCGTCCTCTGGCGAAGACGCACGCTCGTGCAGCCGACCAGGCCCATCATGGAGATCGCGAGCAAGATCCGGGCAAGCCGCATATCCGCCCCTGGAAGCCTCGGGCCCGTCGCGAAAGGGTCGATTCTTCCCGTCCTATCGGTTGTGCGGGCCGAGGAAATCCACTCGGGGGCGGAGGGACCGCCGGAAGGCCCCGGGCCCCGTTCACGAATTTTCGGGGCGGTCGACCCCGGAGAATGGGTTCGTTTCTCGTCCGGAAGGCCCGAAATTGGCTTCGTTTTTGGGTTCGATTGGGTTCGTTTCTCGGGATGGACCCCGCCCGGACCGCCCGATTTTCGAGACGCAAATCGTTGCTCCATCAACGCATCCGCCCGATCGGGCTCTCCGATCCGGGGGCCGAAATTGGGTTCGTTCTGCAAAATCACGTTTTCGGCGCGGCAGGGGTCTTCCACAGGTTTCCGGGGCCCCTGGGCCCGATGGTCCGGATTGTCAACGAGCGCAGGGAGCAGTGCCCGGAGGAGTCGCCCCGTCTCAGATTATCGTGACGTGCCCGCCCCACGATCTCCGGGGACGCGGCGACTCGGCCTTTACGCCAGGACTCCGGCGATGGGGGTGCCCAGGCAGAGCTGCAAGGGGCGGTTGAGGGTGTCCCGCAGCTCGGTGGACGGCTCGATGCCCAGGCAGTGGTAGATGGTGGCCGCCACGTCGGCGGGGGTCACGGGGTCGCGCGCGGGGTGGGCGGCCCAGCGGTCGGACGCCCCGTGCACGGTCCCGCCCCGGATCCCCGCGCCGGCCAGCACGGTCGTGAAGCAGTGGGGCCAGTGGTCGCGGCCGTCGGCCCCGGCCCCCGCGCCCCCGACCACGCTCTGCCCCACGCGGGGGGTGCGGCCGAACTCGCCGGTCCAGACGACCAGGGTCTCGTCGAGCAGCCCCCGGGCGTCGAGGTCGTCGAGCAGGGCGGTGAAGGCCTCATCGCTCGCGGGCATGAGTCGCGTTTTCAGGTCGATGAAGTTGCGATTGTGCGTGTCCCAGTAGACCGACACGTTGGTCAGCCCGTCGTTCTGCCAGAAGACCGTGGTGATGGGCACGCCCGCCTCGACCAGCCTGCGGGCCTGGAGCACGGCCTGGCCGTGCGGGTGCAGCCCGTAGCGGGCCCGCACGCGGGGGTCTTCCTTCGAGAGGTCGAACGCCTCCAGAGCTTTGGGCGCGGTGAGCAGGTCGTAGGCGCGGAGGTAATGGCTGTCCATGGCCCGCACCTGCGCCGAGGCCTCCAGCTCGCGGGCCTGGTCGTCCACCGCGCGCAAAAGCCTCTGACGGTCGGCCAGCCGGCCCGACCCCACGCTCTCGGGCAGGCGGAAGTCGCCGACCGAGTAATCGGGCCGATTCGGGTCGTGGTCGATGGTGAAGGGGTTGAGCGCGGGGCCGAGCCAGCCGGCGCCCTGGCCGTGGCTGGACTCGACGAAGCGCGGGGCGCCGTCGGGGATCGTGGGCCTCATCTGCACGAAGGGGGGCAGGGCGGTGCGTTCGTGCCCTCGGTTCAGGTGGGCGAGGACCGCGCCGTAGTGAGGCCAGTCGTCGCCCGAGGGGGGCCGCGACCGCCCCGTGAGCAGCTCGTGCGTGGCGCTGGTGTGGTCCACGTCGCGATGATGCACCGAGCGGATCACGGCCAGGCGGTGGGCTTGGCGGGCGATCCTCGGGAAGTGCTCGCTGATGTCCAGGCCGGGCACGTTCGTGGCGATGGGCTTGAACTCGCCCCTCACGTTCGCGGGGGCGTCGGGCTTGAGGTCCCAGGTGTCCTGCTGCGCGGGGCCTCCCCACATGAACAGAAGGATGCACGCCTTCGCCTTCCCGAACGACGACGAGGGCAGGGCGGAGGTCGCGGCCGAGAGCCTCTACGCGCGGATCAGGTCGGGCAACGACAGGCCCAACACCCCAAGCCCCCCGGCGCGGAGGAACTCGCGACGGGTGCGGCCCCGGGCCTGTCGCAACGAGTCGCATCCGCGGATGGGTTCCATCGCTGGTTCGCTCCGACTCGGTGAGCCCGGATCAGATCCCGGCCGTGGTGTAGAGCGGGGTCATGACCTCGCCCGTGCAGAGCGTGAGCGGGCGATTGAGTCGGTCTCGCAGCTCGGTGGCGGGGTCCACGCCGAGCGCGTTGTAGATCGTGGCCGCGAGGTCGGGCGGGCCGAACGTCTTCGAGAGCGGGAAGGCGGCGATCTTGTCGGACTTGCCGATCAACTGGCCGCCCACCACGCCCCCGCCCGCGAACACGGCGGGGAACACCGCGGGCCAGTGGTCGCGGCCCGGCACGTCGCCGGGGTTCAGCGGGTAGATCCGCGGGGTGCGCCCGAATTCGCCCAGCATGACCACCAGGGTCTCGTCCAGCAACCCGCGAGACTGGAGGTCGTCCAGCAGGGCCGAGACCGCGCGGTCGAGCGGCGGCATGAGGTCGTTCTTGAGCCTGGGGAAGTTGTTCACGTGGGTGTCCCACGTCTGCACGATGCCCATGGTGGCCTGGACGATCGGCACGCCGACTTCCACGAGCCGTCGGGCGGTGAGCAACGATCGCCCGAACACGTGAGGCCCGTAGCGATCGACCGTGCGGGGGTCTTCGTGCCCCAGGTCCAGGGCCTGGCCGACCCTGGCGTTGCACAGGAGCGCGAGCGCGGCGTCTTGATGGTCGACGAAGTCGTCGCCGACGGTCGCGCCCATTTGCCCCAGCAGGTGGCGGCGACGATGGAGGCGATCGGGGTTCAGCCCTTCGGGCAGGGCGAGGCTGTCGTCGCGAACCTCGGGGCGGTTCGGGTCGAGCTTGAGCTGCCAGGGGTCGTGCCTCGCGCCCAGGAACCCGGCGTCCTGGCCGGGCCACGTGAGCGGCCCCTCGATCAGCTTCAGGGGCAGGGCCACGCCGCTGGGCACGCCGTCGGAGCGGTGCTTCACCTGGTCGAGCACCGCGCCGTAGCAGGGCCAGTCGTCGCGGGAGGCCACGCGGTCCAGGTCGCTCGCGCCTCGGGGGTTCGAGACCTGCCCGGTGAGCACGCGGTGGACGGCGAGGAGGTGGTTGCCCTCGGGGTGGGACATCGAGCGGACGATGGCGAGCTTGTCGGCGCGCGAGGCCAGGCCCGGAAGGTGCTCGCACATGTGGATGCCGGGCACGCTGGTGGAGATCGGCTTGAACTCGCCGCGGATGGCGTCGGGCGCCTCGGGCTTCATGTCGAACGAGTCGTGCTGGCCGAGCCCCCCGCTCAGGAGGATCACGATCACCGACTTCGCCCGTCCGGTCTGCGCCCCGGGGCTCGCCGCGGCCCGACCGGCCAGCAAGCCCGGCAGGCCCATCCCCACGAGGCCCGAGAACCCCACCTGCACGAACGACCGTCGGTTCAGGAGGTAGGGGGCATCGCGGAAGAGGTCGGGGTGGCCCATGGGCGGGACTCCAGGGGGCGCGGGTGGGAACCCTGCGGGCAGGATGGTAGGGCGGCAACCCCAATGTTAAACAATCTGGCCCGAAAATTCCACCTCATTCCACGCCGCGACGTCTCCGCGGGGGAATTGCGCCCCGTTCAGTGGGCGCACCCCGACGATTTTGCTTCTACCAGGGTGGACCGTCCCCGACGACCTCCCCGAAAAGCACGCCCGCCCGAGGACCGGCATATGAGATCCCCGCACCACTTCCGACCGGCCCCGCTCGCCCTGGAACCGCGCGAGCTTCTGGCCCTGCGCCCCGTGACCCCCGCGTTCGTGGTCAATGGCTACCTGCCCGGCAATCAGACCAGCCCCGCCGTGGGGGTGTTCCCGGACGGATCGGCGCTGATCGCGTGGAGCGACCCGGCCCTGGACGGGTCCAGCGTGGGGTCTACGCCCGCCGGTTCGATCCGCAGGGCAACCCGATCGGCAACCAGTTCCGGATCAACACCACCACGGCGGGGGCCCAGATCGACCCGGCGATCCGGATCTCGGGCGACGGCCTCGCCTTCGTCACCTGGACCCACAACACGAACCCCGGCTCGGAGCGTCCCGAGTTGTTCGTACGGGCCCAGAGGATCGACTCGGGCGGAGCGAAGGTCGGGGACGAGGTCGTGGCCAACACCGCCCTGCCTTTCAATCAGATCATCCGCAACCCCGACGCCCAGGCCTTCCCCCGCGCCGACGGGGGGTTCGCCCTCACCTTCAACGACCAGCCCAGCAACCTCCCGCCCGGCTGGGACCCCTCCCTGGGGGACTTCATCACCCAGGTCTACAACGCGCAGGGCGTGCTCCAGACCGAGGTGAACGAGGTGCTCGAGCCGGGGGACGGGTGGGAGGCGTTTCGCCATGCGGACCATGCCGTGACGACCCCGGACGGCGCGATCCTGATCCCGCAGTTCGAGCGCCGGAGTCGGTCCGAATTCATCCCCGACGTGGGCCAGTTCGACCACTACGACCGCCGCCTCTCGGTCATCCGGCTCGCGGCCGACGGCCACCGGCTCGGGCCCGACTGGGTGGTGGACCAGGTGCTCGATAGCCCCGATGTGTCGGTCTACAACCTCAATCAGGCCGAGCTCTTCAACCGCACCCCGCGCCTGTTCGTCCAGGCCGACGGGTCGATCCGGGTCGGATATCGGTCGGTCACGGGGCCGGACGCCTATCTGTTCCGCACGTTCTCCGCATCGGGGACGCCGCTCTCGCCCGGCTCGCGGTCTCGGGCCTGCGCGACGAGCGCGGTCGAGCGATCGACGGCGGCCGGGACGGCCTTCCCGGAGGGGATCTGCTCTTGTCGCTCAACCGTCAGGGCGTCATGATCGCGTGGTCCCTCCGCTGAGCTTGCCCCTGTCGCCCGAGGCCCGCCCGCCATGCCCCTGACCCTGACCCTGAAGGGGCCGCTCGCCCTGCCGGTAGAGGGCGAATCGCTCCGCCCCGACGCCCTGGGCGAGCTCTCCGCCCTGGACGTGGGGCGACAGACCTTGCGGGTGGGCAACGGCGTGGCCGAGCTGGGCGACCTCTTCACCATCGAGGGCGACCCGCGGAGCGATCACCTGATCCTCGAGGGCGACCTGCGGGGCGTGCGGGGGATCGGCCGGGGGATGGCCCTGGGCACCCTGGACGTCCGCGGAGACGCCGGGTCGGGGCTGGGGCAGGGGATGCTCGGCGGGGCGATCACCGTGTTCGGGTCGGCCCTCCATGGCGCGGGGATGGCGATGAAGGGGGGGCTCCTCCGCATCAACGGGTCGGCGGGCCACGGGCTGGGCGGGGCCGAGCCGGGCGCCCGCCTGGGCATGCGCGACGGGGTGATCCTGGTGCACGGGGCCATCGGCGACGATGCCGGGCTCTCCATGCGCCGCGGGCTGATCGCCGTGGGGGGCCCCACCGGCAGCGGGCTCGGACGCGCGATGGTGGCCGGGTCGATCTTCACGTTCGGTTCCGTCGGGATGAACCCCGGATCGGGCATGAAGCGGGGCACGCTCGCCCTCTTCGGCCCGGAACCCGCGCGCATCCCGGCGACCTTCGCGAAGAGCGGACGCGACCGCCCGCCGTTCCTCACGATCTACCTGCGCAAGCTCCTCGAATGGGGATTCCCCCTCCCCGAGGGCGCATTCTCGTCCGTCCTCAACCGCTACAATGGCGACCTCGCCGAACATGGCCAGGGAGAAATCCTGGCGTTCATGGCATGAAACGATCCGCAGATGACGCAGATGATCGCAGATAAAGTTCTCGATACTTCTCTTATCTGCGTCCATCTGCGTCATCTGCGGATCGACGCAAATTCCCGGTGACAATGATGCTCAATGTCCGTGCCCTGGCCCTGATAGATTCGATGATCGAGCGGGCCTCCACGCTGCGGATTGGCGTGGAGGGCCGCGTGCTGGATTGCGGGGTGAAGGTGCAGGGGGGGCTGGCGGCGGGGCTCGCGCTGGCCCGCGTGTGCCTGGCCGACCTGGCCGACGTGACGATCGTGCCAGGGGACGTGGACGGCCAGCCGTGCCCGGTCGTGCAGGTCGTGACCGATCACCCGGTCGCCGCATGCCTGGCCAGCCAGTACGCAGGATGGCAGGTCTCCGAGGGCAAGTTCTTCGCGATGGGCTCAGGCCCCATGCGCGCGGCCTGGGGCAAGGAGGCCATCTTCGAGAAGATCGGCCACCGCGAAGAGCCCCTCCGCGGGGTGGTCGGCGTGCTCGAGGGCCGCAAGCTCCCGCCGCCCGAGATCCTCGCGAAGATCGCCGAGAGCTGCCGCGTAGGTCCCGAAAACGTGACCCTCTGCATCGCCCCGACCGCGAGCCTGGCGGGCGGATTGCAGGTGGTCGCCCGCTCGGTCGAGACGGCCCTGCACAAGCTCTCGGAACTGGGCTTCGACCTCAAGCGCATCGTGTCGGCCCACGGGTCCGCGCCCCTCCCTCCGGTGGCGAAGGACGACCTCGCCGCCATCGGCCGCACCAACGACTCGATCCTTTATGGAGCCCGCGTGGTCCTGGCCGTGACCGGCGACGACGATTCGCTCTCGGAGGTCGGCCCCAGGGTCCCCTCGCGCAGCTCTCGCGACTTCGGCGACCCCTTCGCGACCGTGTTCGCCCGCTACAACCACGACTTCTACGCGGTGGACCCGCACCTGTTCAGCCCCGCGCAGATCCAGTTCCAGAACGTCCAGACCGGCCGGTCGCACACCTTCGGCGCGACCGAGCCCGGCGTGCTCGCGAGGTCGTTCTACGCGTGACCCACCTCGTCGCCCTGGTCTCCGGGTTCGGATGGCACGTGCAGGACCTGAGGCGCGCGGCCGACGACCTCGGGATCCAGCTTTCGCCCATCCCGTTTCCGCAAATCGTCGGCCGCAACGGCCCGGGCACACGCCCCCTCGAGGCCGGAGGAATCCCGCTTTCGGGAGTTGAGGGGGTGCTCGTGAGGATGATGCCGCCGGGCTCCCTGGAGCAGGTCGTCTACCGCATGGACTCGCTGCATCGACTGGCCGCGCTGGGCGTGGCCGTGATGAACCCTCCGGGGGCGGTCGAGGCCAGCGTGGACAAGTACCTCGCCCTGGCCAGAATCGAGGCCGAGGGCCTGCCCGTCCCCCCCACCTGGGTCGGCGAGGGGGCCCGCGGGGCGCTCTCGGCCTTCGCCGAACTCGGCGGGGACGTGGTCGTCAAACCCCTCTTCGGGTCCGAGGGCCGGGGGCTCGTCAGGCTCACCGAGGTGGAGGCCGCTCGGCGGGTGTTCCACGCCCTGGAACGCATCGGCTCGGTCCTCTATGTGCAGAAGTTCATCCCGAATGCGGGATACGACCTGCGCGTTTTCGTTCTCGGGAATCACGCCATCGGGGCGATCCGCCGCCACGCCCGGCCGGGGGACTGGCGGAGCAACGTGGCGGTGGGCGGGAGGGCCGAGGCGATCCCGATCTCGCCCGAGATCGAACAGGTGGCGGTGAGGGCGGCCGGGGCCGTCGGCGCGATCATGGCGGGCGTGGACCTCTTGCCTCAGGAGCACGCCCCGCCGGTCGTGATCGAGGTCAACGCCGTGCCCGGCTGGAAGGCCCTGTCGGCCGCGACCGGCGTTGACGTGGCCGCCGAGATCCTCGCGCATCTCCGGGGGCTCGCCCGATGAGCCCCACGCCTTCTCCCGGCCAGATCGCCCAGGTCGCGTGCATCCTGGAAGCCACCGCTCGCAAGCCGGGCAACGTCCACAGGGACCGCGATTTCGACGACTGCACGTATCTCGATTTCATCCTCAGCGCCGCCGCCATCGGCCCCGCGATGGACACCGCCCGCGCCCGGGGGGTCGGCCCCAGCGTCCTGGAGGCCGTGCAGAGCACCCGCCGCGTGGTCTCCACGAACACCAACCTGGGGATGATCCTGCTGCTCGCCCCGTTGTGCGCCGCGAGCGATCCCCGATCGGTCCGCGAGGTGCTCGACGCGCTCACCGTCGAGGACGCCCGATCCGCCTACCGGGCGATCCGACTTGCCATGCCCGGAGGCCTCGGGGCGTCGGCCGATCAGGACATCCGCGACGAGCCGACCGTGACCCTCCTCGAGGCCATGACCCTGGCCGCCGACCGCGACCTGGTGGCCCGCCAGTACTCCACCGGCTATGCCGAGGTCTTCGACGTGGCCGTGCCCGCCCTGAAACGGGCGATCGAGGCCGGGCGAGACGTCGAGCAGGCGGTGATCGAGAGCTATCTGACCACGCTCTCGCGGATCCCGGACACGCTGATCCTCCGCAAGCGCGGCCCCCAGGTCGCCGCCGAGGCATCCTCAAGGGCGGCCGAGGCGCTCGCCTGTGGCTCGACCCGGGCGCTCGACGAATGGCTCCGGGAAGACGGCCACGCCCGCAACCCCGGGGCCACCGCCGACCTGATCGCCGCCTCCCTCTACGTGGCGCTCGTCGAGGGGATCCTCCCGTTGCCGTTGCCGCAAACCTGAGAACTCACGCCGGCCGCCGGCCCCGCCCCGATCCTCCCCCAAGGAGTCCGCCCCCATGACCGCCTCCCGCTACAAGGTCCGCGTGACCAAGGACACGCTCGTCTTCTCCTCGGGCCATTTCATCACCTTCAACGGCGACACCTGCGAGCGCGTCCACGGCCACAACTACCGCGTGGGGGTCGAGGTGGAGGGCCCCCTGGACGAGAACTCGTACGTGTTCGACTTCATCGCCCTGCGCGACCAGACGCAGGCGCTGGTCAATGAGCTCGACCACCGCATGCTCCTGCCCACGCAGAGCCGCCTGATCCTCCTGGAGGACGACGGGCCCAACATCAAGGCCCGCTACCGCGACCGATACTGGAGCTTCCCGAAGGACGAATGCGTCCTCCTGCCGGTGGCCAACACCACGGCCGAGCTCCTTGCCGACTTCCTCGCCGGCCGCCTCCTCGCCGCCTTCGACTCCCTGGGGGTCGCCCGGCCCGGGTGTCTCCGCGTGGAGGTGGAGGAGTGCTTCGGCCAGTCCGCCCAGGTCGAGCGGAGGGCCCCATCGGACGCGTAAACGCCATCAGGGCGCGAGATTTGCCCCCTTCGATGGGACACCCACCCCTCGACGGAGCGCCCCCTCGATGAGCCCGATCACCGCCCCGCAAGCCGTCCCCGCGGCGTCTCTGGCCAATGAGCCGGTCGAGATCCTCGACGACCTGGCCTATCTTTGCACGGTCCTGGTCAATGTTTTCCTGATCGGTACGCCGGGGGCAGGGGACCGCGAGTGGGTCCTCGTGGACGCGGGGATCTCCGGGTCGGCCGACCGGATCCGACGCGCGGCCGAGGCCCGGTTCGGGCCGGGGGCTCGCCCCGCGGCCATCGTGCTCACCCACGGGCACTTCGACCACGTAGGGGGCCTGCCCACGCTGGCCGAGGAATGGGACGTGCCCGTTTATGCGCATCGCATGGAGCTGCCCTACCTCACGGGACGCTCCGCCTATCCCCCGCCCGACCCGACCGTGGGGGGCGGGATGCTCGCGTCCCTGTCGTGGATGTACCCCCGGCAGCCGATCGACCTGGGGCGGAGGGTCCGCCCCCTGCCGACCGACGGGACCATCCCCTTCCTGCCCGAGTGGCGATGGATCCCCACGCCCGGCCACTCGCCCGGCCACGTGTCGCTCTTCCGGGACGCGGACCGCACCCTGATCGCGGGCGACGCCTTCATCACGACCCGGCAGGAATCGCTCCTGGCCGTGATGGGGCAGGCCGCCGAGGTCCACGGGCCGCCCATGTACTTCACGCCCGACTGGGACCACGCCGCCCGATCCGTCCGGACCCTGGCCGAGCTCCGCCCCGCGATCGCCGCGACCGGCCACGGGATCCCGATGGGCGGCGAAGCCCTGGATGGCGCCCTCGATCGCCTCGCTCGCGACTTCGAGGCCATTGCGGTGCCCAGGCACGGCCGATATGTGGGCTGCCCGGCGGTGACCGACGAGAACGGCCTGGTCTGGATCCCGCCCGACGTAGCCCACCCCGGGCGCATGATCGCCGCGACGGTGCTAGGCTTGATGGCGGGACTCTGGTTGGCCCGAAGATCCCGCCCGCGGGACCCCCACCGGAGCTAATAACCTCCATCCTGAGCCTGTTGCCCTTGATTAGATAGCCATTCTCATGATTCTATGGAAATCCAAGTCGGACTCCATCGCCGCTTGATGCGCCGGATCAGGATGGATCGCCGTTTAAACGACGCCGGGAGCGTCTCCGATGCTGGACTGGTTCGCGGGCGGTACACCCCGCTACATGACCCTCTATCACTGCATGAACCAGGACCTGCCCTGGGTCATGCTGACCGTGGTCCTGGATCTGGCGGTCGCCTGCGGCTATATGCTCATCGCCCTCCACTGGTGGAGGCAACAGCGGGGCACGAAGAAGTCGCTCGCGCATCGCGCGCTGGGCAACATGAAGAACATCTTCGTGTTCTGCGGCATCTGCGGCTACGTGTTCATCCCCATCAAGATGGTCTGGCCCGCCTGGCGGCTCTACGACCTCTTCCTCGTGATCCTCGTCTTCTACACCTGGCGATACGCCTGGAGCGCCCGCGAGTTGAAGGTCATCTACGACGAACTGACCCGCTCCGAGGAGCTCAAACGCGACGTGGTCGAGCTCCAGGCCGAGTCTCGCCGCAAGTCCTTCTTTCTGAACTCCCTCAGTCACGACCTCCGCACCCCGTTGAATGGGCTCATGCTCCAGGCGCAGCTCGCCGAGATGACCCTGGACTCGGTCCACGACGATCCCGAGGCCGTGGCCGAGCTGGCGGAATCGCTGGCGGCGATCGTGCTCGGGGCCAAAACCACCGCCGAGATGCTCGACGGATTCCTCGACCTCGGCCGACTGGACTGGGGCGAGGACGTCACGCAGGAGGAGACCTTCGGCGTCCTCGAGGCCCTCGGCAAGGTGGCCAGCATGTCGTCGTCCATGGCCGAGACCCGCGGCCTGGCCCTGCTTGTGGAGGCACGCGAGGACCTGACCCTCACCACCGACCGGGCCAAGCTCGAGCGGATCCTCTTGAATCTAACTTCCAACGCCCTAAAGTATTCCGAACACGGCGAGGTCCGGCTCGAGGCGGCCCAGGAGGGGCCCAACCTCCGAATTGTCGTCAGCGATACGGGCCTCGGCATCGCGCCCGAACACCTGCCCCGTCTTTTCGAGGAATTTTATCAGGTCCACAATCATGAGCGCGACAGGAACAAGGGATTCGGATTGGGGCTCTCCATCGCTTCCCGACTTGCTGGGCAATTGGGGGGGCGTGGAAATGATCGTCTAAAAAGAGCCCACCCTGGGGCGAGATGATCGTCTAAAAAGAGCCCACCCCAGACGGCTCCGTTACGGTGAACGTCCTCACAGGGATCGATCACCCGCGCGGAGTCCGAGGACGTGCTCACGGTGGACGATTATGGCGCGATTCGGC
>JANOBY010000533.1:0-1839 GCA_031411935.1 Planctomycetales bacterium | reverse complement strand
GCACTCTCGTCAGTTCGGACTTGGAAAGACCCGAGATCGGGACCGCCGAGGCGGTGATCGCCGAGGCGGAGACCGTGGCGACCCCCGAGGAGGAGGACAGGATCGTGTTGTTTCGCTGGCTCGTGAGCACGACCGCGAGTTGATACGTGCCCGCGGCGTCGTAAATCTTGTTCGTCCGGACGCGGAGCACCCCGGGAGTGTCGGTCGCCACGACCTCGCCCGGTTCCGAGGTTCCATCCCCGAAGTCGAGACTCACCGCATAATCCGCGGGGATGGCGAGCAGGTTGGTCGTGCGGATCTCGGCGATCAGGTTGTTCGACGGGATCAAACCCTCGCGAGGCGCGAAGGTCGGGAGGACGGCGATGCTCGAGGGGACGTCGGCCACCGTGGCCATCGCCGAGGGGGTGATGACCTCACCGTGAACATCACTGATCGTCACCGTCACCCGGTGCGACCCCGGCGTGAATCGGTGGCTGGCCCGGATCAGGTACCCACCGTCGGTGTTGAACGAGATGGCGTTGTTCAAGGTCTCCACCGGGCTACCATCGCCCCAGTCCACCCGCACCGGACGGAAGTGGGTCGCCGGGTTATTCAGGCGAGGGTCGGCATCGGTGAACGTTGCCAGAACTCCAGAATAGGCCACGCCCGCCGTCGCGTTGATGCGGAAAACCCTCCCGCTGAGCGGGGCGTTGTCCACGGCGGCGGTGCTCGTGAGCCGGAGAGAGTTGAGCTGAGAATTCCCGAAATCGACCTGGGTGACGTCCACGACCGGCGAGTACGTGCCCACGCCGTCGATCACCTCGGTGTCCAGGAACCCGTAGGCGTAGTCGCCCGTGACGATGAAGCCCGGGCCGTTCGGGTTCGGCTCGACCGTTCCGGTGGTCGTCACCCCTTCGCGCCAGGTGATCCGAGCCCGATAGTTCGAGGCGTCGGGACTGCGCGGGTCGAGATCCTGGAAGGTCGCGACCGGCCCGCGGTATGGGGTGCCTTCCACGGCGCTGAACGTCACGCCCGCTCCGTCAAGCTTGCTGTCCGCCACGGTCGCCTGGATCGTGGCATTGGCACTCGTGCCGGCGTCGGTGACGACCACGGTGAAGGAGTAATCCCCCCCCGGGTACCGGAAGCTCGGGTCTCCCAGAACGTTGAATCCGCCCCGGCCGTCGGTCACAAGCGTGCCCAGTGCGGTCGTTCCGCCGGGGAAACGAATGTTCGCTCGATAGTGGTCGCTGGTCTCGGCGACCGTCGACGTGTCCCTGAAATTCGCGAGGATTCCCGTGAAGGTGCCGCCTTCCGTCGCGGAGATCGTGGAGCCGGTGGCGATGATGTCCAGCCCCTCGACGCTGTTCGCGATGGTCACGGTCTTGGGCGGGGTGCCCGTCTTCGTCATCCGCACGGTCACCTGGTAATCGCCACCTTCCGCGTAGGTGTGGCTGCCCCGGATGTCGTACTTGCCCCGCTGCTGGGGGCCGAGATCGACGATCGTCGCCGACTCGACCGTGCCGTCACCCCAGTTGACGGTGGCCACGAAATTGCCCACGCCGGGGGCATCGGGATCGCTGATCGTCGCCAGCGAGACGTTCGTGACCGCCGACTCTTCCACGATCCCGGTGAGGGTCTTGGCGGTGAGCGTCACGAATTCCGGCGTGTCGAAGGCCGGGATGACCGTGATCGCGTTGGAGTTCGCCCCCGAGCTGAACGACAGGCCCATTCCACGACGGGCGAATGCCTTCCAGATCTCCGGGGCATTGTCTCCCCCGCTGAGGACCAGGTCGGCCTGGAGGATCGCGTCGCGTGCCTGGCTGAAGGTCGGGTTGGCGGGCTGGAGCTTCATGCCGTCGA
>JANOBY010000532.1:0-6960 GCA_031411935.1 Planctomycetales bacterium | reverse complement strand
GGGTTTGGAAGGAGAGGTCCTTCTTGGCCTTCTCGGCGGCTTCCTTCAGGCGCTGCAGGGCCATCTGGTCCTTGCGGAGGTCGACGCCCTGCTCCTTCTGGAACTCGTCGGCGATGTGGTTGATGAGCGCCTCATCCCAGTCGTCGCCGCCGAGGTGGGTGTCGCCGTTGGTGGAGAGCACCTCGACCACGTTGTCGCCCACGTCGAGGATCGAGATGTCGAACGTGCCGCCGCCGAGGTCGAACACGGCGATCTTCTCGTTCTTCTTCTTGTCGAGGCCGTACGCCAGGGCGGCGGCGGTGGGCTCGTTCACGATGCGCTTCACGTCCAGGCCGGCGATCTGGCCGGCGTCCTTGGTGGCCTGGCGCTGGGCGTCGTTGAAGTAGGCCGGCACCGTGATCACGGCGCTCTTGACCTTGTGGCCCAGGTAGCTCTCGGCGGCCTCCTTGAGCTTGCGGAGGATGAGCGCCGAGACTTCGGGCGGGGTGTAGTCCTTGCCGCCGGCCTTGACCTTCACGTAGTCGGACGCGCCGCCGGTCACCTCGTAGGGGACCATCTTCTCCTCGCCGCGCACCTCGTCGTGGCGACGGCCCATGAATCGCTTGATCGAGTAGACCGTCTTGCGCGGGTTGGTCACGGCCTGGCGGCGGGCGGGCTCGCCCACCAGGGTCTCGCCTTTATCGGTGAACGCCACGACCGAGGGGGTCAGGCGGCTCCCCTCCTGATTGGCGATGACCGTCACGTCCCCGCCTTCCATCACGGCCACGACACTGTTCGTCGTGCCCAGGTCGATGCCGATAATCTTCTCGCCTTCAGCCACGGGAGATCTCCTTTCACTTCGTCAGACCGTCTCTCAGCCCGAACTGGCCGAAGAAAGCGGGACACAGTCATCCTAGGTAACTTAGCAAGCATAGTGCCAAGCCTTGCATCGCGCCGCGTGAGCGGCCAAGATCTCACATTATGTCCCGGCATTTCCCGCTGAACAGCAAAAAGAGCTGCGCCGCGACCATTTCATTGTGGCTGTCAAAATGGCAGCCGCGATCCATTTC
Organism: Planctomycetales bacterium; assembly: GCA_031411935.1. Classification (GTDB taxonomy): domain Bacteria; phylum Planctomycetota; class Planctomycetia; order Isosphaerales; family Isosphaeraceae; genus JAQGHR01. Next base: position 5,911 of record JANOBY010000532.1, on the reverse strand, counting down.
TTGTCCTCGACCCTCTGCCGAATTGGCAATGGCCGTCGAGGGGACGGGGGGCCGAAGTGATGAAGTGCACAGCGCTCATCGTTCTGATCTACGTCGGCCTGCTCGGCGACGACCCGAAGATCCAGGCGGATCAGGATCGCCTTCAGGGCGAATGGAACGTCGTTGCGTGCCAGATCGGTTCGAGGGAGAGCGATGGCGCGAAGCTGGCGATTTTCGAGGGGGACCAGTTCTTCCTGAGCACCGACGGCGAGAGACCGAAGGTGGGTTTGACCTTCAAGATCGATCCCGCCGCGACTCCCCGAACGATCGATATGGATACCAAGGGCGCAAATCCCTGGCATCTCTTTGGCGTTTACAAGTTTGAAGAGGATCGGCTGATCCTGTGCTATAACACCCGACAAAGGCCCACCGACTTCAATCCCAAGGCTCGCGTGCAGGAGCCCTACAACTGCGTGTTCACGCTCGAAAAGAAGGCGGGCGCCAGACCCGACGCGAGTCCCCCGCGAGATCGCCCATGATCGCCGCCCTCATGGCCCTGAGCCTCGCAACCATGCCAGCTCCCGAACGTCGCCCCGTGGTCGTATCGACCGATTGCGGCGCCGAGGTGGACGACCAGTGGGCCCTGGCCCACCTGGCGCTCTCGCCCGGGATCGAGTTGAAGGGGATCGTCACCACTCACGCTCCGGGCCAGAAGCCCCCCGCCGCCGAATCCACGGCGAAGGCCGCCCGCGAACTCTTGGCGAAGCTCCGCATCGAGAACCCGCCTCCGGTCGTGGCCGGTTCCAGCGAGCCCCTTTCGCCGGACGGAAGGCCCCGCGACACCGCGGGCGTAAGGTTCCTCCTGGATGCCTCGAAGGGCTTCACGAAGGACCGTCGGCTGACCGTGATCATGATCGGCGCCGCGACCGACGTGGCCTCCGCGCTTCGGCTCGACCCGTCGTGGGGCGATCGCGTGGAGGTCGTGGCCATGGCCTTCGACGACTGGCCCGAGGGCGGCGACCCGTGGAACGTGAAGAACGACGTGACGGCCTGGCAAATCGTGATGGGGTCGAGCGTCCCGCTGGTGGTGGGAAGCGCCCACGTGACCCGGACGCATCTGCGGCACTCCCCCGACTCGGCACGCAAGGCGATCGGCGACACGCCCCGGGCAAAGCACCTGACCGGGATGCTCGAACGATGGATCGCCGAGAACCCGCAGATGGCCGCCGAGGCTTCGGGCAAGCCCGGCCACTGGATCCTCTGGGACGAGGTCACGACCGCCTACCTGCTCGGGATGACCACCTCCGAGGATCGCCCCCGGCCCGCCCTGCGCGACGATCGTACGCTTGATCACTCCAAGCCCATGGGCAAGATCCGATGGATCACCGGGATCGACTCCGGACGCCTCTGGGCGGACCTCTCGGGCAAATTCTGACGGATCCGCGGACGCGACTGCTTCTGGCCTCGGGGGATGGGACCTCATGCGTTGGCTCGTCGTCGGATTGATCTGCTGGACCCTGACCCCCGCGCGGGCTCAGGCCCCGAAGCCCGGCGAGAAACGCCCGATCGACCCGGCCCAGGCCGTGGACCTCGCGGCGAGGATGGACCGGCTGGAGGGCATGCTCGCGCCCATCAAGGGGCGAACGTTCGGCGAGAAGGTCCGCGGCGACGATGCCCTGGCCGACGCCTCGGTCATGCTCAAGGCGGGCCGGTGGATCGTGCGTCACGGCGAGTTCTATGCCGAGGATTCGGTGGCGAAGACGATCCGCGTGCTCGACCTGGGGGCTCGACGCGCGGAGAGTCTGGCCCGCGGGATCCACCCGTGGACCGAGGCGAAAGGGGGCTCGGCCCGCGGGTTCGTGTCGAAAATCGACGGCTCGGTCCAGCCCTATGCGGTCTACGTGCCCGAGAGTTACGACGGCTCGAACCGCATGCGCCTGGACGTGATCCTGCACGGCCGCGACGCGACACTGACGGAGGTGAAGTTCGTTCTCGCCCACGAGGGCAAGCCGTACCCGAAGGGCGAGGAGGGCCTGATCCTCCACGTGTTCGGGCGAGGCAACAACGCCTATCGCTGGGCGGGCGAGACCGACGTGTTCGAGGCGATCGACGCCGCCAAGCGCAACTACCGCGTGGACGATCGACGGATCCTCCTGCGGGGGTTCTCCATGGGGGGCGCGGGGGCCTGGCACCTGGGGCTGCACCACCCGTTCCTGTGGGCTTCCGTTGAGGCCGGCGCCGGGTTCACCGAGACCCGTTCCTACGCCAAATTGAAGGACGGGAGCGACGACCAGGCGAAACGGCTCCGCATCTATGACGCGACCGACTACGCCGCCAACGCCCGAAACGTGCCGATCGCCGGCTACGGAGGGGAGGATGACCCGCAGTTGAAGGCCTCCACGAACATCGTCGAGGCGCTCAGGGCCCAGGGCGTGCCCCTGACCACCGAGGGGCCGGTCACGAAGGCCCAGGGCCTCCCGTTCCTGCGGGTCGTCGGCGCGAAGATGGGCCACAAGATCGACCCCGCGAGCGAGGCGATCCTCAAGGCGTTCCGCGACGACCACGCCCGCGAGGGCCGCCCCGAGACCCCGAAATCGGTGCGATTCTCGACGTATACGACCCGCTACGCCAACGCCGGATGGATCGCGATCGAATCCCTGCGAGACCTCTACGCTCGGGCCACGGTCGAGGGGGACCTTGAGGGCGAGACCGCCGTGGTGCGGACCGAAAACGTGACGGCCCTGGCGATCGACCGGGGCGTGGCCGAATCCGTGAAGCTCGACGGCCAGACCTTTCCTCTACGCTCGGCGATAGGCGGTTTGCTGCCTCGCGTATCCTTCCGCAAGATCGAGACCGGCTGGGAGCCCCTGGATTATCGCGCGTCGAGGGCCCTGCAAGAAAACGCCGCCAGGACCAAGCGGCCCGGCTTGCAGGGCCCCATCGACGACGCCTTCAGCGGGGCGTTCCTTTGCGTGAGGGGCACGGGCCCCGCTTGGAACCCCAACGTGGGGGCGTGGTCGAAGGCCCGCCTCGACCGGTTCGCGGCCGAGTGGAGCGAGTACCTCCGAGGCGACCTGCCGGTCAAGGACGATCGCGACGTGACCCCCGCCGACGTCGAATCCCGCCACCTCGTGCTCTTCGGCGACCCCGGCTCCAACTCGTGGATCGCCCGCACCCTGCCCGACCTGCCGATCTCCTGGACGAAGACGGCGGTCGGGTTCTCGGCCTCGTATCCGGCGTCCGACCACGTCCCCGCGCTGATCGTGGCGAGCCCCCTCAACCCGCTCAAGTACCTGGTGATCAACAGCGGCCACACCTTCGGCGCGAAGGATTTTGAAGGGACCAACGCCCTGCTCTACCCCCGATTAGGCGACCGCGCCATCCTGCGCGTGGGCGGTTCCAGCGAGACGACCGCCGAATCGGGATTTCTGGACGCCCGGTGGAGGTAGAAAGACGTCCGTTTGAGTCCAATTCCCGTCGGGCAGGGACGCCCTGCTGGAATTGGACTCAAGCAAGGGGGGCGTTGCCGAGGAATTCTCATCCCACCCGGCAGATGAGGCACTTCAGGTAGGCCGTTTCGGGGCACGACGTGAGGATCGGGTGGTCGGGCGAGGGCCCCCGGCTTTCGAGGATCTGAACCGCCCTTCCCGCCAGCTCCCCCGCCTGGGCGAGGGTTGAGGCGAACGCGTCGCGGTCGACGAGCCCCGAGCAGGAGCAGGTGGCCAGCACCCCTCCGGGCTCAAGCACGTCCAGGGCCATCCGGTTCAGGCGCAGATAGCCTCGCAGGGCGTCGTCCACGGCTTTCGGCCCGCGGGCGAATTTGGGCGGGTCGCAGATGACCAGGCCGAAGCGTTCGCCGCGTTCGCGGAGCTTGCCCAGGACGTCGAAGATGTCGCCCGTCTCGAATCTCGCCGCGGACACGCCGTTGAGCACCGCGTTGGCGCGGGCCGACTCGACCGCGGGGGCGGAGCTGTCGAAGCCCAGGGCGTGTTCGGCCTTGCCGTGGACCAGGGCGTTGAGCGCGAACCCGCCCGTGTAGCAGAACAGGTCGAGCACGCGCTTGCCGGTCGCGTATCGGGCCACGGCGGCGCGGTTGTCGCGCTGGTCCAGGAAGAACCCGGTCTTCTGGCCCGACTTCAGGCGGACGTGGTAGCTCACCCCGTTCTCGCGGATGAGCAGGTCCTCGGGAGGGTCCTCGCCGATGGTGGCGCTGTCGATCGGCGGCAGCCCTTCCTGCTCGGCGATGCTGCGGTCGGTGCGAAGGGTCAGGCCTCGGGCCCCGGTCCGTTCCATCAGGAGGCGTTCGATCATTTCGCGCCGAGACAGGAGCGCCAGGCTCGTGACCTGCGCCACGATCCAGCCTCCGTATCGGTCCACGGTCAGGCCGGAGAGGGTGTCGGACTCGCTAAAAAGGATGCGGCAGGCCGAATCGTCGCCGGGCGTGTAGCCCAGCGTGCGTTCGCGGAGGGTCACGGCCTGGTCGATGCGGTCTCGCCAGAAGGCTTCATCCAGGGGCTGGTCGTCCCAGCGGTAGAGGCGTACGCGGATGGCGCTCCGGGGGTTGATGAGCCCCCGGGCGATGAACTGTCCCTCGTGGCTGAAGACCGAGACCTCGGTCCCCGGCTCGCTCGGGCCGTCCACTCGGGCGATCGACCCGGCGAAGAGCCAGGGGTGGCGGGCGAAGAAGGGCCTCGCCCGCCGGGGGAGGAGGGTCACGCGGGTCATGGTCGGACGCGAGTCACTTTCCGAGCTTCGAGAGATACTTCTTGGGGTCGGCCTTGAAGTCCGAGAGGCACCCCTTGCAGCAGAGGAACACGGGCTTGCCGTCCACCACTTCCTTGATGGGCTTGCCCATGCCGCCCAGGTGGTTGGGCTTGCCCTCCTCGTCCTCGCCCACGGGGCAGACCATCTGCGCGAGGGCGACCTTGGCGTCGTCCTTGTCGGCCAGCTCGTTGATGCTGGCGATCTCGTCGGCGGTCAGGGTCACGGCGGAGGTCTTGGGGGTGGCCTCGGGGTTCGCGGCCGCGCCGGGGTTGGCGGCGGGCTCGGGCGAAGGCACGCTGCCGGCCGCGCCGTCCTTGCCGGTCATGTCGCCGCCCATCCCGCCGCTGGCCGCGGGGCCGGTCTTCGGGTCGGCCGAGGTGGCGCCGGGCTTCGGGGCGTTGAGGTCGGAGTCGGTGGTGGCGGGGCCGCAGCCGGCCAGGGCCAGGCCCAGGGCGAAGCTGAGGCCAAGGCTCGCACGAATGTTCATGGGGACGATCCTGGGGGCTCGCGAGGGGGAAGAGGGCTTTGAACCGGCGGGACATCGCCCGCCGATCCACGAGGCCATTCTAGGCCCCGGGGAACCCGCCCGCCATGCCCTGGACCCCTCGGGCCGCGTCAGGACGAGAGAAACGGCTCGTCCTCCGACGGCGGCTCGACCGGGATCCCCTTGTAGATGCGGCGGTTGTCGAGCGGGAACGCCTTGTCGGTAAACTCGCCGTCGGCGCGATCCTTCAGGCGATGATTGGCCGCCACGTTGATCTTGGCGTCCAGGTCGTCAATGAACGAGACGATCAGCGCCTCGATCGTCTGCGGGACGATGGGGGCCCCATAATCGCGTCGGCCGTGGTGCGCGAGGATCGCGTGCTCGAGCAGGAGCAGGGTCTCCTCGGGGAACCCGTCGATCTTCTTCGCGGCCTCTCTCACGAGGTCGCGCCCCATGAGCACGTGGCCGATCAGGCTGCCCTCCTTGGTGTAGCGGGCCTCGACCGGGTGATATTCCAGCTCTCGCAGCTTGCCGATGTCGTGGAGGATCGCCGCCGCCACGATGATCGACTTGTTCAGGGGCGGATTCAGCGTGTCGTAATACTTCGCGTAGTGGTCGGCCACGAACCCGGCGATGCGGGTCATGCTCCACACGTGCTCGAGCAATCCGCCGTTGTAGCTGTGG
>JANOBY010000531.1:0-1723 GCA_031411935.1 Planctomycetales bacterium | reverse complement strand
CGGGCCCGGGTGGGGGCTCGGCCGCAGCCTCATCCGCAGCGACCGCGATCCCGCCAGGCGGAGGCGGCACCGGGACCGCGGCTGCAGCGTCCCGGAGTGCGGCCGCGGGCGGCGGGCCCGGTCCAGGCGCCCCCTGTCCAGGCACCCCCTGTCCAGGCGCCACCGGGGCCATGGAAGCCGGGGCCTCCGCCAGCTTCTGCGCCGTCGCGAAGCCCGTACCCACAGGGCCATCGCGGCGGCGGGTGGCGGGGCCGGCGATGGCGGGGGCCGCGGGCGGCGGAAGGGTGGCGGTGGTGTCCATGTCGGTCCGGTCCAGCTGCGCCGATGCCGATGCGAGCGCCGGGCCAGCCCAGGCCAGCCACCCGCGGGCAAGCCTCGCCGGGCGACCGGCAAAGCCTGCCGCCCACCCGGCAGCCACCGCAGCCCGATACCGCCCGGGCGCTGGCACGGCGCCTGCTGACTGCCGGGCGGCCCCCGGGCCATGACGCACGACGGAGGTTGGATCATGTCCCTGTTCGGCTCACTGACCGCGGCCATCAGTGGCCTGACGGCGCAAAGCCGCGCGCTGGGCAATATTTCGGACAATATCGCGAACAGCCAAAGCACCGGCTACAAAAGGGTCGATACCAATTTCCAGTCCTACATCACCGCCTCCAGCCAGACCGACAACCGGCCCGGCTCGGTCATCGCCCGTCCCGCCTATACCAATACGGTGCAGGGGACGATCGAGGCCTCGGACAACCAGCTCGCGCTGGCCATCGGCGGCCAGGGCTTCTTCAACGTCGCGCTCTCGAAGGGCACCATCAACGGCAAGCCGACCTTCGACGACCGCGAATTCTACACCCGCGCCGGCGACTTCAGCCGCGACGAGAATGGCTATCTGAAGAACTCCGAAGGCTATTACCTGAAGGGCTGGGTGGTGGATGGCACCGGCAATCCGGACCGCACCACGATCAACCCGATCCAGGTGGACCAGCAGGTCTTCAACCCGGTCGCCACCACCGAGATCACCCTCTCGGCCAACCTGCCGGCCGTCATCCCGCTGCTGCCGATCACCACCCAGGCCTCGCTCTATGATTCGCTGGGCGCCCTGCATACGGTGAACCTGGTCTTCTCCAGCACGCTGCAGAACCACTGGACCATGGCGATCGACGTGCCCGACGACATCAACAACGCGGCGCGCGGGACCGCGGCCCTTGCCGCGATCGGAAACGAGATCGGTTCGCGCGAGCAGGAACTGCAGATGATCGAGCTCGAACGCTCGTTGATCGATTCGTCGAGCGCGCTCGATCGCGAGCACCGGGGCCACAACACCTCCTTCCTCCTCGCGTCCGTCGTCCGTACCCTGGCCGAGCGGCCAGGCCGAAAGTCCGTGGTCTTCTTCTCGGAGGGGCTCCCCGTTTCTCCCGTGCTATCAGCCAAGCTGGATTACACCATCGATCTCGCCAATCGTGCCAATGTGACGGTGTATGCCGTGGACGCGCGAGGACTCCGTACGAAGAGCTCCATGGACGCGGCCAAGAAGGAAATCACCGCGACACAGGCCAACCCGCCTTACGGCCCGCGGAACGAACTCATCGCGGGCGCGACTCTGGAAGAGCCGCGGACCAATGTCGAGACGATGTGGCCGTCGATCAACGCCACCGGCTGGAACCCGCCCGACCCCTCGCTGGCGGTGGGGCCCGACCACGTCGTGGTGACAGTGAACTCGTCGGTCGCGTGG
>JANOBY010000530.1:0-12609 GCA_031411935.1 Planctomycetales bacterium | reverse complement strand
TGGGCCCGGTCCGGTCGGTGGTCCAGGTCGCCTGGGCCGAGCCCGAGCCGCTGCCGCCCTCGGGGCTGAGGATCGTCGCCGCGTTGACCGTGAGCGTGTACTCGCCCTCGGCCGCGGCCAGAGTCCCGAGCGCCACGGTGTACATGGTGGGCTGGCCCTGGACCGGCGTGATGGCCACTCCGCTGAGGGCCACGGGCACGCCGTTGCGGGTGAGCGCGAGGTCCTGGGCCGTGAACGAACTGCCCGCGATCGGGGCGGTGAACTGCACGAGCACGCTCGATACGCTGACCTTGCTGTAACGGTCCACCGGCCCGACGGAGGCCACGCCGAACGGGGCCGAGGCCGTGACCCGATAGCTTGCCGAGCCCTGGGCAAGCTCGCGGTCGGTCACGCGGACGGTCACGATGAACGTGCCGGCCTGGGCGTAAACGTGGTCGAGCGCGAAGGTCCTGAGCGTGGGGTCGATCGTCGCGGAGATGTCCTGCACGCCGGTCCCGTCGCCGTAGTCCACGGTCGCGGTCCACGGGCCGTCGCCGTCCACGTCGGTGAACGACCCCAGGCGCTGGAGCGTGCCCGGCACGAGGAAGTCCTGATCGCCGCCGACGGCCACCGCGGGGGCCGCGTTCCGGACGACCAGCGGGAATGAGCCCGAGCCGTCGGGCCCGGGGGTGTCGCCGTGGATGTCGGTCACGCTCACGCGGATCGTGTAGGCGGCGTCTCCGGGCCGATTCTGGGCGTAGAGGTGGGGCCGAGCGATCGCGCCGGGCTGGGTCGCGAAGAAGACCTCGGGCTCCGTGCCGTCGCCCCAGTCCACGATCACCTTCCAGGGCCCGTCGTTCGGGCCGGGGTCGCTGAACGAGCCCAGGGGCACGGTGGCCATCACTCCCTCGTCGAGGGCGGGCGGGGACGCGGGCGGGACGTAACTGGCGGGGACGTTGGTCACGGTCACGACGGTCTGCGAGGTGACGACCGCCTGGCCGTCGCCCACCGCGAAGGTCACGGTGTACGTGCCGGGCTTCGTGGGCTGGAAGCTGAACGACCGGTTCGTGCTGCCGGGCATGACCTCGCCGTTGTCGGCCGTGACCGACCAGAGGACCGTGTTCACGTCGGCCTCGTCGGCCTCGAAGAACGATCCGGTGAGGCTCACGGGGGAGTTCTGCGTGACGGTGCGGTCGGCCCCCGAGGCGACGAACTGGGGCGGGACGTTGGTCAGGTAGCTGGTCGAGCCTGAACCGGGAAGGTTCACGTCGGATCCGGGGGTGCCCCGGACCACCCCGCCGTTGGTGTCGCCGATGATCACGTCGTTGCCCGACCCGGCGAAGAGCGAGTCGCCGGTGGAGGCCCCGTTGCCGCGGGCGAAGGTGTAGAGGAAGAGTTCGTAGTCGCCGGTGTCCCCGTCGAGGCCGTCGGTCGGGTTGTAGGTGTCCACCTCGACGATGTAGGTGCCGTCGGCGGGCAGGATCAGGTCCAAAAGGCTGGAGTCCTGGCCCTGGAAGCCGTTGTCGTTCACGGCCACGCGGCCGGGGCTGAGGTTGGCGTAGTAGGGGACGAGCGCGGGGACGCCGGTCGCGGGATCGACCTGGTAGACCCGGACGATCGAGTCGATCGGGTTGGCGATGCGCGAGCGGGAGAGCGAGGCCGAGAAGATGTCCACGTTCAGCACGGTGCCGGCGGTGGCCTGGAAGTGATAGAAGTCGCTCTCGGCCTTGCCCGTGACCGGGTCCAGGTCGATGCGGCCGATCACGTTCGCGGCGGTCACGTTGTAGGCCAGGCCCACCTCGCCGCCGCGTTCATTCGTGTTGGGCACGGACACGGGGGCGAGGCGGATGGCCTGGGCGTCGGCCAGGGTATTGTGGGCGAGGGCGGATTCGGCCGTGGGCGAGCCCTGCTGGGAGTAGGCCAGCTTGATCGCCTCGCGGGCGCCGAAGTAGGTCGGCCCCACGGCGTCGAACAGGCTCACGCGGACCGAGTCGCCCGAGGCCATGATGTGGAAGGGGGTCTCGTCGGCGAGGGTCGGGCCGGGGTAGCCCAGGATGTCGAACACGCCGGGGGAGACCTCGACCGCGATATCCACATACGAGAGCGGGTTCACGCGGGCGTAGATCCCGCCGCCGATGGGCCCGTAGCTGTCGGCGTGCTTGAGGCCCGCGTTGTGGCCGAGCTCGTGGGAGGCGATCGTCACGCTCAGGGCCACGTAGTTGTCGCTGTCGGCGGGGGGCTGGCCGTCGCGGCCGAGCAGGTTGTTCACGTTGACCGACACGTCGTCGGACCTGTTCAGGTTCCGCCAGTCGATCGCGTCGGCGCGTCCGCCTTCGAGCCCGTAGAGGTTCGGGTCGTTGAAGAAGATGGTCGTGTAGAACTCGCCGGCGGGCCGGACCTGCGTGAAGGTGTAGGAGAACGCCGCGTAAATCACGGTCATTCGGGCCTGGATGCGGTCGCGCTCGACCTGGGTGTACTCGTGGACGCCGGGCCCTCCGCGAGAGTCGAAATCCAGATACACGGCCTGCATGTTGCCGCCCACCAGCGTGTTGCCCGTCCCGCGGCCCACGAGCTGGTCGTTCCCCCCTCCACCGATGAGCGTGTTGGAGAGCCTGTTGCCGACGATGAAGTCGTTGAAGCTGGAGCCGACCACGTCCTGGATGGTCTCGCCGTCGGGCAGGGCAATTTTGAGCCCCCCGGGGCTGAGCTCCTGGATCCCGCCCTGGCCGATGTCGAGGCTCACGCCGGTGGCCAGTCCGCCGAAGTCCAGGCGATTGCGGCCGATGACCGACCCGCGCCGGATCGTGTCGAACCCCAGCTCGTCGCCGGAGAACACGAAGGTGGTGTCCACGGTGCCGGCCCAGAGCACGTCGTCGCCCCGTCCGCCTTCCAGCACGTTCGGGCCGTAAGCGCCGGGGATCGTGGCCCCGAAGAGCGTGTCGTCGCCCGAGCCTCCGCGGAGCGTCATGGAGCCGGAGAAATTGCGGCCGTCGAGGATGTTGGCCGAGTCGCCGCCCGTGATGAGGATGCGCTGGATGTTTTCCAGCGCGGTCTGGATGGCGGTCTGGCCCTGGGCGTCGGTGCCCAGGATCTCGGAGTCGGAGATCGCGTAGTCCAGGTCGGCCGACTCGATGGCGGTGTTGATGCCTTCGTCGCCGTAGAGGACGTCGCCGCCGAACCCGCCCCGCAGGGTGTCGTTGCCCGATCCTCCGCGGATCGTGGTGTTGCCGCCCCCGGCGTAGAGCGTGTCGTTGCCGCCGAACCCGTTGAGCAACGAGGCGATCGACCCGCCCAGCAGGAAGTCGTTGCCCAGGCCGCCGAAGATGATGTCGGTCCCGCTGCCGCCGATCAGGGTCGATCCGCCCGCGCCCGGCGTGTAATCGCCGCCCGGCGAGGACGTGCCCGCACCCAGCGTTGAGGAACCGCTGCCGGCATAGACCAGGTCGTTGCCCCCGCCGCCCATGAGGGTGTTGCGTCCCGGGGCCGGGATCAGCGAGCCGTCGGGCGCGAGGGTGCCCCCGGCCACGAGGTCGTTGCCCAGCCCTCCGCCGAGGTACTGATCGCCCGAGCCGGCGAAGAGGGTGTCGTCGTCGGCCCCGCCCTCGAGCGAGTCGTTGCCCAGGCCGCCGTAGATCACGTCGCGGCCCGAGCCGCCCATGACGGTGGTTTGCGTGGTGGGGGTGCCCCCGGTCGAGCCCGAGGTGATGGTGTCGTTGCTGCCCCCTCCGTAGAGGAGCTGCGAGCCCGGCCCGCCGACCACGCTGTCGTTGCCGATCCCTCCGTCGATCGTGTCGTTGCCCCGGCCCCCGTAGATGATGTCGCCGCCGGCCCCGCCGATCACGGTGGTCTGGCCGCCGGTCTTGGAGCCCGAGATGATGGTGTCGTTGCCCGACCCGCCATAGAGGAGGTTGGGCCCGGTGCCGCCCATGAGCGTGTTGCCGCCGCTTCCGGCCACGAGGACGGCGTTGTCGGCGCTGGGCAGGAACTCGCCGGATTCGGAGAAGGTGCCCGCGGCCAGCAGGTCGCGCCCCTGGCCGCCGTAGATGATGTCTCCGCCGCCGCCGCCGACGATCGTGGAGCCGCCGCCGGGCCGGGACCCGCCGATGATCGAGTCGTTGTTCGCCCCTCCGTAGATGACCTCGGAGCCCGACCCGCCGAGGATCGTGTTGTTGCCCGCCCCGCCGCGGATCGAGTCGTTTCCGGCCCCTCCGTAGATGAGGTCGGGGCCGGGGCCGCCGAGGATCGTGTTGCCCGATCCGCCCGGGACGGTGGGCGTGCCCGATCCCGAGATGATGGTCGAGCCGTCGAGGCCGCCGTAGATGAGCGTCCCGCCCGATCCGCCGACCAGGGTCGAGGCGCCGGGCGCGGGCACGAACTCGCCGGTGGGGTCGATCGTGCCGGCGCCGATGGTGTCCCTGCCGCTGCCCCCGTAGATGATGTCGGGGCCTCCTCCGCCCACGATGGTGCCGCCGCCGCCGGTGCCCGACCCGCCGACGATCGAGTCGCGGCCGGTGCCCCCGTAAATGATCTCGGTGCCCGCCCCGCCGATGACGGTGTTGTTGCCCCCGCCGGTGCCGATCGAGTCGCGGCCGGAGCCCCCATAGATCAGGTCGCCCCCGGGGCCGCCGACGATGGTGGTGGCCGGCGTCCCGTCGCCCCCGGACGAGCCCGAGACCAGCGTGTTGTTGCCCGACCCGCCGTAGATGAGCGTCCCGCCCGATCCTCCGTAGATGGTGGACTGCCCTGGCAAGGGGACATACACGCCGCCGTCCTCGAACGTGCCCGCCGCGAGCGTGGAGGTCCCGGCCCCTCCGTAGATGATGTCGGGCCCTCCGCCGCCGGCCACGGTGTTGTTCTGGCCGGTGCTGCCGGTGATGGTGTCCCTGCCGCTGCCCCCGTACAGGAGTTGCGAGCCGGTCCCGCCGACGATCGTGCCGTCCTCGCTCTGCGGGTCGTAGGTGCCGTCGAGCGTGAACACGCCGTCCTCGATGGTGCCGTTGAACGTGCCCAGGCCCAGCACGTCGTCGCCCGCCCCGCCGAAGATCAGGTCCGAGCCGGTCCCGCCCGAGATCGTGTTGCCGCTGGGCGTTTGCGGGGTCGATGGCGTGGAGCCCGAATACACGGTGTCGTTGCCCGAGCCGCCGTAGAGCAGGTCGTTGCCGCCGCCGCTTCGGATGAGGTTGTTCGCGGTGTTGCCGAAGATCACGTCGTCGAACGGGGTGGCCACCAGGTTCTGGAACGTGCCGATGAGCGTGAGCTTGTTCACGCCGTCCACGGTCTGCTCGACGCCCGACTTGCCCTCGCCCAGGTCGACCGTGATGCCCCAGCCGGTGCGAGAGAAGTCCAGGGTGTTCAACGCGGCGGGGTCGGTCCCGTCGTTCTCCACCGTGGGGCTGCTGCCGATGGTGATGAAGAAGTAGTTGTTGCCGTTGCCCCCCTGCACCGTGTCGTCGCCGTGGCCGGTGGCGATGGTGTCGTCGCCGTCCCCGCCCGAGAAGCTGTCGGTGCCGTCCCCGCCGTCGAAATAGAGTGGGATCTGGAGCGAGCCCGTGCCCACGGTGTCGTTGCCGAGGTAGCCGAGGACCACCACCTGATCGACGCTCCCCACGATCGCCGGGGACAGGTCGATCTGGTCGCCGGCGTCGGTGCCCGGGATCACGGCCGACTGCACATAGGTGTTGCCACGGTCGTCGGTCACGCGGACCGACACGCGGTACACGGGGAAGTTGAAGTCCTCGCCCTGCGTGTTGTCCAGGCCCTGCGTGAAGGCGAACGTGGGCTGCGTGCCCGTGGACTGCGAGCCGTCGGGGCGGGTCAGCGTCCAGGCATAGATGAGGTTGAGCTGGTCGATGGGGCCGGGCTCGAGCACGTCGGCCTTCAGCGCGACCGTGCCCGCGACCTGGACCACGGCGGGGTCGCCGATGATGGCCACCGTGGGCAGAACGTTCCGAACGGTCACGGCCATGGAGCCCACGGCTTCGGCCTCGGCGCCGTCCTTGTCCAGCAATTGCGTGACCGTGATCGTGTACGTGCTGATCGACTCGTCGGCCCGGTTGTTGAGGTAGCGGTGGGGGATCGAGAAGGTGTAGGCCTGCGGAGAGCCCGGATCGATGGCGGCGCCCCCGGCAAGGGTCACGGTCTCGTTGCCCGACCCGTCTCCCCAGTCGATGACCAGGGTGTGGGTGTCGTCGATGCCCAGGTCGAAGATCTGCCCCGTGAGGTTGATCGTGTCGCCCTCGTCCAGGTCGATCTCCGGCGTGCCGGGCAGGATGTCGATGGCATCGACGGCGAGCGACGAGAGCGAGGGGGCGAAGTTCTCCACCGTGAGGCTTCGCCCGTCGCTGCCCATGTCCAGCTCGTCGGCCACGGTCACGGTCACGGTGTAGAGGAACGGCGAGAGCGCGGGGTTGTCCCGGTAGGTGTGCTGGAGGAGCGTGTCCGTCGCGCCGTCGAAGTTGGTCAACCCGGCGTCGAGCGTGAACTGGAGGATCGGGGAGCCGTCGCCCCAGTCCACGGTCACGGTGTGGCCGTCGAGTTCGCCCGGGTCGGCCAGTCGCCCGGAGAGGAACACGTTGCCGCCTTCGGTCAGGGTCGGCGACGAGAGGGTGATCTGGGCAAGAGTGGGGGCCACGTTCTTGACGGTCACGTCGAGCTCGACGGCTTCGGATCCTGCGTCCAGGGAGTCGAACGCCTGGACCGTCACGAGGCGGGAGTCGCGGTCATCCTGGGCGTAGCGGTGGCTCGCCGAGAACCGCACCACTCCCGCGGGCAGGATCAGGGTCTGGAGGTTCGACGTGCCCCCGGGGCCGTCCTTCCAGTCGATCACCACCGTGTGCACATCGTCGCCGCCCGGGTCGGAGACCTCGCCCGAGACGATCACCGAATGGAAGCCGCTGGCCGTCTCGAAGATGCTCGAGGCGCTCAGCCCCACCTGCGCGGAGGCCGGGAAGAAGAATGCCCGGCCCGAGGAGCCCGGGCTTCCCGGGGCGCCCACCAGGACGTCCTGATCGAGGTACGCAACCGACTCGCCGAATCGGTCGCCGTGGGTCGGCTCGGGCCTCTGGACCGCGAGACGCAAGGTGCCGAAGGTGGGGGCGCCCGGGGCCACGTCGAACTCATACGCGGCGCCCGAGTCGCCGCTGCCCAGAGAGCTGCGGGGCGATCCCACGAGCAGGGTGTTCGCCGTGGTCGCGAGCGACGCGCCGAAGCGGCCGAGCCCGGCGTCGGGGCTCGTGAGCGTGGCGAGCAGGCTGCGTGAGGTCGACCCGAACAGGTAAACGGCCCCGATGCCCTGCGCGGAGTTGAACGACGCCTCGCGGGCCCCCACGATGATCACCCCGTCCACCGAGGCCACCGACCGGCCGAACTGGTGCACCTGGCCGTCGGCCACGTTGGGATTGACCAGCGGGACGCCGATGGGCAGGCCGCTCGTCCCGTCGATCACCCACGCGGCGCCCGAGTCCGGGCCCCCGGCGTCGGCAAGCGGGGCGCCGATCAAGAGATTCGCACCGAGGGCCGAGATCGCCACGCCGAAGTCGTCGTTCGCGGTGGACGAGGGGTTGGCGATCGAGAGCACCAGGCTGCCGAACGCGGTGCTCGTGGGGTTGGCGTCGTAGGCGAACGCGCCTCCGCTGACGATCGTGCCCACGCCCGCGATCGTGCGGAGCAGGCCCGGAGCGCCCACGATCAGGCGGGTCCCCACCGAGCCCAGCCCCGCACCGAAGCGGACGTCGGTCGCGCCGGGGGCCACCGGGGCCGAGAGCGTCCTCAGGAGCTGGCCGAAGGTGGGGCTTAGCGGCAGGGCGTCGAACAGATACACGCGGCCCTTGCCGTTGTCCTCGCCCGGGGCGCTCACCGCGAGGTCGTAGCCCACGGCCGCGATCACCGATCCGAAGCCCGAAAGCGGATTGCCCGTCGGGTCGTCCAGGGTCGCCACGACCGCTCCCGAGGCGGCCGAGAGGAGCTGCACCGAGCGTTGCCCGGGGGAGGCCACGGCGAGCAGGTCGCCCACCACCGCCACCGACGACGCGTAGGCCGACGGGCCCGTCACGACCGTGGGCGCGGCCAGCGACACGGGCCGGAACGTCGGGGCCACGTTCGCGACCTGCACCAGCAGGGTGTCGCTGGAGATCCCGCCGAAGCCGTCGCTCACCACGAGCATCACGGAGTAGAGCCCGCCCGCGTTGTACGTGTGCTGGGGCGAGGGGCCGGTGCCCGTGGTCCCGTCGCCGAAGTCCCACTCGTAGGTGAGCGCGTCGCCGTCGGGGTCGGACGACTGCGCGCCGTCGAACGCCACGGGCGTGCCCTCGGTCGTGACCACGTCGGCGCCGGCGATCGCGAAGGGCGCCTGGTTGTCGCCGAAGTTCAGGCTGAATTCCCGCGTGAGTCCCGAGGCGTCGGTGATCGTTCCTGTCAGCACCACATGGCCGTTCAGGGCCACGGGCAGGACCGCGGTGAACGGGGTCAGGCCCGAGGGGTCGCCGACGATCGCCCGGCGTCCGGCGTACGCGTAGCCCTCGCCATGACCGGTGGGGTCGGCGTTGATCACGGTGTAGAAGTCGACATGGTAGGTCTCGCCGGGGACGAGGTTGGTCGCCGATCCCTCCACGGTCGAGTTGCTCAGGCCGTCGGTCGAGAACGCGTCGAGGGTCAGGTCGCTGGGCGTCAGGCCGTCGCTCCCCACGTCGATCGCGAGCCCCACGTTGTTGCGGAAGCTGTTGCCCACGATCGTCGCCTGACCTCCGCCCGCAGTCCTCACGCCTGCCGAGGTGAGCGGGGCCCCGGCCTGGCCGTTGAAGGCGATCCGGTTGCCGCTGCCGGGCGTGGTGTCGCCGATCCGGTTGGACGTGCTTCCGTCCCCGATCGCGATGCCGCTGGCCCCGTTGCCCATCCTGCCGGTACCGAAGACGTCGGTGCCGAGGAAGTTGCCCACGACGGTCGTCTGGCTCGTGCCCGGGCCGGCGATCCGGATCCCGTCGCCGGAGTTGCCCGAGATCACGTTGCGGGCCCCGCCGATCGTGTTGCCGGTCGCAAGCGCGCCCGAAATCCGGATCCCGTCGCCGGCGTTGCCCACGGCCAGCGTGCCGATCACGTTGGTGCCGATGAGGTTGCCCAGGATCAGGTTCTGCCTGGCGCCCGAATTCAGGAGCACTCCGCCGACCGGGTTGCCCGAGATCACGTTTCGAGCGGCGAACGCGGTCCCGCCGAGCGTGTTGCCCGCCGACTCGATGGCGACGCCCCCCTGCGCATTGCCCACGGCCACGTAGCCCGATGCGTCGGTGCCGATCAGGTTGCCGGCGATGAGGTTCGCCACGGAGAAGAGCCTCACGCCCGCATCCCCATTGCCGGAGATCACGTTTCCGGCCCCCGCGACCGTCCCGCCGAGGGTCTGGCTGCCGCCCAGGACCTCGATGCCGAAGGAGGCGTTGCCCAGGGCCTTGCCCCCCGTCACGTCGGTGCCGATGAAGTTGCCGGCGATCACGTTCCCGCCGGCAAGGGCCTCGATCGCCACGCCCATTCCGGCATTGCCCGAGATCAGGTTCCACGCCCCCTCGGCCGACCCGCCGATCGTGTTGTCGGACGCGTCCTGAGCGATCTGGACCCCGTTCAGGTTGCCAAGCGGGGCCAGCCCCGAGACGTCGGTGCCGAGGAAGTTGCCGGCGACCACGTTGCCCGCGGCCCCCCTGAGGAGCACGCCGTAGAAGTGGTTGCCCGACACCACGTTGCGGGCTCCGGCCGCCGTCCCGCCGACGGTATTGCCCTGCGTGCGGTCGAGGAACACGCCCGCGGTGGCGTTGGGCACGGCCGACACTCCCAGGCGATCGGTGCCGATCAAGTTGCCGACCACGGTGTTCAGCGTGGTGGTCCCGGTCACGTCGCCGGTGATCCACACCCCGTAGCCGTTGTTGCCCGAGATCAGGTTCGTCGCTCCGGGCGTTGTCCCGCCGATCGTGATGTTTCGCGCCGAGGCGCTGAGCACGACGCCATTCAGGTTCGGGACGGCCAGGGTTCCGGTCGGGTCGGTGCCGATCCGGTTGCCGATCACCAGGTTCCCGTCGCCCCCGAGGCCGCTGATGTCCACCCCGTATCCGTTGCCCGAGATCAGGTTCCCGGCCCCGGGCACCGTTCCGCCCACCGTGTTCGAGGGCGACCCTTCGCGGATCGTCACGCCGTAGGTGGACCCATACGTGCCGGACCCGAGGGGGCGGTCGCCGTCGATCGACGTGCCGAGGAAGTTGCCGAGCACCACGTTCGACGCCGTGGTCGTCCCGTGGATGAAGACGTTCGCGTCATTGCCCGAGATCAGGTTGCGGGCCTCGGCCGAGGCCCCGCCGATGGTGTTGTAGCTGGAACCGCCGGTGATCTCGACGCCGGCCACCGTGTTGCCCAGCGGGAGCTGGCCGGTCATGTCGCTGCCGATGAAGTTGCCGACGACCAGCGTGTTGCTCACGCTGGCGTTGAGCAGCTGAATGCCGGAAACGGAGTTGCCCGAGATCAGATTCCCAGCACCCGGCGTGAGGCCGCCGATGGTGTTGCCGGAGCCCGAGAGCAGCCGGACCCCGTAACCGTTGATCAGGGCGATCGTCCCCGTCTCGTCGGTCCCGAGCTTGTTGCCGGCGACCAGGTTCGACGAGCCACTGAGAGCGATCCCCGCTAGGCCGAACCCGGAGATCACGTTGCCGGTGCCTGGCGTGGTCCCGCCGATCGTGCTGTTGTCGAGGAAAAGGGAAATGCCCAAATAACCCCCGGGCACGGTCGCAGAACCGTCGGCGGTCAGGCCGATCAGGTTGTTCTGGATCAGCAGGTTGTCACCGGATCCTTCCATGGCGATCCCGGCGCCGATCACGTTGCGTGCACTCGCGACGGACCCGCCGATGACCAACCCCGAGCCCCCCCCGTTGAAAATGATGCCGCCGTAGGTCGGCAGGCGAGTGATCCCGTCGATCCCCACGCCGATCAGGTTCCCCTGGATGTCGAACTCGCCGAGCGTGGCCGTCACGCCGTTCAGGTAGACGGCGAAGCGGCTCCCGTTCCCGTCGCTGGCGATCACATTGCCCGCGCCCGCGGCGGTCCCGCCGATCGTGGACGAGTTGGCCCCGCCCGCGTAGACGATGCCGGTGGGCTGGCGGGCCGGGAAGTAGCCCAAGCCTGTGGCGTCGGGCCCGAGGTAGTTGCCCTGGACGACCGCGCCCTGTCCTGCGACCTCGATGCCCACGCCGTTGTCGTACCCGAGGGAGTCATCGCCGTTGGCCGAGATCACGTTGCGGGCCCCGGCGGCGGTCCCGCCGATCGTCGTGCCGAAGCCCGCCACGTAGACGCCGCGAAAGGTGTTGCCCAGCGGGAGCAGGCCGGTCACGTCGGTGCCGATGAAGTTGCCCACGAGCACATTGGAATTCGCCCCGACGTCGACCGACACCCCGGCGATCAGGTTGCCCGAGATCAGGTTGCGGGCGCCCGAGGTCAGCCCGCCGATGGTGTTGGATGAGGCCCCGTTGTTGATCACGAGCCCGATGTACCGGTTGCTGAGCCGGGCGGTGCCCGAGACGTCGGTGCCGAGGAAGTTGCCCGCGACCACGTTGCCCGTGGCGCCGGGGCCGGTGACCTTCACGCCCGCCTCGACGTTGCCCGAGATCACGTTCCTGGCGTCGGCCGAGTCCCCTCCGATCGTGTTGCCAGCGCCCCCCACGTACACGCCGTTGAAGGAGTTTCCGATCGCGAAGCCGCCCGTGAGGTCGGTGCCGATATGATTGCCCGCCACCACGTTGTGGTCGGACAGGAGGATCACGCCCTGCGCGACGTTGCCCGAGATCACGTTGCGGGCGCCGGAAACCGTACCGCCGATCGTGTTGCCGTCGGCCCCCGTGAGGATCGCCACGCCGCTCGATCCGTTGGCCAGCCCCTTCGTCTTGCCGGACGAACCGGCGGCGAAGATCGAGGCGACCTCGGACGCGGTCAGCCCGCGATTGAAGAGTCCAAGCTCGTCGATCAACCCTTTGTAGAGGTAGGATCCCAGGAAGCCGCCGATCTGGACGTTGGCCGCACCCGTGGCGAAGTATCCGACCCCCGCGTCGGTGGCCGAGGCGGCGAGCAACCCATCCACGAAGAGCCCGAAGGACGAACCCGATCGCACCCCGGCGATGTGATGCCAGAGGCCATCGTTCTGCGAGAAGGGCGCCTCGATCAGGACGTGCCCGCCGCTGCTTCGGAGCTCGAAATACGCACGATTCTGGTGGAGCCCCAGCTGGAATACGGGTGTGCCGCCGTAGCTGTTGAGCAGGATCTGATAGCCGGAATTGTCGTTGGTGGTGTTGATCCAGGCGTCAATGGTGAAATCCCCGTTGGCCAGTTCCAGGCTGGGGCTGTTGGGGATGGAGATCTCGTCGTCCATGCCGTCGAAGCTGAAGGCCTGGCCGACCTCGCCGGGCGCGAAGCCTACCCCATTCAGGAGGGTGCCGTTGTGTCCCCCGATGGCGTCGTTGGCATTGCCCTCGGCCTGGAACCAGCTCACGGTGCCGGCGATCATTCCCTGGCCGTCCTTGTTCACGCCCACATCGTTGCCCACGACCACGTTGCCCGTGGTCCCGGCGCCGGTCATGTAGATCCCATCGAGGGAGTTGCCCGAGATCACGT
>JANOBY010000529.1:0-5664 GCA_031411935.1 Planctomycetales bacterium | reverse complement strand
AAGCCGTTCAAGCTCGCGAGCCGGGAATTTCATGCGGACGACTCGGTTTTCGATGTGGGCGGGGTCAAGGTCGGCGGCACCCATTTGATGATGATCGCCGGGCCCTGCGCGATCGAATCGGAGCAGCGTTTGGTGGAGATTGCCTCCCTGGTGAAGGATGCGGGCGCGAACGTCCTTCGTGGAGGGGCCTTCAAGCCCCGGACCAGTCCTTATAGCTTCCAGGGTCTCGGCGAGGACGGCCTCAAGATCCTCCAAGCGGCCGGCCAGAAGTTCGAAATGCCCGTGGTGACCGAGGTCATGGATCCCCGCCAGGTGGATATGGTCGTGAATTACACGGACATGATCCAGATCGGTGCTCGCAACATGCAGAATTTCGACCTCTTGAAGGAGGTCGGAAGGACCCGGACGCCGGTACTCCTGAAGAGGGGCATGAGCGCGACCGTGAAGGATCTGCTCATGTCGGCGGAATACATCCTCGCCCAGGGCAATCGCAAGGTAGTCCTTTGCGAGCGAGGGGTGCGATCCTTCGAGGATTCGACCCGCAACATGATGGACCTCTCGGCCGTGCCGAACGTCCAGGGCCAGAGCCACTTGCCGATCATCGTCGACCCCAGTCACGCCACGGGGCGGCCCGACCTCATTCCGGCCATGGCCCGAGCCGGTCTTGCCGCAGGCGCCAACGGCGTTCACGTGGAGGTCCACTCCTGCCCCGAGCAAAGCCTTTCCGATGGCCCCCAGGCGCTGTTACCGGCCCAGTTCAGTCATCTCATGAATGAATTACGCGCCCTGGCCGATCTCATGGGCCGAACGATTGATGTCCGCGAAGGAGTCCCCGCCTGATGCGTCCGCTGTTCATTGCCGGCAACTGGAAGATGAACCCATCCACCTGGGAAGCGGCGCGAGCCCTGGCGTTGGAGGTCAGTGAAGGCGTAGGGTCCGAGGTCTCCACCCGCGTGGCGATCTGCCCTCCCTCGGTCTACCTGAAGGACATCGACGAGGCGATTGCCGGTTCCCCCATCGGGCTCGGCGGTCAAAACATGCACTGGAAAAGTGACGGTGCCTTTACCGGAGAACTCTCGGGCGCCATGCTCGTGGACGCGGGTTGCACGCATGTGATCCTGGGACACAGCGAGCGCCGCCACGGGATGGGCGAGACCGATTCGGTCGTCAACCTGAAGCTCCACGCGGCTCTTGCCGTTGGGTTGATCCCCATCGTTTGCATCGGCGAGACCCTGGACGAGCGAGAGGCCGACAAGACCGAGTCCGTGGTAGCAGCCCAGCTCGACGGGTCCCTGGCGGGTGTGTCCCCCGAAGCCATGGCCGGCGTCGTCCTCGCGTATGAGCCCGTCTGGGCGATCGGCACGGGCAAGGTCGCCACCCCGGACCAGGCCCAAGCGGTCCACGCGTTTATCCGAGGGCGGCTTGCCGCGACCTTCGGGGAGGCGACGGCGGGCCGGGTTGTTGTCCAGTATGGTGGCAGCGTGAAGGCCGACAACGCCGCCGACCTTCTTGCCAGGCAGGATATTGACGGCGCCCTCGTCGGGGGGGCAAGCCTGAAGTCGGCCGACTTCCTCGGGATCCTTGCGGCCGCCCGGCAGGTTACCTCCGCGGGGAAGAAATAATCGGCTGTCTCGGATGATCGGAGACCTCGATCATCGCATTAAGACTTCTGGCATCCACGTTTGATTCCCTGAGTAAGGATCACGCTCGTGCTCAACTTCCTGGTCGGTGCAGCCAATGTCCTGATGATCGTGACCTCTCTCTTCCTGATCTGCCTCGTTCTCATTCAACGAGGCAAGGGCGGCGGGTTGGCGGGGGCGTTTGGAGGAGTGGGCGGTTCGAGTGCCTTCGGTACCAAGGCCGGCGACGTGTTCACCCGGGTCACGATCTACTCGGCGATCTTCTGGTTCGCCCTGGCGCTGTTCCTCGTCTACACGAGCAATTCGAGCGACCGGACCGGGAGAGGCGGGGCATTCGGTGCGGGCCGTTCCGACGCGACGGCCGATTCGACCTTGACAGGCACCGAGGCGGACAAGAGTTCCAAGGCTTCCTCGGGCGACGCGACCACCAGCCCGGTGCCCGCACCGCCGGCAACCACGACCGAGCCCAAGAGTCCGGCCCAACCCCTGAACCCCGCGAGCGAGGCCATCAATCCCACCTCGTCGGCTCCCGCGACTCCCCCGGCGAACAGCCCCCCCAAATGAAGGGGTTCGCCCGACACCACGGGCAGTCGCTGAACTTGCCTAACGCTCGCAATTTGCGATGAGGTTCTCTTGCTGCTGAGCATGACTGGATTCGGTGAAGCCCGCCACGTCGACGATCGCATCACCGCGGTCGCCGAGGTGAGGTCGGTGAATAACCGGCATCTCAAGTTGATCACCAAGATCAGCGACGCCTACAGCTCGCTTGAGGGAGATCTGGAGAAGCAGGTCCGTCTGTTAATCCGCCGGGGGACCGTGCACCTGACCCTGAAGGTGGATCGCCCCAAGGTCGCCTCGGATTACCGTCTCAATCTCGTCGCGCTTTCCAGCTATCGTGACCAACTCCTTTCCCTGGGCGGCAACTCCGCCTCGACGCCTCGGTTTGCGGATCTCCTGGCCCTGCCGGGGGTGGTCGAGTCGAGTAGTCAGTCCGGCGACGATCCCTCTCAGGATTGGCCCATCCTCCGGGAGCTGGTCGCGCAGGCGATCGAGAAGTTCCAGGCTTCTCGCGCGGAGGAGGGGCGGGTCATGTCCGAGGAGCTGAGGGCTTTGGGCCTGTCCATCGAGGAGCATCTGTCTCAGGTCGAGGTGAGAGGGCCGGAGATCGTGGCGGGTTACGCAACTCGACTCCTCGAACGGGTCCAGGCCCTTGTAGAAGCCCGGGGTGTCAACATCGAAGCGAAGGATCTGATCCGCGAGGTCGCCATTCACTCCGAACGCGCCGATATTGCGGAAGAGGTGATCCGGCTGAAGGCTCATCTCACGCAGTTTCATGAATCGATCAAGGAACGGGAGAGTGCGGGGCGTAAGCTGGAGTTTATCGTCCAGGAGATGGGCCGCGAGACGAACACCATCGGTTCGAAGGCGAACGATATCGAGATCAGTCGGTCGGTGGTGGAGATGAAGGGGGCCCTTGAGAAGATCCGCGAGTTGATCCAGAACGTGGAATGATTGCGTGCGAATCGGCGAGAACGCAGGAGGACAGATCGTCCATGTGGTTGGAAGGCTGGGGAAATCTGCCGGGGCACCTCGTCGTCATTTCGGGCCCGTCGGGTTCGGGAAAGAGCACGCTCGTGCAGAGGATCCTTCAGCGCCCCGAGATCTCGGCCTCCCTGTCGGTGTCGGCGACCACGCGGAAGCCCCGGCCCGGCGAGCAGGAAGGTGTGAATTACTTCTTCGTGGATCTGGAAGAATTCGAGGGCATGCGAGCGAGGGGGGAGTTGTTCGAGTCGGCCGAATTCGCCGGTCACCTCTACGGTACCCCGATTGCACCCGTCGTTGAGATCATGAAGAGGGGCGGTTGCGTGATCCTCGAGATTGAGGTTCAGGGCGCCTTGCAGGTCCGAGAACATGCCCCGTCGGCCCTCTTCCTCTTTATTGATGTCCCTCGATTCTGGGAGCTGGAGAAGCGGCTGCGGTTTCGCGGTACGGAATCGGATGAGAGCATCCATCGCCGCCTCGTGCGAGCCCGCTGGGAGCGGGACCATTCCCATTGTTACGATGTGGTTCTGATTAACGACGATCTCGAGCAGAGCGTGGACAAACTCGTCGGGTTGCTGGTCCAACATGGTTGCGGAGCGAAAGACACCGATGCTTGAAGAACTGAAGGAAGAAGAGATCGTCAACAAGGTTGGCGGTCGGTTCAAACTCTCGACGCTCATCCAGAAGCGCATGATTGCGCTGAATCAGGGGGCTCGTCCCCTGGTGGAGATCCGCAGCCAGGACAAGATGGCGGTCGTGATCCAGGAGATCATGCAGAACAAGATCTACCTGGATCTGACCGGCAACATGCAGACGCACGAGGCCACGGAGGAGGAAGAAGGCGGGACGGTCGATCTTACCCAGTCGGAAGACTGAGCAAGAACGGTCCCTGAACGGCCCGAGCCGCTGAAGTCTGCGAAAGCCGAGACTCCCTTGAGGTCGATCCTTGAGGGAGTGCAGACTGAGTGTGTGATCGCCGTGGTCACGACGAAGCCCTGCGGGCCATCCGGAGGCGAGGGGCACCGATGCTCGATCCACGCCGCCTCCGCGAGAACGCCCCCGGTCTCGCCCTGATCTTTCTCTCGGTTTTCGTGACGTTCAGTCTTGTGGGGTATGACCCCACCGACCCCCCTGCGCAGGCCACCTTCCCGGCGAAGTCCGAGGTCGCCAATCTTTGCGGACCCGTTGGCGCGACCCTGGCTCACGTTCTCCAGAGCGGAGTCGGAGCCACCTCGTACGTCCTGGTCACGTTCCTCTTTCTTCACTCGGTCCTGGTTTTTCGCCGAAGGTCCGTTCCTCAGATGGGCCTGCGACTCGTCGGCCTGGCCATGCTGCTGGGGCTGATTGCGTCGGGCTTCCAGCGCCTGACTCCTGGCCTTCGGCCTTGCCCTCCGATAGGTCCGGGAGGGTATCTAGGCGCGATCTTGACCACGTTTCTGGGGGCGCAGTTCGGCCCCCTGGGGATGGTCCTGATCCTTCTTGCCTTCGGAATTGTCGGGCTGGCCTTCTGCCAGGAAGCCCTCCTGGTCTGGCCGATCCAGGAGCTGTTCGCGATCCGGCGAGGTTCGCACTTCTTCCGGAAGCAAGACGGCGATTCCTCTCGATATTCCGCTCACGGCTTCGGGGATGGCCCGCAGACCCTCATCGAGTCGAGCCCGGCCAGGTTGAATCCTTCGCCCTATCGGCCGGCTCTCCTTCGGCCCGAAGCTGGCGCGAACGCCCGGAACTCAATGCCCGTGCTGGTCAACTCGGCGCAACCCAGGGCGACTCAACCGGTCCGAACGATTGCCAGGCCCACCGATGGGTCGTTCTGCCTTCCTCCGATGGAGCTTCTCGAACCCCCACCGCAATTTGCGGTTCAGGAACAGGAATCTCAAATCCACACCCGTGCTCTGCTCCTGGAAAAGACCCTTCTTGAGCACGGTTGCCAGGTCCGTGTCGTGCAGATCGATATGGGGCCCGTGATCACGCAGTTCGAGATCGAGCTCGAGGCCGGCCTGCGCGTCTCCAAGGTTGCGGGCCTCTCGAATGACCTGGCGATCGCGCTTGCGGTACCGAGCGTCCGGATTGTGGCGCCGATCCCGGGGAAGACGACGGTTGGCATCGAGGTCCCGAATGAAAATCGCGGTGTGGTCAAGCTGGGAGAGATCATCGAGGGGTCGTATTCGTCCCACAAGACACCCCGAATTCCGCTCTTTCTGGGAAAAGACGTGAAGGGCCAGGCCCTGGCCTACGACCTGGCCGATATGCCCCACCTCCTGATCGCGGGACGTACGGGCACGGGGAAATCAGTCTGTCTGAACGCGATGATTCTCTCCATCTTGATGACCAAGCGTCCGGACGAGGTCAAGCTCCTGCTCATCGACCCGAAGATGGTGGAACTCTCGCAGTTCAAGCGCATCCCCCACCTGATGCACCCCGTCGTGACCGACATGAAGAAGGCCGAGAGTTTGCTCTCCTGGGCCTGCGACAAGATGGACGA
>JANOBY010000528.1:0-4022 GCA_031411935.1 Planctomycetales bacterium | reverse complement strand
GAGGGATCACCAACCGCAACTATCTCGTGACCGACGGGACTCAGCAGTACGTGGCCCGGATCGGCGAGGAGTTGCGGATCCTGGGAGTGGATCGCCTGAACGAGCAACTCTGCCACCGGGCGGCCGAGGCGCTCGGTGTTGCGCCGGAACTGGTCCACGCCCGCGACGGGGTGCTCGTGAGCCGATTCATCACGGGCCGGTGCATGGCGCCCGAAACCGTGAGGGAGCGGGGGTTTGCCGTTCGTCTGGCCGAGACCCTGAGGCGGCTCCACGACGGGTGGGATCGCGTGTGCGGCGACCTCATGTATTTCTCGCCCTTCCAGGTCAACCGGACCTATGTGGAGACCTCGCGACGCATCGGCGCAAGTCTTCCGGACGACATCGACGCCATGCTGGAGCAGACCCGCAGGCTGGCGCGGAGGATCGCGCCCTTCGTGCCCACGCTCTGCCATAACGATATGCTGCCGGCGAACATCCTCGACGATGGGGACCGCGTGTGGATCGTGGACTGGGAATACGGGGGGATGGGGCACCCGCTTTTCGACCTGGCGGGGGTCTCGGTCAACTGCCATTTCTCGCGAGAGCTGGAGGAGGAATTCCTCCGGGCCTACCGGGGTACTCTGATCGCGCAGGACGTTGCCGACCTGCAGGCGCTGAAGGTCGCGAGCCTCCTGCGAGAGGCCCTCTGGTCGGTCGTGCAGACGGTGGCCTCGGACCTCGACTTCGATTATCGAGGCTATGCGGACCTGAATTTCGATCGCTATCGTGAAGCCCTCAAAGTGCTTGAAGGAAATCGCGGACGGGATTAGGGGTTGGACTCGGCGGCTCGTCATGATTAGAATCGTGCTCGCAATTTCCTCGGTCCGCATGTAGGGGCCGCCTCGTCTCGTTCGCCCTCAGCCTCCGTCGCGGCACCTCGGTGTCGGGATGGCCCCGCCCTACCCCTGACCGGGGAATTCGCATCGTCCCCTCCTGGCGTGTGTTTCGTCCGTCCCCATCTCGATGGCCTCGCCATCTCTCTGGAATTGATCCCCGAAGGGCCCGACATGACGACCTTGCGGTCTAGCTCCACGTCCGACCACTACGACAACAACGGCCAGTACTCGCGGTCGAGCATCCTCCGCTACGAGAAGATCTTCGGCGAGGGCTACATCAGCACCGGCGGCCCCGCCACCACCAGCCACCTCACCGCCCTCCTGGGCGACAAGCTCAAGCCCGGCGTGAAGGTCCTGGACGTGGGCAGCGGCATCGGCGGGGCGGCGTTCCACCTCGCCCGCGAGTACGGCGCGATCGTGACCGGCGTGGACCTGTCGCCCGAGATGACCAACCTCGCCCTCGAGGCCCTGCCCAAGTCGGGCGTGGCCGACAAGGTCAAGTTCCTCCTGGCCGACGTCCTCACGACCGAGTTCGACGAGCCGTTCGACATCGTCTGGTCGCGCGATGCGCTCATGCACATCCACGACAAGAAGCAGCTGTTCTCCAAGCTCTACAGCTTGCTGAACGACGGCGGGCAGCTCGTGGTGACCGACTACGCCCGCGGCACGCCCCCCGGCTCGCCCGAGTTCGAGGCCTACGCCAAGAGCACCGGCTACCACCTGGTCCTGCCCTCGGCCTATGGCAAGCTCCTCGAGGAGGCCGGGTTCAAGGACGTGATCGTCGAGGACGCCACCGCCAAGTTCACCGAGATCCTCAAGAACGAGCCCGTGAAGCTCGCCGCCAATAGCGCGGACTTCCTCAGCTCGTTCTCCGAGGACGACCTCAAGTACCTCGTCGACCGCTGGGCGATGAAGGTCGTCTTCTGCGACGCGGGCGACATGAAGTGGGGCATCTACAAGGCCACCAAATAACGCCCGTACGAGCGGAGCTTTCGATCGATCGCGGTTCTCGCACGGGAGCATGACGACCCCAAGATGGCCGACCCTTCCCCCCTCCCGCCCGAACCGCGACCGACCGAAGGAAAGCCCCACGACGAGCACGACCTCGCCAGCTTCGGATACGTCCAAACGCTGGGCCGGTCGCTCGGCGGATTCTCGTCCTTCGCGGCCGGTTTCGCGTATATCTCGATCCTGACCGGCCTGTTCCAGATGTTCCCCCTGGGATATCGCGGGGCGGGCCCGGCGTTCTTCCTGACCTGGCCGGTCGTGGTCCTCGGCCAGATGTCGGTCGCGCTTTG
The DNA here is from genome assembly GCA_031411935.1 of Planctomycetales bacterium. GTDB lineage: Bacteria > Planctomycetota > Planctomycetia > Isosphaerales > Isosphaeraceae > JAQGHR01. Next base: position 1,849 of record JANOBY010000528.1, on the reverse strand, counting down.
CTTCGCCGAGCTCTCCGCGCACTATCCCTTGTGCGGGAGCGTTTACCAGTGGGCGAAAAAAGTCGGCTCGCCGGCCCTGGGCTGGATGGCGGGCTGGATCTCGCTGGCCGGGTCGATCGTGGCCCTGGGCGCGGTGGCCATGGCCCTGCAATTCGCCCTGCCGTCGATCTCGCCCGTGTTCCAGCTCGTGGGCGACGCCTCCAACCCGGATGACTCGGCGAAGAACGCCGTGATCCTGGCGTGTTTGCTGATCGCGCTGACGACCATCCTGAATGCCCGCGCCGTCACGCTGCTCGCCCGGTTCAACAACCTGGGCGTGATCGCCGAGCTGATCGGCTCGGTCCTGCTGGTCGTGCTGTTGTTCGCGAAGATGCGTCACAGCCCGTCGATCGTGTTCTCCGTGAAGGGTTCCTCGGGGCACTCGTTCCTGAACCCCTCGGCCATGCTGGCGGCGGGCCTCACGGCGTCGTACGTGCTGTACGGGTTCGAGACGGCGGGCTCTCTGGCCGAGGAGACGACGAATCCTCGTGAGAAATCGCCCCGCGCGATACTCCACGCCCTCGGTTCGGCGGGCCTGCTCGGCGGACTCTTGATCCTGGCGGCCCTCATGGCCGCGCCCGACCTGTTCAACCCCTCGCTGGGACGCCCCGACGGGGGCCTGTCCGGGATTACGACGGAGGTGCTGGGCCCGGTGGTCGGGAAGTTCTTCCTGGTGATCGTGGCCGTGGCGATCGGCTCGTGCGCCCTGGCCGTGCAGACCGGCGCGGTCCGGTTGGTCTTCGGGATGGCCCGCGACGGGCTCCTGCCGGGCTCCGGGGCGCTGACGAAGGTCGGTGCGTCGAAGACCCCCACGGGGCCGGCGGTCGTCGTGGGGCTGCTCGCGATCGCGATCCTCCTCGCCAACCTGAACGATCCCAAGGTGGTCGAGGCCGTGGCGTCGGTGTCGGTCGTCTGGATCAACCTGGCTTACTGGCTGGTGACCGCCCCCCTGCTCTTCCGCAGGCTGCAAGGTTGGCCCGCGGGCGTGCCGCCCCCTTCGCGAGCCGAGGGCGACGTCCGGCTCTTCGGGCTGGGTCGCTGGGCCTTGCCGGTCAACGTTGTGGCCGCGATCTGGGGCCTGGTGATCGTGATCAACACCGGATGGCCCCGCGCCGAGGTTTATGGGGAACAGTTCCCGCAGAAATATATCGCCCCGCTCGCATCCGCCGGGCTACTGATCCTCGGCGCCCTTTATTATTATCAGATGAAGCCCGGACGGATCGATTCCGCTCAACCGAGCCCCAGGAGTTCTGTCCATGACCGAGAAACGCCAACGTGATCGCAACGTCCGCTGGCGAGCGGTCGGTGACAAGCTGGCTCACAGCCGGGTCGCTCGCTGGATGATCCGCGGGGCAAACCCGAAGGCCTCGCCCCGCAAGACGCCCCGCCCGGTTCCCACCCCTCTGCTCCGGGCCATGGCCTGGGGCGTGCATTTCTACACCGCCCTGGGCGCGGTGTGCGCGGCGGCCATGCTCGTCCTGCTCGTGGACGGAGGCCCCTACGCCTTCCGCGGGACCTTCGCCCTCATGCTCCTGGCCACCGTGATCGACGCCACCGACGGCACGCTCGCCCGGCGAGTCCGCGTGAAGGACGTCCTGCCCAACTTCGACGGCCGTCGCCTGGACGACCTCGTCGACTGGCTCACCTACACCTGCCTGCCGCTCATGCTCATCTGGAAGGCCGAGATCCTCCCCGCCGGGCAGAACGCCTGGCTGCTCGCGCCCTTGCTCGCCAGCGCCTACGGGTTCTGCCAGGTGTCGATCAAGACCGACGACGGCTACTTCCAGAGCGACGGGAAGCCCAGGAAGTA
>JANOBY010000527.1:0-2077 GCA_031411935.1 Planctomycetales bacterium | reverse complement strand
CGTCGCGTGGCGAGGCAGGCCGGAATGAGCGCCTGCCTCGCCGCGATCCTGCCGTTCTTGTCGTGGGTGCTGTTCGTTGCGGTCACGATCGCCCGCATCGCGAAGACCAGGGGGTTGCAGGGGACGTTTTGGCAGGACCTGCCCGGTGCCTCGGGCGAGCTATTAATCTTCCTCGCCCCGGCCATCGGGTTCGGCGTCCTGTCCTCCTGGTCGCTGATAGCCCTGCAAGGGCGATGGCGAGCGGATCGCGGCTGGATCGATCGCCTTGGGCGGGCCGTGGGCGTGCTCTGGATCCTGGTGATGGCCCTCTCGGGCGTGTTCTGGTGGGAACGAATCTTTTGACCCGCGGACGTTGCGATTCAGGGATATCTCCGGGCCGTCGCCAGCAGCGCCGCGAGCCGCTTCGGAGGCGCGATGAAGGTGGGGACCTTCACCGGGGTCTCGGCCACAAACTCGGCGGCCGAGAGCCTTCGCCCGTCGATCGTGGCGAACTCGCAACCGGCCTCGCGCACGATGACCGACCCCGCGGCCACGTCGTGGGCCTGCTCGCCCAGGAAGGTGCAGCACTGGAGCCGATTGGCGGCGAGGAACATGAGCTCGGTGCAGGCGCTCCCGATGTCGCGGAGACGCCCTTTCAGGCTGCGGGGATCGACCGTTCGCATGGCGTTGGTGCCCAGGCACACGTTGTCCTGGTCGTGGAATTCGTCGGCGTCGTGGACCTGCAAGCGGTGGCCGTCCTTCCACGCGCCCTGGCCCTTCACGGCCCAGTAGAGCTCGCCCAGGGGCGGGATCGCGATCACGCCCAGAACGGGCTCTCCGTCGTCGATCAGGCCGATGGAGATCGCCCACATGGGGAGGTGATGCACGAGGTTGCCCGTGCCGTCGATCGGGTCGATCGACCATCGCCGGGGGCCGGTCCCGCCCGAAGCCGCGTATTCCTCGCCCGTGAGCCTGTCGTCGGGGAACCTCTCGCCGAGCTTCGAGCGCAGGAGCTGTTCGAGCTCCAGGTCGAGGTCGGTCACGTACGACATGTTGGGCTTTTCTTGCGGGGCCACGCTCGCCGATCGCTTGCGGGCGAGCTCGGCGGCCTCGGTGGCGAGCGTCTTGACGAATTCGAGGTCATCGGCGAGGCGGTCGGGCATGCGATTCGGTCCAGGTTCGGTCGTGATCTGGTTGGAGAACTCAGGGTAATGATCTCGTGCCCCGGCCCGCAAGCCGACCGGGGCAACACGTTTCACGCCGAGGACGCAGAGGGGACGCAGACGAAGCGGAGACAAGGAGAGGATCGGGGCTCCCGGTGAGGCTAGAGCCATTTTGCTTTGGGTCCGGCACTTCCCACCAGTGGCACCCGATCAGACCGCCAGAGGCAAGCGGTCATGACTCGATCTCAAAGAACCTTGCCCCGGCGAGCCCCGAGAAATGGGTTCGTTTCCCGCCTGGAGGCCCGAAATTGGCTTCGTTTTGGGTTCGTTTTGGCTTCGTTTTCTGGATTTCGCTCAACGGCCGCGATCCGGCGATTCGCCCCAAGTCCTTCTGATTCCGCCACATGGGCATGATCGCGTAACCGGACCGGGCGGCCCCATTGGGTTCGTTCTGCAAATTCACATTTTCGCGCCGCGCGGATTCCCCGATCGAAGGAAGGGGCCCGTCCCGATGGTCCTGATTGTCAACGAGCCGAGGCGATGCGCGAGGCCCTGTGGTCTACCGAGGGAAATCGCCACGCCCAGGAGGTCACCGCTAGAGAGTATCGAGGCGAACCCGGCCCCCGATCTCCGGAGAGCGGTCCTGTTCCCCGAATTCCCTCAACACGGCCGGATTCCCGCATTCCTCTCTCCTCCGCGTGGAAGCTCCGGGAAGACGGTTCACGCGGAGGACGCGGAGGAGGTTCCATGAAATCTCTCCCCGTCTTCTTCTGCATGCTCTCTGCGTGAAACGTCTTCCTCGCCAACCTCGATTCGAATATCGAGGAACTTGCGGGCGTCTCACACCCGACCGATCCGCCCTGGGGAGACCCTCGCCATGATTCGCCGGACCTTGTGGATTGCCCTGGGCCTGGCCCTGCTCGCCGGGGCGGCCG
>JANOBY010000526.1:0-5086 GCA_031411935.1 Planctomycetales bacterium | reverse complement strand
CTCACCGACTTCGGGTTGTACATGACGAAATGATGACCGTACGACCCGTGGACGTCTTCATGCTCGATCTGCATGGTCGCGGGCAGGAGGATGTCGGCGTAATCCGCCGTGTCGGTCGGGAACTGCTCGTGAACGACCGTGAACAGGTCGTCTCGCCTGAGCCCCTGGAGAACCTTCGAGCCGTTGGGCGCAACCGCCGCCGGGTTGCAGTTGTACACGTAGAGGGCCTTGACCGGAGGCCCGGGCAACTCGCCGGCGAGGGCCTCCGCCAACTCGTTCATGTTGACGGTTCGTGTGCCGGGGGGCGAGAGATCGGGACGGGTCAGACGATCCATGGCGAAGTCGTAAGCCCCGCTCGTGGAGAGCAAGGCCCCGCCCCCCGGATGCCGCCAGGCCCCGACGATGGCCGGCAGGCACGCGATGACCCGCGCCGACATCCCGCCACCGAAGTGGCGTTGGAGCCCGTAGTTCAGACGGATCAGCGAGGGATGCGTGGTAGCATAACGATGGGCAAGCGACTCGATGGTCGCGACCGGCAAGCTGGTGATGGCGGAGACTCGCTCGGGCGGGTAGTCCCGCTCCACCCTTTGCCGAAGTTCTTCGGAGCCGACCGTGCCTTTTTGCAGGTAGTCCCTGTCCTCCATCCCGTCTCGCCAGATCACATGCATGAGGCACAGGGCCAGGGCCGCGTCGGTCCCGGGGCGGATCGCGATGTGCTCGTCCGAGCGTACGGCCGTGGGGCTGCGATAGGGATCGATCGTCACGATCCTCGCGCCCTGCTCCCGGGCCTGGATCATGAGGCTCCAGAGGTGGCTGTTCGTGTTGACCGTGTTCGACCCCCAGTTGAGGATCAGCCGGCAATCCGGCACGCACATGGGATCGGCGCCCAGACGCCCCCTTCCCACCGTGTACTCATATCCGAGCGAACCCGCCGAGGCGCAGATGGTGCGGTCGAGCTTCGAGGCGCCGAGACGGTGGAAGAAGCGGCGATCGAGGCTGCTCGCCTGGAGCTTCCCCATGGTCCCGTAATAGCTGTAAGGAAGAATCGCCTGCGGGCCCGCGGACGAAAGCGAGATCTCGCGGAACCGCGTGCTGATCTCGGCGAGGGCTTCCTCCCACGAGATCCGCTCGAATCGGCCCGAACCCTTGGGCCCCACCTTCCTCTGCGGATAGAACAGCCGATCGGGGCTGTTCACGCGGTCGAGGTAGGTCGCCATCTTCCCGCACAAAAAACCTCGGGTGAAGGGATGATCCTTGTCCCCTCGGAGGTCCGTCGCCCGGCCGTCCTCCACCGTCACGACCGTCGAACAGGTATCGGGACAGTCCAGAGGACACACGTTCTTGAAGGTTTGCGGCAACGATTCGGACCCCCGTTTCGAGGCAAGTTGAGAAAGCAATTGTACGTGAGATGGGGTCCTCGATCCATCGATCACCTGCGCGAAAGGCATCCCCCTTAAGGCAGCCCGCCCCCGCCTGGAGCGTTGCTCGACCGTCAGGGTTCGGGGCGGGGACGCTTGACAGGGGTGTTGCATCGTGAGACGTTAATCTTGTCCGAGCCTGCCCGACCTTCCAGCCTACCTAGCGGGCCCTGTCCCGCTCCCCCCGTTGCCATGCCGCCCCGCGAGGCCCGGTGTTGCGACCTCGTTGTTGGAGACCCCCCGATGAGACCAATCCCCGGCTTCGCCGCATCGCTGATGATCGGCGCGGCGACGATTTCGTCGGCCCTGGCCGATGCCCCCAAGATTAACGACATCAAGCCTCTGGGCGTGAAACGAGGCGAACCCTCGGACCTCACGATCAACGGCTCGGGCCTTGCGGGGGCTCCGGTCCTGGTCGCCCCCTTCCCGTTCACCGCCGAGGTCGCTCCCAATAGCGACGGCGGGAACTTCCGGATCAAGGTCACGGTCCCTCCCACGGTCGCTCTGGGTGTTTATCCCATCCGGGTGAAGAGCGACAACGGGATCTCGAACCCCTTCCTGATCTCGGTGGGGCAGTTTCCCCGCGTGGATGAGGCGGAAGACAACAGCACGTTCGAGCAAGCGCAGGTCGTCCCCACACCCGTGATCGTCGAGGGCTCGTCCGCGGGCAGCGACGTCGATCACTTCAAGTTCGCGGGCAAGAAGGGGCAGAAGATCGTGGTCGACGCCCAGTGTTCCCGCATCGGGTCGGGCGTCGATCCCCAGATCCGCCTGACCACGGCCGGACGGAAGTTTGTCGAGAGCGCGGACGACACACCGGGCCTCGTGACCGATGCCCGGCTCGTGGCGGTCCTGCCCGAGGACGGCGACTACGTGATCGAGCTGTCCGACTCCAAGTATCAGGGCGGAGGCCGGCCGGTCTACCGTCTCCTGATCGGCGAGATCCCGATCGCATCCGAGATCTATCCGATCGGGGGTCGTCGCAACGAGACGATCGGGCTCGAACTGCGGGGCGGGACCCTCAACGAGACCGTCACGCTCGCATCCCCCCTCGCGGCCGAACCGCTCTCCGACATCTTCCGCCCGCGATTGACCCTTCCCGACGGCCGCGACGTCGAGATCCCGGCCCCGCTCTCCCTGTCCGACCTGCCCGAGATCCGGGAGCCCGCCGATTCTGCCGCGGCACCCGTCCGGGGCGCGGCCCCCGTGGTGTTCAATGGCCGGATCGACCCCGCGGCCGACGAGGATCGGTTCGTCCTGAGCGTCACGCCCGGACAGACCCTGCGGATCCGCGTGGAAGCCTCGGACGAGGGGTCAGCCCTCGACGGGACGCTCCAGATCCTGGGGGCGAACAACGCCGTGCTCGCCACGGCCGAGGACACCGTGAGCCCCGCCCTTCCCGTCCGCGGAGTGCGAAGGCCCGCCACGATCACCGTTCCCGATCCCTCACTCGACTTCGCCGTGCCCGCGGGCGTGACCGAGATCACGCTTGCCATCAAGGACCTGATCGGACGCGGAGGCGTCGGCTTCCCGTACCGGATCCTCGTCGAACCCGTGGTCCCCGCGTTCCAGCTCATCCTGAACGAGAGCCAGATCACGGTGCCCAAGGGGAACACCGTGAGCCTCGGCGTGACCCTCCAGCGCCAGGGGTACAACGGCCCCGTGACGGTCGCCCTCCCCGAGTTGCCCGTCGGGCTCACGGCGCGGCCCCTGACCATCCCCGAAGGCGGGGCGGGAGGCCTGTTCACGTTGACCGCCGCCAAGGACGCGAACTTCGGCCCGGTGGATCTCAAGGTCGTCGGCACTGGCCAGGGCCCCGCAGGTCCGATCGTCGAGTATGGCCAGAAGAATAATGTGTATGCCCTGCAAGGGACCCTCCCCGTCAACTCGATGACGCAGAATGGCCTGCCCTCGGCCTCCGGAACTCCCTTGCCGGCGGCCCTCGAGGCCCCGGAAACCATCGAGGCCGTTCACGGGTACAACGGAACGGTCCCCCTGAAGGTCGCTCGCGACGCCGGTGCCGATGGGGCCCTCGCCCTCGCCTTGCTCACCCCGCCCCCGGGCGTGACGGTCGCCGGGACCATCGCCGAGAAGGCGCCCGAGGGCGCAGCCACGATCAACACGCCGATCGAGAGCCCCGTGGGTCCGACCAACATCGTCCTCACCGCGAAGGGCAAGCTCGGCCCGGCCGAGATCACCCTCACCGCCCCGGTCGTCCGCGTGAGTATCGTCCGCCCCGTCGCCGTCGAACTCTCCGCCCCGATGGTCGATGTGAAGGTCGGCACCACGGTGGAGTTCAAGGGCAAGCTCGTCCGCAAGGAGCCCTTCAAGCAGCCCGTGAAGATCACCTTGACGGGCCTCCCGGCCGGCCTGAAGGCCGACCCCGTGGACCTGCCGGCCGAGGGCACCGAGTTCGCCCTCAAGATCATCGCCGAGCCGACCGCCGCCGAGGCCATGGCCGCCGTCCAGGTGGGCCTGGCCTTCAAGGTGGGTGACAAGGACTACCCCTTCCCGCCCACCCCGCTCGCGGTCAAGGTCGTGAAGTGACATCCGGTCCAGGGAATTCCCAACAAAGGCCGAGCATTTTTCCGCACATCCGAATAAATTAAAAGAGATGGCCTTGCCGACACTCCTCTGGAGGAATCTCGCGTGATCCAGGTCATGATCTTGGCGGCCGCCGGCGCGATCGCGATGGGCGACGACCCGAAGCCTGAGGCCTCTTCACCGCAGCCCGCCCCGGTCAGTTTCATGAAGGATGTGGCACCGCTCCTGGTGAAGAGCTGCATCGCGTGCCACAACGCTCGGAAGAGCGAGAGCAAGTACAACATGGTGAACTTCGCCGCGCTGGCCAAGGGGGGCCAGCAAGGCGAAGACATCACCCTTGAACCCGGCAAGCCCGACGAGAGCCGCTTCGTCGAACTGCTGAAGCACGACGCCCAGCCGCGCATGCCCTGGAAGCTCGACCCCCTGCCCCTGGACCAGATCGCCGTGGTCGAGCGCTGGGTGGCCGAGGGCGCGAAGTACGACGGCACCGATCCCAAGGAGGATTGGCCCGCCCTGCTCCACAAGCTCACGCCGGTCAACGTGCCCGAGGCCTATCCGGTGCCCGTGCCGATCACGGCCCTGGTCTTCAACGCCGACGGGACCAAGATCGCCTCCTCGGGCTACCACGAGGTCAACACGTGGACGACCGCGGATTCGACTTTGGGTCGCCGCGTTCGAGGCCTGTCGGAGCGCGTGTACGACATCGCCATGAGCCCCGACGGCAAGTGGATGGCCACGGCTAGCGGAGATCCCGGGCAGTTTGGGGTGGCAAAGCTCTGGATGGCCGAGCCCGATGGAGGGGGCAAGCAGGTCCGCGACCTCGTCGAGTCGCCGGACAGCGTGTTCGCGGTCGCCTTCAGCCCCGACAGCAAGCTCGTGGCGGCGGCGGGCGCCGATCGCGCGATCCGGATCTGGGAGGTCGAGACCGGCAAGCTCCTGGCCACCATCGAGGACCACGCCGACTGGGTCCTCGATATCGCCTTCAGTCCCGACGGCAAGAGGCTTGCGAGTGCCAGCCGCGACAAGACTGCCAAGGTCTTTGACATCGAGAAGAAGGAGTCCCTGGTCACCTTTCCCGGCCACGCCGACACGGTCTATACCGTAAGCTTCACGCCCGACGGCAA
>JANOBY010000525.1:0-12514 GCA_031411935.1 Planctomycetales bacterium | reverse complement strand
CCCTGCACGGCCGGGTGAACCGCAGCGTGGACGGATTCGTCCGGTTCCTGCGCCTGAGCTTCCTGGATTTCATCCCGGCGATCCTCACGGGCACCTTCGCCCTCGTGGCCGCCCTGTGCCAGAAGCCGATGATCGCGCTGGCCATGGCCGGCGTGGCCCCGCTCTCCCTGGGCCTTACGCTCTGGCAGCTCATGAATCAACGTGGGGTGAGGTTGGGGCTGCTTCGCGTCCGGGAGCGCATGGACGGGACCGTGGTCGAGCAGCTTGCCGGGCTCGATTATGTCCGCGCGGCCAACACCGACGGGCGGGAAATCGCACGCGTGGAGGAGGTGGCCGAGGGGCGGAGATCGACCGAGCTGCGTCACCACTTCGAGATGTCGCTGTTCGGCAGCGGGAAGGCGCTGAACGAGGGATTCTTCCACCTGATCGTGATCGCGGCGGCCGTCGCGCTCCTGCTGAGCGGGGCGGGCGAGATGACCTCGGGCGACATCCTCATGTTCTCGGTCCTGTTCATGAACGTGATGGCCCCCCTGAACGAGGTCCATCGCTTCATCGACGAGGCCCACGAGAGCAGCATCAAGGTCGGCGACCTGATCGACCTGCTCGAACGCCCCGAGGACCGTTCGTTCTCGCCCGAGGCCTCCCGCGAGCCTCAGCTGGAGCCGGGCGAGCCCGTGTTCGTGTCGGAGCACCTGACCGTCGATTACTCGGCGAGCAACGGCCGCAAGCACCGGGCCCTGCACGGGCTCACGATGACTCTCCGGCATGGAGAGACGATCGGCGTGGCCGGGCGATCGGGATGCGGCAAGACCACCTGGCTCCGCGTGCTCATGCGGCTCGCCCACCCGTCCAGCGGCTTCGCGGCGATCGGCGGGGTGCCCATCGAGGGCGTGTCCCGAGGCGCGATCGGCCGCCTGATCGGCTACGTGGGGCAGAACCCGTTCGTCTTCTCGGGCACGATCTCTGAGAACATCGCCTACGGGAACGACCACGCCACGCCCGACCAGATCCGCAGGGCGGCGCGGATGGCCTGCCTGCACGACGAGATCGTGCACATGCCCGGCGGATATGACGCCGTGGTCGCCGAGCGGGGCCAGAACCTCTCGGGGGGCCAACGCCAGCGGCTCGCCCTCGCCCGCGTGTTCCTCAAGAACCCGCCGATCCTGGTGCTCGACGAGGCCACCTCGGCCCTCGACACGATCACCGAGAGGAAGATCCAGCAGGCGATCACCGCGTCGCGGAGCGACCGGACCACGATCCTCGTGGCCCACCGCCTCTCCACGCTGATCGACACCGACCGCATCCTCGTCTTCCACGAGGGCAGGGTGGTCGAGAGCGGCCCCTACGACGAACTCGTGGCACGCGACGGCCACTTCGCCGAGCTGGTCAAGCATGCCAACGGAAGCGCCGACCCGCTCCCGGAGGCCGTCTACCATGAGCCGCCCGCCACGATCCAGGAGCCCGTGGCGGTTTGATCGGACACCGCGAAGGGCCGGGCGGAGGGCAACCCCACCCGGTCCGGCTCGGATCAGGCCTTGCGGACGAACTCTCGGCTGGGGATCGCGGTCTGATGCTCCTCGACCTTCTCGCCCGCGGAATCACGCCCCTGGAAGTAGTGCTTCTGCCAGCCTTCGCGATAAGCGTCGGATGACGGGTCGGAGAGATCTTCGATGAATTCGCCCCGGCCGGTGGACCAGGTCTCGAACGCCTCGGCGAGCTCCGGGTTCGTGGTGAGGTGGCGGATCTCGGGATCGAACCGCTCGATGAGGCCCCGGGGATAGGGGAGGATCTGGCACACGACTTCCCCCTCGCGGAAGAGGATCGGCTGATGAGGCCGCGTGATCTTCCAGTTCATGGTGAAGGGGGAGTGCGACCAGTCGGTCTCGACCATCCCCTCAAGGGCCTGCGCCCCGTCGCGGAAGGCGTTCGCGGGCCCCTTCACCCACAGGTTGTAACCGGGCGAGGTGCGAAAGAGGAACGGGATCTGGAAGGTGAGGATGCCGTCGCCGAAGTGGCTCGAAACGACCGCCTCGGGCATCTGGCCGCCCCACCCGACCGGGCCGTCGGGGAACGCGAACCGGAGCTGGTCCACGCCCGGCCCGCCGTCCCAGATCACGTGAAACGAGAAGGGGTTTCGGATCAGCCAGCCCGCCTGATTGGCGACGACCAGGGGCAGGCATCGGTACGCGCCTCGCTTGCCGGTCCGCTCCATCCACCCTCGTTTCGGGGGCATTCGGTGCAGGACGTTCTCGATCGGCACGTTCCGCTCATAGGCCACGATCGACAGGCGACCGGGATCCGCCGGTTCGCTCTCGCGAGCTTCCAGGGTCGAGGCCCCGGGACGCGCCCCGGAGGAAAAGGGGCATCCGCGTGATTCGCCGCGATCGTCCATGAGGGCGCTCCTCTTCCCGTTCAGAATCGGCTCTATTCGGTTCCTCTGATGCGGATTATCGCCAGGACCCTCGGAAGGGGAAGGCGAGTTTCGCCTCCGGGCGAGGCCCTCGGCGGGAATACAACTGGCTTATGGGATTCGCTTTCTATAGAATCGAGTAGTCGAGGCTTGTCCCGCCCGCCGCGATCTCCTGGTCGCCTTCCCTCCCGATGGCCCCGGATCCGCTGATCCCATGAATAGCTCCCCCTGGTTGCGAAGCGTGCGGCCGCTCCTCGCGGTTGCCCTGTCATGCTGGATTTCGGGCCGGGCCGTGGGCCAGGGCCCCGAGGATTTCGCCCGCGAGATCCGCCCGATCTTCGAGGCCAGATGCCTCTCCTGTCACGGTCCGGAGAAGCAGAAGTCGGGACTCAGGCTCGACCTGAAGGCCGCGGCGCTGGCGGGGGGCGATTCCGGCCCCGCGATCGTCCCGGGCAAGGCGGGCGAGTCCGACCTGCTCGCACGCGTGACGAGCGACGACGCCGAGTCCCGGATGCCGCCCAAGGGGGACCGGCTCTCGGCGCAGGAGGTCGAGGCGATCCGCAAGTGGATCAACGCCGGGGCCTCGTGGCCCGAGGATCAGCCGTCGAGCGCGAAGGATCCCCGCGAGCACTGGGCCTTCAAGACACCGGTCCGGCCCGCGGAACCCATCACCAGGGACACATCCTGGGCGCGGAACCCGATCGACAAGTTCATCCTCGCACGCCTGGAGAAGCAGGGCCTGGCGCCGAGCCCCGAAGCCGACAGGCCGACCCTCCTGCGGCGGCTCCACCTCGACCTGATCGGCTTGCCGCCCTCGCCCGAGGAGCTGGATCTCTTCCTCAAGGACACTTCGGCCGACGCCTACGAGAAGGCGGTCGATCGGCTGCTCGCCTCACCGCATTACGGCGAGAAGTGGGCCCAGCCCTGGCTCGACGCGGCGCGTTACGCCGACTCCGACGGCTACGAGAAGGACAAGCCGCGCTACATCTGGTTCTACCGCGACTGGGTCATCAAGAGCCTGAACAACGACCTGCCTTACAATCGGTTTCTCGTCGAACAGCTCGCCGGCGACCTGCTCCCGAACGCGACCCAGGATCAGAAGGTCGCGACGGGCTTCCTGCGCAACTCCCTCATCAACGAGGAGGGCGGCGTCGATCCCGAGCAGTTCCGCATGGAGGCCATGTTCGACCGCATGGACGCGATCGGGAAGTCCATGCTGGGCCTCACGATCCAGTGCGCCCAGTGCCATAATCACAAGTTTGACCCGATCAGCCAGGAAGAGTACTACAAGTTCTTCGCGTTCCTGAACAACGACGACGAGCCCGCCGCCGTGGTTTATTCCGCGGACGAGCAGATGCGAATTGCCGACATCCACCGGCGAATCCTGGAGGTCGAGACCGACCTTCGCCATACCTCGGCCGACTGGCCCGAGAGGCTCGCGAAGTGGGAAGCGGGCCTGAAGCCCGAGCCCGATTGGAAGACCCTTTCTGGGAGCTTCGTCGACGACAGCACCGGAGGCCAGAAGTACAAGCTCCAGCCCGACGGCTCTTACTGGGCCTGCGGGTACGCACCCACGAAGCATACGGGGATCCTGCCCGCGACCACGGATCTCACGAAGATTGGCGCGTTTCGGCTCGAGCTTCTCAACGACGCCAACCTGCCGGGCGGAGGGCCGGGCCGATCCTTCAAGGGGACGTGCGCCCTGACCGAGTTCGCGGTCGAAGCGGCCCCCAGCGACGACCCGAGCAAGAAGCAATGGGTCAAGTTCGTCAAGGCGGCCTCCGACGTGGAGCCCGCCGAGACCGACCTCGAGCCCAACTTCGACGACAAGTCGGGCAAGAAGCGAGTCACCGGCCCCTCCTCGTTTGCGATCGACGGCAAGGAGGAGACGGCCTGGGGGATTGATGCGGGGCCGGGCCGCCGCAACGTCGAGCGCGAGGCGATCTTCATCCCCGAGAAGCCTCTGGAATTCCCCAAGGGGGCCGTTCTCACCATCCACCTGAAGCAGAATCATGGTGGTTGGAACAGCGACGACCTCATGACGAATAACCTGGGCCGGTTCCGAATCTCGGTGTCCTCGACGGCGCCCGACCTGGACGCCCCCGTGGTCCCGAAGCGGCTTCGCTCGATCCTGGCGCTGGCCCCCGATCGACGGTCGCCGTCGCAGATCTCGGCCCTGTTCTCGCACTGGCGATCCACCGAGCCGCAGTGGAAGGCTGCGAACGAGACGGTCGAATCGCTGTGGCGCGACCATCCCGCCGGCACAACCACGCTGGTCCTCCAGGCGCGGACCACTCCGCGAGAGACGAACATCCTCAAGAGGGGCGACTTCCTGAAGCCGGTGAGGCCCGTGACCACGGGCACTCCGGCGTTCCTGCATCCCATGCCCGAAGACGCGAAAGAAGATCCGCCGCGACTGGCCCTGGCGAAGTGGCTCACCGCCCCCGAGGCCCCCACCACGGCCCGCGTGTTCGTGAACCGGGTCTGGCAGACCTACTTCGGGACCGGACTCGTCGCCACCTCCGAGGATTTCGGGATGCGATGCGACGAGCCCAGCCACCCCGAGCTTCTCGACTGGCTTGCCGTGGAGTTCCGCGACAAGGGCTGGAGCCCCAAGGCGCTCCACAAGTGGATCGTGACCTCGGCCACGTATCGTCAGCAGAGCAAGATCCCGTCCGCACTGCTCGCCAGCGACCCGTATAACCGGCTGCTGGGCCGGGGAGCTCGCCTAAGGGTCGAGGCCGAGGCCGTCCGCGACATCCAGCTCGCGGCCAGTGGCCTCCTGAATCCCACCGTCGGCGGGAAGAGCATCATGCCCCCGGCGCCCGCCTATCTCTTCCAGCCCCCCGCCAGTTACGCGCCGTTTCCCTGGAAAGAAGAGACGGGGCCGGAGCGCTACCGACGCGCTGTCTACGTGTGGAGGCGACGCTCAACGCCGTTCCCCATGCTCACCACGTTCGACGCCCCCGACGCCTCGACCTCGTGCGTACGCCGGTCGCGGTCGAACACCCCGCTCCAGGCGCTCATGACGCTCAACGAGACCACGGCGATGGAATCGGCCCGCGCCATGGCGCGACGGGTGCTCAGCCACGGGGGGAATTCCGACGCCGATCGCCTGGCTTATGGCTTCCGCGTATGCACGGGGCGGTTCCCCTCGGAAGCCGAGTCGGCGGTCCTGATTTCGCTCATGAAGCGCGAGACGCAGCGGTTCGCGGACGGGCTGGCCAACCCCTGGGAGATCTCTACCGGCACCTCGCAGAAGCCGACCGACCTTCCCCCCGGAGCGACCCCCACCCAGCTTGCGGCCTACACCCTCGTGTCGCGTGTCCTCTTGAATCTCGACGAAACCATCACCAAGGAGTGACCGCCATGGACCTGAATACGCAGATCCGCGACGAGATCCGCTCCGGACTCACGCGACGATGGTTCTTCCGCGAGTGCGGCGTGGGGCTCGGGTCGATGGCCCTGGGCTCGTTGCTCGGCAGCGCCGCCATGGGCGACGTGGCCGCCGGAGCCAACCCCCTCGCCCCCAAGAAGCCGCACTTCGCCCCCAAGGCCAAAAGCGTGATCTTCCTCTTCCAGGCGGGGGCCCCGTCTCACCTGGAGCTGTTCGACAACAAGCCCGACCTCGCGAAGTTCAACGGGACGCTCCCGCCGAAGGAGCTGCTCGAGGGCTATCGGGCGGCGTTCATCAATCCCAACTCGACGCTCCTCGGGCCCAAGTTCAAGTTCGCGAAGTATGGGCAGAGCGGGGCGGAGCTCTCGGAACTCACGCCGCACCTGGCCGAGGTGGTGGACGACGTGGCGATCGTCAGGTCGATGGTCACCGACGCCTTCAACCACGCACCCGCCCAGATCTTCATGAACACCGGGAGCCAGCAATTCGGCCGCCCGAGCCTGGGTGCGTGGACCACTTACGGCCTCGGGACCGAGAATCAGGACCTGCCCGCTTATGTGGTCTTCTCCACGGGCCAGAAGGGCACGAGCGGCGGGGCCGGGAACTTCGGGTGCGGGTTCCTGCCCACCGTCCATCAAGGCGTTCCGTTCCGGGGGCAGGGCGATCCCGTGCTCTTCCTGTCCAATCCCTCGGGGATCGACGGCGAGATCCAGCGCGACTCCATCGACGCGATCAAGGCCCTGAACGCCCAGCGCCTGGGGGTTGTGGGCGACCCCGAGATCGCCACCCGCATCGAGTCGTTCGAGCTGGCCTACCGCATGCAATCGAGCGCCCCGGAGCTCATGGACCTCTCGAAGGAGGACCCCGAGACCCTGGCCCTCTACGGGGCCGAGCCCGGCAAGTCCTCGTATGCGAACTCCTGCCTCCTGGCCCGGAGGATGGTCGAGCGGGGCGTCCGCTTCGTGCAGATCTTCCACGAGGCGTGGGACCATCACGGCGGCCTCACCGGTGGCCTGAAGGAGCAATGCGGCAAGACCGACCGCGCGAGCGCCGCACTCGTCAAGGACCTGAAACGTCGCGGGTTGCTCGACGACACCCTGGTGATCTGGGGCGGCGAGTTCGGGCGCACCCCGATGGTCCAGGGCGGGAATGACGGGCGCGACCATCACCCGAATGCCTTCTCCATGTGGATGGCCGGCGGAGGGGTGAAGCCCGGGATCACGCTGGGCAAGACCGATCCCCTCGGCTTCAACGCCGTGGAGGACCGGGTCCACGTCCACGACCTCCAGGCGACCATCCTGCATTTGCTGGGCTTCGACCACACGAAGCTCACGTATCGGTTCCAGGGCCGTGACTTCCGTCTCACGGACGTGCATGGCGAGGTGGTGACCAAGCTCCTCGCCTGAGGATCCAGGAGGGAGTGCTGGCGTCATGGCCGAGATCACATGGGAGGACTTCGCCAGGGTCGATCTGCGCGTGGGGACGATCCTCGAAGTCGAGGCGTTCCCCGAGGCCCGCAAGCCCGCCTACAAGCTGACGATCGACTTCGGCGAGATCGGCGTGAAGCGATCGAGCGCCCAGATCACGACTCTTTACACGCCCGAGGACCTCGTAGGCACGCAGATCCTGGGCGTGGTCAACTTCCCTCCGAAGCGGATCGGGCCGTTCCTTTCGGAAGTGCTCGTGATGGGCTTCGTAAGGCCCGATGGCGCGGTGGTCCTGGCTCGACCGGCGAGCCCGGTCCCGAACGGAACCGCGCTCGCCTGACTGGTTCTGCGATCGCGCTGGCTTATCGGCCCAGACCGCCGATCGGCCCCACGGGCAGGAGCTCGCGTTCGATGTTGCGGATGTCGGTCTCGGCCGCCTTCTGAGGAGCGCCCTTGACGGCTACGATGGGAGGGCTGGGCGCGACGACGACCGTCTCCTCCGCCGTGGGCTTGCCGCCCAGGGTGGCGTAAGCGGCACCGGCGATTGCCAGGACGATCAAGGCCGTCACGCCGAGCCCAACGCCCATCGGCACCCTGGAGACGGGAGACCTGGCCGCCGGGACCTCGCCGCTGGGGGCCGGCATTTTCAGGGCCCGTCCGCAGACGGGGCATCGCCTGGGGCTCGCCACCGACGAGCTAGGCACGCGGAACTGGACACCACATCCGCAGATCACATGAGATGCCATGACGGCCTCCAGGTTCTCAGGATAGGCACGACCCCAAACCTGATCCCTTTGGTCGTTGATACCGCCAACCAGAACTAACGTCGCGCTCTGCGGTCCATCCACCACGAGTCGAACTCAAGACGCACAGGATTGCATCGGGAGCCCCCCCAACGCAACCCACACCGTTGCGGATTTGACAACCATGAATGCATTATTGGGCCAATTCGCTGGTAGGGTCGAATCGAGAGACCTGGGGGGCTCGCACAACCCGCAGGGTCCGCGTCCTCAATGTTAAACAAAGGCTTGCGGCCGTGGCTGGGATCCGCCAAGATATCGATTGGCGAAGGCGTTTCGAGGCCGGCGAGGAGTCCTCACAGATGCCGAGCTTGCATCGCGTACGATCCTTGATTGGACTCCTCCTTGGACTTCTGCTCGCTCCCACGGTCCGAGCCGACGAGGGGAGCGAGTTCTTCATCAAGCGGATCAAGCCGATCCTCGTCGAGCGTTGCCTGGCCTGCCACGACCCATCCACCAAAAAGGGGGGGCTCGACCTCTCGCGAGGGGAGACGGCCAGGACGGGGGGCGAGACCGGCCCCGCGGTCGAGTCGGGCGACCCGGACGCGAGTCTGCTGTTCGAGAAGGTCTCGGCAGGCGAGATGCCTCCCAGGTCTCCGCTCGATCCGGCCGACGTCTCGAGCCTCAAGCAGTGGATCGCCTCCGGGGCGAAATATGCCGAGGAGCCCTTGCTCGCCCGCCGTGCGGGGCCGGACTGGTGGTCGTTGCGGCCCATCGCCTCGCCCGAGGTCCCCTCGGTTCGAAGGGGGGATTGGGTGCGGAACCCGATCGACGCATTCGTCCTCGCCCGTCTCGAGAAGGAGGGCCTCACCCCTTCGCCCGAGGCCGACCGCGCGACGCTCATCCGTCGCCTGAGTTTCGACCTCACGGGCTTGCCCCCGACGCCCCTTGAGGTCGAGGCCTTCCAGAACGACCCGAGGGCCGATGCTTACGATCGCCTGGTCGATCGCCTGCTCGACTCCCCCCGCCATGGTGAACGCTGGAGCCGCCTCTGGCTCGATGCCGTGAGGTTCGGGGAGAGCCACGGATACGAGACGAACGCCTTGCGGCCCAACGCCTGGCCCTACCGGGACTGGGCCATCCGTGCCTTCAACACCGACCTGCCGCTCGAGCGATTCGTGGCCGAGCAGTTCGCCGCGGACCAAATCCCTGGCGCCGATTTCCTGTCGCAATCGGCCACGGGATTCCTCGTCGGCGGGGTCCACGACGTGGTCGGAAACCAGTCGCCGGAAGGGATGAAGCAGCAGAGGGCCGACGACCTCGACGACATGATCACGGCCACGGGCTCGGCCTTCCTCGGCCTGACGGTCCACTGCGCCCGCTGCCACGACCACAAGTTCGACCCGATCCCTCAAAAGGACTACTACGGGCTCCAGGCCGTGTTCGCCGGGGTCGAGCACAACGACCGCGCGGTCCCCGCGCCTGATGCCGAGAAGCGCCGGAAGGAACGCCCCGCGATTGCCGATGCACTTGCCCGGGTCGAGGTCCAGCTCGACGGCTCGGAGCCCCTGGCGACTCCCGGTTCCTCGGTCGCGGCCCGCGCGCCGGTCCATCCGGGCCGGAACGTCGAACGCTTCACCCCGGTGGAGGCGAAGCGGGTCCGGTTCACGATCAGGGGGACGATCGGCGGATCCGAGCCCTGCCTGGACGAGCTTGAGATCTACTCCTCGGGGGAGACTCCCCGCAATGTGGCCCTCAACGCGTCCGCGCGGGCCTCCTCGACCTACGAAGGCAATCCCATCCACGCCTTGCCTCATGTGAATGACGGGAAGTACGGCAACTCGTGGAGCTGGATCTCCAGGGAGCCGGGCGCGGGCGTGGTGGAGGTTGAGCTTCCCGAGAAGGTCGCCATCGATCGGGTCGTCTGGGGCCGCGACCGCGAGGGGAAGTTCCTCGACCGTCTCGCGTCCGATTACATGATCGAGGTCGCGACCGACGATGCCCCCTGGACGGTCGTCGCCTCGTCGGAAGACCGCGCGAAGGTGGGCGGAGAGGCCGTGGCCGCGGCGGAGACCCCCGAGCGTCAGGCATTGAAGGCGAAGCGGGACGAGTTGCGGGCCCGGCTCGCGGCGGGGGCCGACACGATCCCGGTCTATGCGGGCACGTTCGCCACGCCGGGGCCGACATACTTGCTCCGGCGGGGCGATCCGATGTCGCCGGGCGAGGAGGTCGCCCCCTCGGGCCTGACCTCCCTCCGACCTCGCCTCGTCCTCTCCACGAATGCGCCCGAGGCGGAACGTCGCATGGCCCTGGCGCGATGGATCGCCGACCGCGAGAACCCGCTCCCGCCCCGCGTGATGGTCAATCGCGTGTGGCACGGGCACTTCGGCAAGGGCATCGTGGCCACGCCCGGCGACTTCGGCTTCAACGGCGATCGCCCCTCCCATCCCGAACTCCTCGACTGGCTGGCCCGGAGCTTTCTTGACAATGGCGGACGGCTCAAGCCGATCCATCGGCTGATCGTGACCAGCGCCGCCTACCGTCAGTCGTCGCAGCTCAACGAGAGCGGGATCGCCGTCGATCGGGACAACCGCCTCCTGTGGAGAGCCTCGCCGCGGCGTCTCGAAGCCGAAGCGATCCGCGACGCGGTGCTCGCGACCTCGGGCAAGCTCGACCTTCGCCGAGGGGGGCCCGGCTATTCGCTCTGGGAGCCCAACACCAACTATGTGGTGGTGTTCAAGGCCCGAAATGACCTGGGGCCCGAGACCTATCGTCGCATGATCTACCAGTTCAAGCCCCGGAGCCAGCCCGACCCGACCTTCGGCGCGTTCGACTGCCCCGACGCCGCGCAGGTCTCGCCTCGTCGCAACTCCTCGACCACGGCCCTGCAAGCCCTGAACCTCCTCAACAGCCGGTTCATCCTCGATCAGTCCGCGGCCTTCGCGCAGAGGCTGGCGAACGAGGCCGGTGATGACCCGGGCCGGCAGATCCGCCTGGCCTTTCCGCTTGCGTTCGGTCGCGACCCCACCGAGGCCGAGATGGCTTCGGCGTTGCCGCTCGTGATCGAGCATGGCGCTTCGGCCCTGGCCCGGGCGATCTTCAACGCCAATGAATTCCTTTATGTTCGTTGACGCGAGTCTCTCTCCCGAGGACGTTCGATGTCGCGTACCGCGAACCCGGTTTCCGGCCTCCACCTGCTCGACCGTCGGGCCTTCCTGGGCACGCTCGCCGGGGGGCTGGGCGGGATCGCCCTGAGCAGCCTCGTGGCGGCCGATCAGGCGGCGGCCTTGCCCTCCCGGGGCGTGCCCCACTTCCCGCCCCGGGCGAAACGGGTCCTGCAGATCTTCTGCTCCGGGGCCGTGAGCCAGCTCGACACCTGGGACTACAAGCCCGAGCTCGTGAAGCGACACGGCCAGCCCATGCCCTCGGCCGAGAAGCTCATCACCTTCCAGGGCGAGAACGGCAACCTCGCGAAGTCCCCCTGGGAATTCAAGCCCCGGGGCGAGTCGGGCAAGATGACGTCGGAACTGCTCCCCCGCCTGGGCGAGTGCGCCGACGACCTCTGCTTCCTGCACTCGCTCACCTCGAAGACGAACACGCATGGCCCCGGCGAGATGTTCCTGAACACCGGGTTCACGCTCGAAGGGTTCCCCAGCGTGGGCTCGTGGGTCTCGTATGCGCTCGGGACCGAGAACGCCGACCTGCCCGCGTATGTGGCGATCCCCGACCCTCGCGGAGGCCCCCAGCAGGGCCCCGCGAACTGGGCGAGCGGGTTCCTTCCCGCCGTCTATCAGGGAACCGCCTTCAACGCCGACCGCCCGATCAGCCACCTTCAGCGCCCCGGCGAGATCGCCGAGACCAGCGATCGCGCGGCGAAGGACTTCCTCAAGGTCCTCAACGACGAGCATCTCAGGCGGAATCCCGGCGACACCGAACTCGCCGCGAGGATCGCCTCCTACGAGCTGGCCGCCCGGATGCAGATGAGTGCGCCCGAGGCCGCCGACCTGACCGGCGAGACCCCCGCCACGAAGCGTCTCTACGGGCTTGACGACCCGAACCCCTTGCTCGCCGGATTCGGCAGGAACTGCCTGCTTGCCAGGCGACTGCTCGAGCGCGGGGTGCGGTTCGTGACCCTCTTTAATGGAGCCTTCGCCATGGGCGAGGGGGTCCTGAACTGGGACGGCCACCGGCGCATCAAGTCCGACTACGACCGCCACGGCCCGATCCTCGACACGCCCGCCGCGGCGCTCATGAAGGACCTGAAGGCGCGCGGGCTGCTCGACGACACGCTCGTGGTCTGGACCACCGAGTTCGGCCGGATGCCCACCTTCCAGAAGGGGACCGAGGGGCGAGACCACAACCCCAAGGGGTTCTCGGCCTGGATGGCGGGGGCGGGGGTGAAGAAGGCGTTCACTTATGGGGCGACCGACGAGTTCGGCCACAAGGCGGTCGAGAACGTGATCGACGTCCACGACTTCCACGCCACGATCCTGCACCTGCTCGGGCTCGATCACGAGAAATTGACCTTCTATCACAACGG
>JANOBY010000524.1:0-4687 GCA_031411935.1 Planctomycetales bacterium | reverse complement strand
GGGTCCTGGCCGGGCTGATGGTGGTTCTGGTGATCGTGGATACGGCCTATCACTCCTGGCGCAACCGGGGGCAGGCCTGCCTCCACTGCGGAACTCTGCGGCCCATGAAAGCGTTCCGGGTTTACGGGGCCTGCCCGAATTGCGGCCAGTGAGCCCGGGCGTCGGTAAACGGGGCGGGGATCGCAAACCGATGGCGGCTCGCGATCCCCTGATTCCTCTCAAATTGGTTCGACCGGGGCTTAACGCACCTTGGCCTTGAACCTCACGTAGCCTTCCTCGCCCGGGGCCACGGGCTTGGGGAGATCCCAGCGTAGCTCGGTGGACCCCACGCGGTTTTCGTTGGCCGAGAACACGGTTCCGGCGGGGCCGAGGGCCGAGCGGGGCACGTATTCGAGCCTCGGCAGGAGGCTGTCGATCACCGACACGTTGAGGATCGGCACGTTGCCCATGTTGCGGTAGAAGATGGTGAACTCGACCGTGTCGCCGGGCTCGGCCTCTCCGGTGTCCACCTGCTTGACCACGGCGAGTCCGGGCTTGTCCGGGGGCACCTCGACGCCCACCATCTCCTGCGGCTTCCAGGCCATCACGTTCTGGCCCAGGCCCTCGGCGATCCCCGTGACCACGGCGGTCTCGGCCGTCTTCACGGCGTTGAGCTTCTCGCGGAGCCGGAAGAGGTTGGCCATCTCGCGGGAGTTGGCGAACTCGGGCCCCTGCACGAGCACGTTCCCCGCGATGTTCACGGAGGCGTCGAACCCCTGCAACACGCGGATCTCCACGTGGTCGCCGGCGTACTGGCGGCCCTTGGCCACGGTGGGCCGGGCGCGATGACGCCCCATGGCGGCGCGCTCATTCTGCGTGAACTTCTTCGGCCCCTGCTTCGCGTTGATGGCGTCCATCCGCTCGGTCAGGTTGGCCACGTAGAGGTTCTCGATGATGAGATTCTGGTTGGCGCCGATGCTCGCCCTCACGGCCGCAAACCTGGGGGCGTAGATGCACACGCGGTTCGTGGGCAGGACGCGGGGCCGGTTGTCGGCCTGGAACCGGATCGCGGCGTCGCGAGGGTCGATCCCCTGCAACCCGCCGTCTCCGCCGAAGCTCATGGGGGCTCCTCCGTCCCCGCCGTCGCACAGGAACTCGTCCTTCGGCAACCAGGGGCGGCCGGGGGGCGGAGGCGTGCCGCAAACCGGGCCGCACGGCAGGGAGCACTTGCCGCCTTCGGGGCCGATGAACGGGCAAGGCATGTTGGGAAAGGTATAGTCGCCCGCGCCGGTGAGCTCGTCGGGCGTGGGGGCCCGGCCTCCGACCTTCACGATCGCTACCGTGCGGCCGAGCGCGGCGGCCACCTTCAGCGGGGACTCCGCGGGGCTGAGCGTGACGACCGGGATCTGGTCCTTGGGGAACGAGATGGGCAGGGCCTGGTCGGGGTCTTCCAGGTACACGTACTGGGTGACCAGACGGCCCTTCACGGCGGCGTCGTCCAGGTCCTCGAACGAGAACGGGATGCGGATCGGGAATTTCATGGGGTCGATGCCCGGCGGCCGGTGCAGGTGTCCGACCAGCTCGACCTCGGGGAAGAGCTCGCCTCCGGGGGCGTTGGGCAGGTTCGACAGCTTGAGCCGGTAGGCCACGCCCACCCTCAGGCCGAAGGTCAGCCCGGCCGACTGGGCGTCGGCCACGGTCAGGGGCTCGGCGGGCGGCCCCAGGACTTCCAGACGCGTGCCCTCGGGCACGGAGAACCGCACGACCTGCACGTCCTCGGCAAGAACGGGCCCGCCGACCACGGCCGTCCCGGGCGCGGGGGCGGGCAGCGCCGTGAGCGGGCGCACCGGGCCGGCGGCGGGGGCCGGGGCGAGCGTGGGGGCGGGAGCGGGTGCGGGGACCTCCTGCGCCGGGGCGGTCCTGGCGGAGATCAGCCCGAGGGCCACGAGGGCCGCCCCCAGCCCGGCCCTCCTCAGGTGTTCGCGATCGGTCATGGTCTCGTCCTCGTGCAAGAGGCCCGTTGGCCCGGGCTGAGCCGTGCTTCCGGGGCGTGATCGGGGACCCCGAGATCGCCCGGAAGGAGGCGGAGCGAGCAGCCTTGCTCGTCCGCGGAGGGTCTTCGTTCGTCGCCAACGAAACGCCCCGGTGGATCGCGTCTGGAATGCGCGGGCCGCCGGGGCGAGAGGAGTCACCTGGCCCCGTTGCCCCCCCGATCGTGGCCGATCGGGGCGGGACGAGGGCTGGATTCATCGCATCAGAAGCGGGGGGGCAGCTCCAGGCCGCCGGTCGGCGTGACGCCGGGGTCGGGGGCGGGGGCGGCGGGGTCGCCCGGCGGGGCCGGGATCGGATCGGCCGGGGCCGGCGTCGGGACAGCGGGGTCGCCCGGGGCCGGAACGGCGGGCTCGGGCGGGGCCGGGGTGGGGCTGGGCTCGGGCGGGGCCGGGGTGGGGCTAGGCTCCGGCGGGGCCGGGGTCGCACCCGGGTCCACGGGGACGGCCGGGGTCGAGGTCGGGGCCGGCTCGAGCGGCGAGGTCGCCGGGGCCGCGCCGGGAGCGGTCATCATGTTGGGAGTGGGGTTGAGCATCATGTTCGGCGCGGGTCCACCGCTGGCCGTGACGCCCGTGACCCCGGCCGACGGCATTTCCAGGTCGATCGCACCCAGGCGGATGATCATGAGGATCGTCCCGCGACGGTCGGCCTCGAGGATCGGGTCCACGCCCGGCTCAAGCCGCGTGTTGACCAGGGTCTCCACCCCGGACACCGCCAGCTCTTGATACTTGGGATCGGGCAGGTAGACGACCTTGGTCACGAAGTTGCCCGCGACCACCTGGTCGAAGTCCTCTTCGGTGAAGACCACGGGGATCGGGTTGTGCGTGAGGTAGGCGTCGGTCGCCGGGGTGCTGGGCGCGACCTCAAGCGTCGGGTAGAGCTGCAGGCCCGGGCGTCCGGCGATGTCCGTCAGCTTGAGCCGATAGATGTAGCCCTGCGTGAAGTTGTAGCGGGCCGGGGCCGAGAGCTGGGCGGGCAGGTACACCCGATCCCCGCCCGCACCCGCGGCGGTCTGCCAGCCGATCTTCATCCCGGCGGGCTCGACGAAGAAGACCTGGCTGCGAACGTTGGGGAACCGCCGGCCGGCCTGGCCGGGTCCGCCGGGTCCGCCGGGTCCGCCCATGCCCGCCCCGGGCGGGGGCTGGACCATGCCACCGGCGGGCGGCGCACCGTGCGTGACGGCGTGGGCCCTCAGGAACTTCTTGCCCCCGACGTGGGGCTTGTCGAACAGACCTCCGGTCGAGGTCGCAGCCGCCAAAAGCAGCACACCAATCGTGTTCATAAATCCCTCCGCGACACCCCGACCGCGAGCCAGAAATGTGGGCCGCGCGGGCAAAGCCGCCTCCGTGCTTCTTTGTCCACCGCGCGCCGACCTGGCCCCGGGCCAAATCGCTCGCTCCGTCCCGCTTTCCGACGTCCCCCCGGGACGTGTCCCGAGGCTCGACCGGACTTGCGGGTCTGAGCGACTAGGGATAGGATCGGATCATCCCTTCGTCATTCTTCAAGGAAAACCGGCGCAATCCCTACCATGCCCAAAAACCGGATCATCCCGATGCTGGGAATCGCCCTGACGATTCCACTCTGGGCCTGGGCCCAGGACCCCGCCGCGCCCCTGGAATCCCTGCCCGGCGCCGACGCGAAGGCCAAGGCGCCCGGCAGCATCAAGGCGCTCGCCCCGGCCGAGCCCGAGGCCCCGCCCACCCCGGCCGAGGCCCTCATCGACGAGGCCGTGAAGAAGATCGCCGCCATGACCTCGGTCTCGGCCGACCTCACCGTCTCCTCCGACATCATCAACCAGAAGTTCGGGCTCAAGGGGCAATACATCAAGGCCCCCGGCTACAAGATGTACATGCTGCTCACCCTGGAAGGCCTGGGCGAGGCCAGCGGCACCATGCTCCAGGTCTGCGACGGCATCACCATGTGGGACTTCACCAAGGTCCTCAAGTCCGAGCGATGCGAACGCCTCGGGTTCTCCTCCATCCTCAAGGTCCTTAACCGCCCCGAATGCGACGCGACCTTCCGCGAGACCATCCTCGGCCAGCTGGGGTTCGCCGGGCCCGAGGCCCTGCTCAAGGGCCTGCGCAAGGCGTTCGACTTCGACCAGAGCCGCGAGGCGGAGATGGACGGCAAGCCCGTGATCATCCTGGGAGGGACCTGGAAGGAAGGCGGGGCCCCGGTCCTGCCCAACGGGGCCAGCCTGCCCCCCGGCTCCCCCCTGCCCCCCTATGTCCCCAGCCTGGTCACCCTGACCATCGGCAAGGACGACGGGTGGCCCTATCAGGTCAAGTTCGAGGGCCGCAAGCCCGCGCAGATCGAGCAGGGCAAGCGCATCGAGGAGACCAAGCTCGACCCCTCCGGCCGCCCGATCGCCCAGAAGCTGACCGCCCCCCCGGGCTCCCCCAGCAAGATCCTCATGGTCTACTCGAACGTGAAGATGAACGAGACCATCCCCGACAGCATCTTCGCCTTCTCCCCCCCCACGACCGTGAAGCCCGAGGACCGCACCGACCTGACGGTCGCCCAGCTCGAACAGGCAGTCAACGACATGGCCACCAAGAAAAGGGCCGACGCCGCCAAGGCCGCCGGCCCCGTGCTCGACGGGACCCTGACCGCCCCGCCCGTCTCCCCCAGCACCGAGCCCTCGGCGGCCCCTCCCCCC
>JANOBY010000523.1:0-6626 GCA_031411935.1 Planctomycetales bacterium | reverse complement strand
CGCCAGGTCGCGCCCCCAGACCCTCACGAACCAGCACGACCGCCCCACGGCCTCGCTCTCCCCGGCCGAGAACCCCACCCGGATCGATCCGCCCACGACGGCGAACGTGGCGGGCACCGAGCCCGAGGCCCGCACCGCCCTCTGGGCGTCGATCGCCGTGGAGGCATTCTCGGGCCACGGCAGTCCATGCGTGATGAGCGTGGATTCCAGCGCCACGACCGCGTGCCCTTCGGCCATCGCGGCGGCGATTTCCGGCGAGATCTGAACGTCCGTCGGTTTCATGAAGAGGGGGGGGTACAGCGTTTTGGTGTCGCCAAGCCTGGTCCGTTTCCGAGTTCGCAGCGTATAATGGCCTCGGTCGCCGCGCCTACGCCAGGTCTTTTCCCCTCTGTATCGGCAAGCATGCGCGTCACCTTGGATGTCATCCAGGGCCCCCGGTCGGGCCAATCGTTCTCCATTAACGGCCACGACACGTTCATCGTGGGGCGGTCGCGGCTGGTGCATTGCCCCATGCCGGAAGACACGGCCCTGTCGCGCGACCATTTCCTGATCGAGGTCAAGCCGCCCCGGTGCGAGCTTCGGGACCTCGGCAGCACCAACGGCACGTTCATCAACGACCACCAGGTGGACCGCAGCAAGCTGGTCTCGGGCGACCGGATCGCCGCGGGCCAGAGCGTGTTCGTGGTGAAGATCGAGGCCACGCCCGACACCACCGGGATCGCCCCTCCGGTGCTCGCCGAGACGGCCGAGGCCATGGCCGCCGTGGGCGACATCGTGTGCATCTCGTGC
Organism: Planctomycetales bacterium; assembly: GCA_031411935.1. Lineage (GTDB taxonomy): Bacteria > Planctomycetota > Planctomycetia > Isosphaerales > Isosphaeraceae > JAQGHR01. Next base: position 5,837 of record JANOBY010000523.1, on the reverse strand, counting down.
GGGGCCCACGCCCCGCCCGGCGTGGAGATCACCACCGGGTCGAACATGGACTTCCGCGAGTCCATCTCCTGGCTCTGCGACCACTGCCGCATGGACGCCGCCACCACCTTCCAGCCCGTGCCCCACTACACCACCCTGCGCGAGCTGGGGCGCGGGGCCATGGGCGTGGTGTACCTCGCCCAGAACATGCGATCGGGCCAGAAGGTCGCGCTGAAGCTCATCGCCCCCGAGACCGCCGCCGCCCGCTCGGCGATCGACCGCTTCTTGCGCGAGATGTCGGTCATCAGCCAGATGAAGCACCCGAACATCGTCGAGTACCTGGAGCAGGGCACGACCCGCGGCCAGTTCTGGTTCGCCATGGAATACGTGTCGGGCCCGAACCTCGAAGACGTGGCCCACTCCGAGCCCGGCCGCTACCCGATCGTCCAGGCTTGCCGCATGGCGTACCAGGTGCTCAAGGGGCTGGAGCACGCCCACGGCCTGGGGTTCGTCCACCGCGACATCAAGCCCGAGAACATCTTGATCGGCCGCACCTCCGGCGGGCTGCTCGCCAAGATCTCCGACTTCGGCCTCGCCAAGAGCTTCCGGGGGATCGGCCTGTCGGGGCTCACGTTCTCGGGCGAGATGCGGGGCACGATCCCCTTCATGCCGCCCGAGCAGGTGCTGGACTTCAAGAAGGTGCTCCCTTCGGGCGACCTCTACGCCACGGCGGCCACGCTGTATTACCTGATCTCGGGGCAGTTCATCTACGACCAGAACGCCGAGGGGGACGTGATCCGCATGCTGCTGGAGGACCAGCCCGTGCCCATCCGCAACCGCCGCCCCGAAGTCCCCGAGGGCCTGGCCGACATCCTCAAAAAATGCCTCGAAAGGGACCCCGCCGACCGCTACCCCAACGCCCGCGAGATGCGCCGGGCACTGCGACAGTATTGCTAAGGAGTCTCCCCGATCACGGCACGGGAGCGGGGACCCACGGCGAGCCATGGGGGCCAAGGCGTCGCACGGGCCGGGACGACCTTTGTCCTCCCCCGGAGAGGCTGCGCGGGGGCCACGACGCTCGGGCGGGCTTGACACGGTCCACCGAATGTCTAAGTTGAGCGTTCGAAGTCTTGGACTCTCATGGAGGAGAGGAACGTTGATTCCATGGATTCGAGGACGGACAAATCCGAGTCAATGGGTCCTGATCTTCACGTTACTCCTTGCCTCGGGAAGAACGACGGATCGTCTGCAAGCCCAGGAGGGAGCGCGACCGCCGGTGGCGGGACCGGCCAATCCCCCGATGAGGGAGGTCGAGATCCCGAGGGATCCGGGACGGCCGGAGGATCGGCCGCCGCTCACGCCGGAGTTGGGGGGAGGGGCCGACTCGGCGCCCAACGGGCCGCCTCCGTCGGGGCCTCCCAAGGGGTATGGACCGCCTCCACCGCCCTTGCTCGCGGTGGAGTCCTGGTACATCGGGCCCGGCGACGTGAGCGACACGAACACCAACCTGAGCCTGGGATTCCTGAGCGTGGCGAGCGGGAAGCGCTTCACGTTCGGACGCACCATGCTCAGCCTGCGCCCGCAGTTCCAGGCGCTGTTTCTGGGCGAGACCGGGCTGGGCCTTCCCGACCAGATCTATGGCCTGACGATGGATGTCCAGGTCGAGCAGCCCCTCTCGCGGAAGCTCTCCATCCAGGTGGCGGCGACCCCGGGCCTTTATACCGACTGGCAGAACCTGAGCAGCGAGGCGTTCCGGGTGCCGGCCCGCGTGTTCGCGAGCTATCGGTCCGGGCCGAAACTGGTCCTACTCGGCGGGGTGGTCTACACCGCGCAGCCCGATCTCCCCATCATCCCGGCCGTCGGTGCGATCTGGTCGCCCAACGACACATGGAGATTCGAGCTGATCGCACCCCGACCGCGCGTGGTCTATCGGTGGAACGAAGCCTGGCAAAGTTACGGCCTGTTCTCGTTCGACAGCAGCACCTACGCCATCGAAACCCGGGGACGAGACGAGCTCTTCCAGTACCGAGATTTCCGCGTGGCCCTGGGGGCGGAGTACACGTCCCCCAACAAGGTGCGATGGTTCAGCGAGGTGGGGGCGGCGTTCGGGCGAAAGCTGGATCTCGACCTGAGCAAGGACCGAAACCTGGAGGCAGGCGTGTTCCTTCGCGGGGGGTTTCGGTACTGACCGAGGTGGGTCAAGCGGTCACGCTCTCGAGAAGGGAAGCGTGGAGAAAGCGAATGATTGTGATTCGCATCATCGATGCGGCCATAAGGTGATCGCTTTCTCATCGGCATCGCCCGGAACCCGAGCGGAATGGCGAGTCATCCTTTTCGCACCCGGGATTCGCCGAGTGTCCACGATTTGTGGAGAAGGGGCATGGCCCGCTCCCGCACATGGTGGGACGTCTCGACCTGGATGCTCAATCCATTCGTTGGCGGTTCTCGTTGATGCATTCCCCCGGCGCGCCCTGTACATTGAGCTTCTGTCGCCGTTTGACACCCGGGAAGCCTACGTCCAGAGGAGGATCCTGCATGGGAATCATCGTGGGCTGCGTGTTGGGATTTTTGGCCTGGTTTATCGTTCGCTATCTGATCGCGGGCCTCTACACCATCGATCAGAATGAGCGGGCGGTGATCACCAGCTTCGGGCGTGCCCAGAGACTTGGGACGGCGACGACCCTGGACGATCCGATCTCGGAATCGCTCGTCAAGGACGAGCGGGAGCGATACGCCTACCCGCAGGTCCGCGTGGTGCAACCCGGCTTTTACTGGAAATGGCCGTGGCAGAGCGTTCACAAGGTCTCGATTGCCACCTCGACGACGAATATGGCCTTCGATCCCGACGAGCCGGAGGCGAACAAGGGGGGAACGATCCTGGACGCGGTCACGAAGGACCAGCTCAACATCGGCCTGGATGGTCAAATCCGCTACCGCGTCGCGGAATCCAACCTGTATGCATTCCTGTTCGGTGTGAAGAATCCGATCGCGCATGTGATGGGCTACTTTGTGTCGGTCCTCCGCGAGCGCATCGCAAATTTCGAGGCGCCACCCATGGAGCTTCCCACCATCCCGGGGGAGGAATCCTCCGGAAATGCGATCTCGTTCGGCGTATCGATCAACGATCTCCGCAAAAATCTGCGCGACTTGAATGAGCACATGGACACGGAGTGCCATTCCTCGGCGGCTCGATACGGCATGGTGCTGGATGCCTCGCTGATCACCGGGATCGATCCCCCCTCGGAGGTGGAATCGGCCCTGGCCGCCATCAATACCGCCCACAACCAGGTGTCGTCGGACATCAGTCTGGCTCAGGCGTCCGCCGATCAGAAGATCGTGCAGTCGCGACGGGCGGTGGAGATCGAAACGTTGAAGGCGCAGGCCGAGATCGAGCCTTTGGATCGGATGGCAAGCCAGCTGGCGGAGCTCAAACAGGGCGGACCCGTGGTGCTGCAAGCGTACGTCCGCAACGTGCGATTGTCTCTCTTCGAGAAGGCCGATAAGGCGATCCTGGAGGTGCAGTCATGAACGCCCTGACCGCTTTTGGCCTCACCTTCGTCCTCTGTTTCCCCATCGTCCCGATTCTTTTCGCCGTGGCACGAATGTTCGGCGTCTACACCATCGTCCGCGAGCGTCGCTGTCATGTTTACGTGCTGTTCGGCCAGGTCCTCGCAAAGATCGACGAACCCGGCCTGCACTTCCTCTGGCCCAGGATGGGCCTGAGGGCGTTGATCATGAACTGGCTCGGGACCTGTTACGTCCTCGACATGCGGCTGGATCAGGTGTACTTGCGCAGTCAGCCGGTCAACTCGGAGGAAGGCGCGCCGATGGGGATCGGCATCTGGTACGAGATGTACATCAGCGATCCGGTCTCGTACCTCTTCAAGAATACCGATCCGCGCGGGTCGCTGGCGGCCAACGTGAGCAACTCCACCGTCCGCTGCCTCAGCAATCTCCCGCTGGCCAACATGATGGTGAATCGGCATGAGATGAGTTACACGGTCCGCGACGAGGTGTCTCCCAAATCGCACGAATGGGGCTATCGTCTGGGGTCGGTGTATATCCGCAAGGTTCATTTTCGCGATTTGGAAATGATCCGGCAGATCGAGAGCAAGGTGGTGAACCGCCTGCGCCAGGTCACGTCCGCGATCAAGCAGGACGGCGCGAACCAGGTGAGCATCATCACCAGCACGGCCGAACGAAAAGCGGCGGTCGAGTTCGCCAAGGCGGGCGCGATCCGACCGCAACTGGTCGGCGAGACCTTGCGAAGAATCAGCCAGGATCGCGAAACCGCCGACGCGATGTTCACGATCCTGGAAACGCAAAACCTACTGAACGGCAGCGGCCGGATCACCCTGGTCCCGGCTCAAAGCGGCCTGCTCACGTCCCTGCTGGCCGCAAGGGAATCGAAGTCTGAGACCGCGAAGCCATCACCGAGTTCTGCCAGCAGGTAGGGGAACTCAGGGATTCGAACGCGAAAAGGGGTCAGGTACAAATCGCATGAAGCGAAAAGATGGCTTGAGATGAAAAAGGCCACCCGGCACGACGGCAATTCTTGACGACCCCATCGCACCAAGGAGGCCCCCAGATGCATCTCCGGACTGAACCATCCTCAAGGCCCTGCGAGAAGCCGTCGCAGAACGTCTCGACCCCGATTCGATCCGATACGCTTGCCGAGAAGCCGGATCTCGCGGACGCCGATGCGTCCTCCCCCCGGCCCGGCGCCTGGCTGCCCTGATCGCCGGGGGTTCGCCTCACCACTCGCGGGCCCACCGGGGGGATCTCGTGCGGTGAGGCGTGAGAAGGCGAAAGTCCGCGAGCGGAGGGGACGCCCCCTCCGGGTCGCGGACGAGCTGCCCGTCGATCAGCCAGAAGCCTCGGCCGTCGTGGTCCACGCCTTCCGAACCGGCAAAGCTCGCCCGCTTCGGGGGTTTCGGCGGGAGGGTCTGCGCCGGGGCGCCGTTCCCGATCCACCGGGGGAGGACGGTCAACCCCCGGGGCTCATGATTCGGGTGGTGCGAGAGCGTCTCCCAGTGGGGCGTGTCGATCACGACCGTCGCGTTGTCGGAAAAATACGCGTGGGAGCCCCAGGTCTCCTGGCGAGGCCACAGCGCCAGCCCCGAGAGCCACGGGGGGCGGCTCACGGCGGTCCAGGCGTCGGTGTACCCTTCATTACGCTCATGGCCATACTGCGTTGCGAAATAAACAAAGAGCGTGCCATCGGGGGAGAGGTCGCACCCGTCCTCATAAACGCGCCCCCGGTGCCACGCGCCCCGCTCGATCCGATCCTCGCGGGTATCCCACCGGAGCAGGTGAACCCAGTGGCTCGGCCCCCTCCGCAAGATCACGCCCACCGGGGCCTCCGACGCAAACACAAACGCCACCCGAGGAAGCCCATCCACCACGGCACCCCCCGCCCTGCCTCAGCCGACCTGCTCGACGAGAATCCCCCTGGACGATACCAGAACCGCGGCGAGAAGCCGACCAAGGTCAACCACGCCCCCGGAGCAACAAATCGGCCCCTCCCTTGCTCGGGCCTGAACCTTCTCCTGGACCGGAGCCCCGGACCGCCCTCTGGGTCAGATACCCGCCTGCCAGCGCCGTGACGACGATGACGTGCATCCAGACCGCCATCGACGCCACAAGCATGAGAATTTCTAGCACGAGCGGATGGCGGTTCAGCAGTTGGGAGGCCATGCCGATTCGGTCCATCTCCCCCAAAAACCAGCGAAGATAGGCGACCAGCGGGGCCCCCACGATCGAGCGGGGGAATCGGACCGCAAGCAGGAACCACAGCGTCGCGAGAACCCCGAAGCCGATGAACCCCAGCCAGAACGGGCGACGATCGCGGCGATTCC
>JANOBY010000522.1:0-12246 GCA_031411935.1 Planctomycetales bacterium | reverse complement strand
CCCGTGCCAGCGCTCGGCGATGGCCCAGCTCGGCAGGCGGATCACCCGGCGAAGCTCGCGCAGGATCAGGTCGTCGATGGCCGCCTTGTCGAAAGGCTCGATGTCCGAGTCATACTCATGCGAATCGCCGAGGATCAGGTCGCCCTCCTCGTTCTGCGAGACCATCACGTGGATGCCAAACTCGTCCAGCTCCGGGGTCTCGGCCGCGATGCGATCGCGGAGCCTGGAGAGGCTATGGCATGCGGCGAAGTTCCCGTAATGCCTGAGTGTGAGCCCGCTCGCCAGGTGAGGGCCGAGCCTTCCCGACGGGGGACGCCCCACCTTCAGCATCTGGAGCTTGCAGCGACGGAGGCCCGACGACGCGAACAGGTCGGGGAACAGGGACTCGAAATCGGCGCCCCCGCAGACGACCACGCGGTCGAACTCGCATCGACGCCCGTCCGACGCGAGCGTCCACCCCGAGCCGACCGCGGTGACGGTCCCGCCGAACTCGAACCGGACTCCGAATCGGCTGGACAGCCAGCGAGGGATCTCGCGGATGACCTTGCGCGGGTCCACGCCAAGCTCGCTCGGGCTGAACAGGCCCCCGATCAGTCCGTCCGGGTTGGCGAAGTCCGTCCGGTCGAGGACGTCTCGGGGCGAGAGCAGATGGCAGTCGTAACCAAGGCTCGGGGCGACCTCGGCGAACTCGCGAAGCACGTCGAATTCGTCGTCCCGATGGGCCAGATGGATGGACCCGCACGGGTTGGCCCAGATCCCGGCTTGGTTGGCGATCTCGAGCCAGATCCGCCGACTCCGCATGGCGATCTCATGGGCCTCGCCGGCGGGCTGGCCGATGGGCCAGACCATCCCGAAGTTCCGGATCGAGGCGCCCGAGGCGGCGGGGCTCCGCTCGAACACGGTCACGCGATGCCCGCGGATGGCCGCCGCGTAGGCGTGCGACAGCCCCACGATCCCCGCCCCGACAATCCCGGCGCTGGGCGGAGTGCTCATGATCGGGCCAGGGCTCGCTCGATCCACGGGATATACGCTTCGACCCCGGGGACCACGAGGCCGGGCACCTTGGCCGAGTCGTCGCATCGCCTCAGAGTCACGGCCGCGACGGCATGGGCCGAGGACCGGAACTGCTCCGCCTCCCCGGGCGACATCGGGCCGCCCTGCAATGTGAGGCTGATTCGGGAGGGCTCGCTCAGGCGATCATGGTAACCCGGCTCGTCGGCGCACAGGAACCGCTTCGCCTCGACATGGAGACGGGCCGGTTCGACCACATCGGGGCCGAATCGGGCGGCGAGCCATCGGGCGGCGAGTTCCTCGTGACGGTCGTCGAGCCCGTGGTCGGGAGCGTCATCCGGCAGGTCGTGAAGCATGTGCCCCACGTCGTGCAGCAAGGCCGCGACCACCAGCGCGGGGGAGGCTCCTGCCTCTCGGGCGAAGTGGGCCGCCTGGAGGGCGTGCTCGCGTTGCGAGACCGCCTCGCGTCCATAGGCCGAATCACCGCGATCCCTGAAGAGCCCGACGATCTCGTCAACCACCAACGCACGCGAGTCGTTCGATTCCATCGCCCCACATCTCATCTTCACACCCGCAGGTTAATGAAGTAGGTAAGATTCGCATTGTTCGTCTCGGACATCGTTGAGATTCTTGCATGAACCAGGCCCTCCGTCGACCCTCGACTCCACTTCCGCCGGACCGCTCCCGCCTGGCGGTGTCGATCTGGGCGGTCATCGCGGCGTTCGGCGCCTACTTCTGTACGTACGCCTTCCGGAAGCCCTGGACGGCCGCCACGTTCGCCGACTCGACCGTCTGGGGAGTCGCCGAAAAGAGCGTGCTGGTCGTCGCGCAGGTCCTCGGCTACACGCTGTCGAAGTTCCTCGGGATCCGCGCGATCGCCGAGGTTTCCCCGCGGAGCCGTCCGCTGGCGATCGTCGCGCTGATCGCCTTGGCCGAGGCGTCGCTGGTCCTCTTCGGCGTGGCCCCGTCCCCGCTGCACGTGGCTTGCCTGTTCGCCAACGGCCTGGCGCTGGGCATGGTTTTCGGCCTGATCCTGGGGTTCCTGGAAGGCCGTCGCCACACCGAGGCCCTGACCGCCGGGCTCTGCGCCAGCTTCATCCTGGCCGACGGCGTGTGCAAGACGGCCGGCGCCTGGCTGCTGGGCCAGGGAGTCTCGGAACGATGGATGCCCGCGGCGTCCGGTCTCCTGTTCCTGGGCCCCGCTTGCCTGTTCATCTGGATGCTCTCGCGGATCCCGCTCCCCGACCCCGACGACCAGGAGCACCGCGGAGAACGCACGCCCATGACCCGGGCCGACCGGGCCGCGATGCTGCGGCGGCATCTGGGGGGGATCGTGGCGATCGTCTCGGCGTACTTGCTGGTGACGATTGCCCGAGGGATGCGGGCCGACTTCGCCCCGGAGATCTGGAAGGCTCTCGGTTCGCCCGCCGCGCCGGCGACCTTCTCGAACTCCGAGGTCCTCGTCGCGCTCGGCGTGCTGGTCGCCAACGGGCTGAGCGTGTTGATCGTCGACAATCGCCGCGCGTTCTTCGCATCGATCGGCGTCGGCCTCGCGGGGTGCGTTCTGCTGGTCGGCTCGTTGCTCGGCCTCCAGCAGGGCTGGATCGGCCCGTTCCCGTTCATGGTCATGCTGGGCCTCGGCCTGTACTTGCCCTACGTCGCGATCCATACGACGATCTTTGAACGCCTGATCGCGATGACACGCGAGCGGGGCAACCTCGGTTTCCTGATGTACGTGGCCGATGCCGCGGGCTACTTCGCCTACGCCGCGCTCGTGCTGCTCAGGGGCTGGCTGCCGGTCACGCGCGACCCTCTCCCCTTCTTCCTGAACCTCTGGTGGGGCATGGGCGTCCTGACGTCGCTGAGCCTCGTGGCCGCCTGGGCCTACTTCGCGGCCCGATCGGCCAGGCCCGTGCCGGAGGAGGTCGTGGCATGATTGCGACCGCGGCCGTCTTTCAGGGCGTGGGGCTGCCGTTCGAGTTCGTGAGCCTGCCGCTGCACCGGCCCGTGGGGGGCGAGGTGCTCGTCGAGGTCGTCGCCTGCACGCTCTGCGGGAGCGACCTTCACAGCATTCACGGCCGACGATCGGTGCCGACTCCCTCGATCCTCGGCCATGAGATCCTCGGTCGGATCCTCGATTTCGGTCCCGATGCCCTCCGGATCGACGCCTCAGGCCAGATCCTGGTTCCTGGCGATCGGGTGACCTGGGCGATCGTCGCCAGTTGCGGGGGCTGCTTTCATTGCCGTCGCGGCCTGCCGCAAAAGTGCGAGCAGGGATTCAAGTACGGTCACGAGCCGCTGAGGCCCGGGAGGGAGCTCTCCGGGGGCCTGGCCGACCATTGCCTGCTCGTGCCGGGCACGGCGATCTTCCGGGTCCCCGACGGGCTCTCCGACGCGACCGCCTGCCCGGCGAGTTGCGCGACGGCCACGGTCGCCGCGTCCCTCGAGGCGGCTGGTCCGCTCGACGGACGTACCGTGCTGATCCTCGGGGCGGGCATGCTGGGAGTGGCGGCCGCAGCCTGGTCCCGCGTGCTCGGCGCGAGCGAAGTGATCGCGTGCGACCCGAACCTGGAGCGGGTCGAGTTGGCCGCCCGGTTCGGCGCGACGAGGTTGGCCTCGCCTTCCCGGATGGCCGAGGTCGTAATGGACGCAACCGGGGGCCGAGGCCTGGACGTTGCCCTGGAGTATTCGGGGTCGCCCGAAGCGATCGAGGCGGCCCTGCCGTTGCTCGGCACGGGCGGGACCTTGGTCCTGGTCGGCTCCGTCTTCCCGTCCCGGATGCTGTCGGTCGACCCGGAGCGAATCGTCCGGGGCTGGATCAACATCCGGGGCGTGCACAACTACGCGCCACGGCATCTCCAGAGGGCGATTGAGTTCCTCGCGAGCAACCCCCAGTTCCCTTTCGATTCGCTCGTCTCGCCATGGCAGCCGCTGGGGGAGATCGACCATATCGTCGGCTCGGACCTCGCGAAACGGGCCCTGAGGGTCGGAGTCCGACCGAAAATTGGGGGAAGTCGCGGTGCCATCTGAGTGGGTGACGACCCGGGCGAAGATCATCCGGCCACACTTCTGGCCGCCCCTGCAAGGCTCACCTCGCGTCGACCCGCGCGAATCCTGACCCGCGGGTGCGAGATAGGGATGCCCCGATCCAGTCCTTCGCCGGTCGGATCCGCGAGGGAAAGCCTGATCGCTTTCGTCGTGCTGCGGGACCGGAAGTGGGGCGGGGGGCTCGGGAACGAATCGGGGAGTCCCTGGGATCAAGGGGCCCCGTCCTCGCTCGAACGTTCCCGGTCGAAGGCTCGTCTCGCCTCCCTCTCCTCACCTTGCTTATCCTTACGATTCCGGTTCAGGGCGTTGCGCATCCGCCGCTTCTCGATGGTCCTCTTGATCTCAGCCTCACGCAAAGCCTTGAGCGCAGGATCTGCGGCCCGTGGCACGTAGCGGCTCGGCGGAGCATCGCCCGACAGGATCACGCAGACCAGCAGAGTGTATAGCATCGCCGGACTCCCTGAACTCACCCCCGATCACCGTCGTGGATCGGGAGTGACGACCAGCATAATCTGGCCCACTCGTCACATCAATGAATCTTACCGGATCTGAAGGCGTCGATCGGATGGATGAGGGATTGGGATCCCCCGGCGACGAGGCCGACGGCTCAAGGTTTATGTGGGGATGGGCGTGGTCATTTCCGACCCGAATGCGACGGCTCGGTGTCGCCTGGCGCCGTTTCGGGCCTGGATGGAATGGCTTTCCGCGTGACCTCGCGTCCATCCACCTTCGGCGTAGGATCCTGCTTGGCCATGCCTCGGCGTATCGAGGGCGGGATCGCCAGCTTGCCTTTGGGTCGCTTCATGGGGCCATGCCTCGTTACGCCCTGCCGCGAGGAGAGAGACGTCTCGGTCGGGGAGCCGATTCCGTCCCCGTCCATCCCGGACGGTCAGCAACGTGCGGATTCTGACCGACCCGGGTCACACCCGTTGCTGGTCTTCTTCAGCGAATCGCATGCCCGCTTCGAGAAGTCGGGATCGCGACGGTGCAGGGGGCCCCGGCTTCGAGCGAACGGGTCTCTCAACGCGCCGTCTCACCCGCGGTACACCGGCTGCCGGCGTGAGGCGGGGCGACGGAGGGCCTGGATTGCCGGCAAGGGCCTCCATTGCCGTCCATGGCGAAGTCGATTACTTGCGAGCCGTCAGGGCGCCCCAGAGGTAATCCCGGTTGGTCCGCGCGATGAACTCGATGGGAATCTGTTTGGGGCAGACGGCCTCGCACTCGGCGTGCGCGGAGCAGGAGCCGAAGCCGTCCTCGTCCATCTGCTCGACCATCGCGAGCACCCGCCTCGACCGCTCGGGCTGGCCCTGCGGCAGGTAGTTGAGGTGCGCGGCCTTGGCCGAGAGGAAGAGCATGGCCGAGGCGTTGGGGCAGGCGGCCACGCACGCCCCGCATCCGATGCAGGCCGCGGCGTCCATGGCCAGATCGGCATCCCCCTTCGGCACGGGGATGCTGTTGGCCTCCGGGGCGCTGCCGGTCGCCACGCTGATGAACCCGCCCGAGGCGACGATCCGATCCAGCGCCCCGCGGTCGACCATCAGGTCCTTGACGACGGGGAACGCTTCAGCGCGGAAGGGCTCGATGGTCAAGGAGTCCTTGTCCTTGAAGCTCCTCATGTGGAGCTGGCAGGCGGTCACGCCCCGCCGCGGCCCGTGGGCCTCGCCATTGATCACCACGCCGCACTGGCCGCAGATCCCCTCTCGGCAGTCGTGGTCGAAGGCGATCGGCTCCTCGCCGCGCCCGATCAGGCGCTCATTCACGACGTCGAGCATCTCCAGGAACGACATGTCCGGGCTGATGTCGGGGGCCTCGTAGGTCACGAACTGGCCCTCGGCCTGGCGGTGCTTCTGCCGCCACACGTGGAGGGTGAGGTCGAGGGTCTTCTCGCTCGCGGTGCCGCTCATCATGGGTCCCTGAATGATCGACGTGGAGGGGAGGGGCCGGGGGCCTTACTTGTAGCTCCGGGTCTGGAGCGTGACGTTCTCGAACGCGAGGGGCTCGACCACGCGTTCCGGCGCAGTCTCCTCGCCGGCGTATTGCCAGGCGGCGACGTGGCAGTAGTTCTCGTCGTCGCGAAGGGCCTCGCCCTCCTCGGTCTGGGATTCGAGGCGGAGGTGGGCGCCGCACGACTCGCGGCGGGCCAGGGCGTCGCGGCACATGAGCTCGCCCAGTTCCAGGAAGTCGGCCACGCGTCCGGCCTTCTCCAGCGACTGGTTGACCTCTCCGTCCTCGCCCAGCACGCGGACGTCCTCCCAGAACTCCTGCCGAAGCGCCGGGATCTTCTCCAGAGCTGTCCGGAGCCCCTCCTCGGACCGGGCCATCCCGCAGTATTCCCACATGAGCTTGCCGAGCTCGCGGTGGAAGGTGTCGACCGTTCGTCGGCCCTTGATGTTCAGCAGCGTCTTCATCCGGCCGGACACCGAGGCCTCCGACTCGCGGAAGGCGTCATGGCTCGTCGCGACCTTCCCGAGCTTGTTCGACGCCAGGTAGTTGGCGACGGTCAGCGGTGCGACGAAGTAGCCGTCGGCCAGCCCTTGCATCAGCGCGCTGGCGCCGAGGCGGTTGGCCCCGTGGTCGGAGAAGTTCGCCTCGCCCAGCACGAAGAGGCCGGGCAGGTTGCTCATCAGGCTGTAGTCGACCCAGAGGCCGCCCATCGTGTAGTGGGTCGCCGGGTAGATCCGCATGGGGATCTTGTAGGGGTCCTCGTCGGTGATCAGCTCATACATGTCGAACAGGTTGCCGTAGCGTTCGCGGATCTGATCCTTGCCGAGCCGGCCGATGGCGTCGGCGAAGTCCAGGTAGACGCCCAGGCCGGTCTTGCCCACGCCGCGGCCCTCGTCGCAGACCTCCTTGGCCGCGCGCGACGAGATGTCGCGGGGCGAGAGATTCCCGTAGCTCGGGTACTTGCGCTCGAGGTAGTAGTCGCGCTCGTCCTCGGGGATCTGGCCGGGGGCCCGGTGGTCGCCCTGCGACTTGGGCACCCAGATCCGGCCGTCGTTGCGGAGCGACTCCGACATGAGGGTCAGCTTGCTCTGGTGGTCGCCGGAGACGGGGATGCAGGTCGGGTGGATCTGGGTGAAGCAGGGGTTGCCGAACGCCGCGCCCTTCTTGTAGGCCCGCCAGATGGCCGTGGTGTTGGCCCCCTTGGCGTACGTGGCGAGGTAGAAGACAGTGCCGTATCCGCCGCTGGCCAGGACCACGGCGTCGGCCGAATGCGACTCGATCTCGCCGGTCGCCAGGTCCCTCGTGACGATCCCGCGGGCGCGGCCGTCGACGACGACCAGCTCCTGCATCTCGTGACGGGTGTGCATGGTCACCGCGCCGAGCCCGATCTGTCGCTCCAGGGCCTGGTACGCGCCGAGCAGGAGCTGCTGGCCCGTCTGCCCGCGGGCATAGAAGGTGCGCGACACCTGAGCACCGCCGAAGGAGCGGTTGGCGAGCGTCCCGCCGTATTCTCTGGCGAAGGGGACGCCCTGGGCGACGCACTGGTCGATGATGTTGACCGAGGTCTCGGCCAGCCGGTAGACGTTGGCCTCGCGGGAGCGGAAGTCGCCCCCCTTGATCGTGTCGTAGAACAGCCGATCGATGCTGTCGCCGTCGTTCTGGTAGTTCTTGGCGGCGTTGATCCCGCCCTGGGCGGCGATCGAGTGGGCCCGTCGCGGGCTGTCCTGGTAGCAGAAGCAGTCGACCTTGTAGCCCTGCTCGGCCATCGTGGCGGCGACGGAGGCCCCCGCCAGTCCCGATCCGACCACGATCACCGAGAACTTCCGCCGGTTCGCCGGGCTGACCAGCTTCATGTCGAGCCGGTACCGGCTCCATTTCTGATCGAGCGGGCCCGGGGGGACGTTCGCTTCCAATCTCATGCTCCGACCATGCCTTTCACTTCACGAGCCCGATCAGGACCGCCAGCGGCACGGCCGCAAAACCCGCCACGACGATGAGGGTGAACGCGATGGAGAATCGTTGTGCGAACCGCAAATGCTTGGGCTGGCTCGCCCCGAGCGACACGAACAGGCTGAACGTCCCGTGCCACAGGTGGACCCCGAGCGCGGCCATCGCGGCCAGGTAGAAGAGGCCCACGGGGACCACCCGCAGCCCCGCCACCACGTTGTGGTACACCTCGCCCTCCTCGAAGGACGGGTGGACGTTGCCAGTCGTCAGATGAAGCAGGTGGAAGACGATGAATGCCAGGAGCAGCGGGCCGGTCAGCCACATCGACCGCGAGGCGAGTGACGACTCCCGGTACGCCGACACGCGGTAGCGGCTCTTCCTCGCCGCCCAGTTGCTCCGGTAGAGCATCACATAGGCCCAGATATGCAGGCCCACCGCGGTAAGCAGGCCGAAGCGCACGGCCCAGAGGAGCGCCGGCTCAAACCTCAGGAGACGGCCGTAGGCGTTGAGAGCCTCGGCCCCCTCAAAGACCTTGAGGTTGCCCAGCATGTGGCCGAGGACGAAGCCCGAGAGGAGGACCCCGGTCGCGGCCATCACCAGCTTCAGGCCGATCGCGGTCGTTAGCAGGCTGATGCGGCCCCGAGGGACTCGCCTCTGAGGGGCCGTCGGACCGGTCACGGTAGTCATGAGCGTGCGATGATCCTACGCGGGAAGGATCGTCGGCGGTCGGCCGACGATTCGGGGGGACCGGCCGGATGGGTGGCGATCGGCACGGGCCCGAAATCGGGACATCGTCGATTTTCCGGGTTGGTTCCGGACGACAATCCGATTCTATCACATGGGCTCGCCGGGAGGAACATGGCCGCCTCCGTCGGCTCGGGATTGGGAGGGGCCGCGGCATCATCGACCGAGGGCGAGGGCCAGGTCGTCGGGGACCGGGCGGCTCTTGCGGGTGGTCGGGTCGATCGTCACGAGGGTCACGACCGCGTCGGCCGCCACGTCCCCGGATCGCTTGCGGACCTCCTGCCGGAGGGCGAAGCTGGAGCGCCCGAGACGCTCGGGGCGGGTCACGACCGTCAGCTCGTCGCCCTGGCGGCACTCGCGGCGGTAATTGAGGTCCAGGTTCACGGTGACGGTCATGGCCCCCAGGCCGAGGAGCCTGTCGTAGGGCAGCCCGTTGCGTTCATACCAGTCCTCCCGCCCCCACTCCAGATATTCGACAAACCTGGCGTTGTTCACATGTCCGTTCATGTCGATCTCCGTGCAGCGCACGACGATCTCGAGGGATGTCTCCATGGGCTTCCGGGGCTCCGTCTGATCGTCCGATCCGCCCCGCCGATGCGGGGATCGCCGAGGCCCTCGCTCGTCCGGTGGATCCCGCCTCATAGACCTCGGATCGCGAAGGTGGCGGGGCCGGTGTGTTGTTTGACTCGCCGGACGATAGAGATTATAGTCGCCGCGGAAGGCGTCAAGGGTAGGCGGTTTCGCTACATCGCGAGCCGTCAACACGAATTCGTATAAGCATGCGAGTTACGATGTCGTGACTCTTCGAACAGAGTGTGGGGGCGTTCCTTTGATCGACAATTCCCCCGTGAACGCCTCACGCTGCACCTCCGAAGACTCGTTCGGCTTCCTGGTGGCCGCCCCGGCGGCCGTCGGGTGGGAGAAATCGAGAAGCGAGGCCTGGAGCCTCCTGGGACAGGCCCCGGCCGGGGCCACGCCTGGCCCATGCCACGCGATGTCGCCCGGCCATCGCGGGAGTTGGCCGGCTGCCGCGACGGTGGGCAGGAGTAGGGCGGTACAACCCCCGTCCGTCCCGTCGCGAGCGGGCGATTGCGTGTCGAGCGGATCAGCACGTCCTCAAGCAACGCCAGGAGTCTGAAGCGATGCCACGCACGGTCGAGGTCACGGAACTGGCCCTCCGAGACGGCCACCAGAGCCTTCTGGCCACCCGGATGGCGATGGAGGACATGGTCCCCATCTGCGACGACGTCGATCAGGCCGGCTTCTGGAGCGTCGAGTGCTGGGGCGGCGCCACCTACGACGCCTGCATCCGCTTCCTCAATGAGGACCCCTGGGAGCGTCTCCGGACGTTCCGCAAGCTCCTGCCGAATTCCCGCCTCCAGATGCTCTTGAGAGCGCAGAATCTGCTGGGATACCGACACTACGAGGACACGGTGGTCGATCGGTTCGTGGAGCGGTCGGCCGAGAACGGGATGGACGTCTTCCGCGTGTTCGACGCTCTGAACGACATCCGCAACCTGCGGCGCGCCCTGGAGGCGGTCCGACGCACCGGCAAGCATGCCGAGGGCACGGTGTGCTACACCGTCTCGCCCCTGCACACGATCGAGCGGTTCGTCGAGTTGGCCAGGCAGCTCCATGACCTCGGGTGCGACTCGATCTGCATCAAGGACATGGCCGCGCTGCTGAGGCCCAAGCCGGCCTATGACCTCGTGCGAGGGATCAAGGAGGCGTGCGGCGAGGACACCGTCGTCCACGTGCATGTCCACTCGACCACCGGCGTGACGATGGTCAGCCTCATGAAGGCGATCGAGGCCGGCGCGGACATCGTGGACACGTCGATCTCGTCGCTGAGCCTCGGGCCCGGCCACAACCCGACGGAGGCCCTGGTCGAGATGCTCGCCGGGACCGAGTTCACCACCCGCCTGAAGACCGACCGGCTCCTGAAGATCAAGGACCACTTCGCGCGGGTGCGACCCAGATACGCCGAGTTCGAGTCGAAGTTCGTGGGGGTCGAAACCGAGATCTTCGACAGCCAGATCCCCGGCGGCATGATCTCCAACATGGAGAGCCAGCTCAAGCAGCAGGGGGCCGGCGACAAGGTCAAGGAGGTGCTGGCCGAGGTGCCCCGCGTGCGCAAGGACGCAGGCTACCCGCCGCTGGTCACGCCTTCGAGCCAGATCGTCGGCTCGCAGGCCGTGTTCAACGTCCTCATGGGCCGCTACAAGGTCATGACCGGCGAGTTCGCCGACCTCATGCTCGGCTATTACGGCGAGACGCTCGGCCCGCGCGACCCTGAGTTGATCGAGGCGGCCATCAAGCACGCCAAGAAGGAGCCGATCACCCACCGGCCGGCCGACCTGCTCCAGCCCGAGTGGGATGACTTGCGGGCACGCGCCATCGCGCTGGAAGGGTGCGACGGCTCCGACGAGGACGTGCTCACCTACGCCATGTTCCCGCAGGTGGCCCCGAAGTTCTTCGCTCATCGGTCGGAGGGCCCGAAGAATCCCTCCAAGGCACCTGTCGAGGCCCCCAAGGCCGGCGCCGCCCCAGCCTCGGCCTCGGCCCCGGACCAGAAGGCCGACGGCGACGGGCCGGTCACCAGCCCCGTCACGTACGAAGTCCGGATCGGCGAGAAGTCGCACAAGGTGACCGTCCAGCCCGCCTGAGCCGCGAAAGGGAGCCCGACCCATGAGTGCCGATCCGAAGCCGAAGAAGACGATGGAGCAGCTTGTCGACGAGCTTCGTCGGGCGAAGGAGCACCTCCAGCAGGGGGGCGGGCCGGACCGCCTGGCCAAGCAGAAGGAGCAGGGCAAGCTCACGGCCCGGGAGAGGATCGACGGCCTGGTCGATCCCGGTAGCTTCGAGGAGTCCGGCCTCTTCGCCCAGCACCGGCAGACGCACTTCGGGATGGCCGGCAAGGAAGTCCCCGCCGACGGCGTGGTCACCGGTGCCGCCTCGGTGGATGGGAGGCTCGTCCACCTGGCCAGCCAGGACTTCACCGTCCTGGGCGGCTCGGCCGGCGAGGTCCACTCCCACAAGGTCGCCGACGTGATGCAGATGGCGCTGAACACCGGCAGCCCGTTCCTCTTCATCAACGACTCGGGCGGCGCGCGGGTCCAGGAGGGGATCGACTCCCTCTCCGGCTACGGGCGGGTCTTCTACACCAACACCATGCTCTCCGGGGCCGTCCCCCAGATCTCGCTGATCTGCGGCCCCTGCGCGGGAGGAGCCGCCTATTCCCCGGCGCTGACGGACTTCGTCATCCAGACGCGTCAGTCGCAGATGTTCATCACCGGGCCTCAGGTCATCAAGCAGGTGACCGGCGAGCAGATCTCGGCCGAGGAGCTCGGCGGCCCCGACGCCCACATGGGCCAATCCGGCGTGACCCACCTGATCGCCGAGGACGACCAGGAGGCGCTCTATCTCTGCCGACGCCTGCTGAGCTTCCTGCCCTCGAACAACCTCGAGGACCCGCCCCGCGTGGCCTTCGAGAACGACGTCGACCCGAACCCCGACCTCGCCGCGGTCGTGCCCGTCGAGTCCAAGCAGGGC
>JANOBY010000521.1:0-21418 GCA_031411935.1 Planctomycetales bacterium | reverse complement strand
CGCGGCCCCCGGCGGCGACAAGCCCAAGCTGATCATCCCCGGCCGATGAGCGCGACCGACCCCACCCTCGCCCTGATCCACGAAGGCTGGAACCACCTTCGCTTGCAACGCCCCCTGGCCGCCTGGGGAAGCTGGCAGAGGGCCCTGCGGATCGATCCCGAGAACGCCGCAGCGACCGAGGCGCTGGAGATCCTGGCCGACGCCCCGGAGCTTCCCATCTCGGCCCGCGCCAGCTACCGCTTCCGGACGGCCGCGACCGACGAGCGCCGGGCCCGATGGACCTCGGCGTTCGAGGGGCGCGACCTGCAAGACCTCGACTTCGCCGCCGAGACCTTCCGCGAGCTGGCCAGGGCCGATCCCGCCGATTCCTCCGCGCATTACAACCTCGGCCTTTGCCTCGCCTGGCAGGGCAGAAATCCCGAGGCGATCGTGGCCCTCGACCGCGCCATCGAAGCCGAGAGCGAGCACGACGAGGCGGCCGCCATGACCTTCTGGAGCCTCGCCGAAGTGCTCCGTCAGGGGGCCGGCGCCGAGACCTGGGCCGACGACCTCAGCCATTCCGTCTCGTACGAATGGCCCGAGGAGTGGGGCGACCCGCTCCAGGAAATTGAGGGACTGGCGCCCCTGCGCTTGCTCCCCACGCCCGTCGATCCCGCCACGGGCAAGCCGCCGGTCGAGGATGCCAGGGTCGCGGAATGGCTGGACGAGACCGGCGACATCCCTCGCGTGCTCGCGGCCGTCCTCGCCACGCCCGGGCTGCTCCGGCTCTCGAGCCCGAACCTGGTGGGGCTCATGCAGGCCGTGGAGGTCTGGAACGGCCACGTCGAGGAGCTCGCCGTCGAGTTCGACTGGCGATCCACTCCCCTTCCCATCCGCCTCATGGACGCCGCCGTGTGGCTCTTCCGCCTGCCCGACGGGGCCACCGACGACGACCGCCGCACGCAGATCGAGGACTACTTCGAGAACGACTGGATCCAGAACCCGCAGCGGCTAGCCCTCGGAGACGGCGAGCAGGAGCGCCTCTCGCCGGCCCAAGCCGCACGCAAGGCCGCCGGGGGGGACGTGGTGGCGAGGATCAAGCTCAACGCCGTGGTCAACGTCCGTGAGCAGCTTGCCGCGAGGCCCGGCCGGACGGCCCTCTATGCGGGCTATCCCTTCGATCGCCTCCGCAAACGCCTCGGCATCCTCGCCCACGAGTCACCCGCCGTGGACGCGACCGACGTGACCTGCATGAGCGAGGCCGAGATCGATCGACTAGACCTCGCGCCCCTCTCCGACCTCGTGCTCTCCGACGCCCTCGCGTCGGCCGAGGCCGTTTGCGAAGAGGCCACGATCGCGAAAATCCAGGCGGAACTCGACCGCCGCAACCCCGGTGGAAGCGCCCCAAGCCCATGAAGACCGAGGACCTGGACGGCCTGAAGTGGGATCGCGACGGGCTGATCCCCGCGATCGTGCAGGACTCGCAGAACGGCGAGATCCTCATGGTCGCCTGGATGGACCGCCCCGCGGTGGTCCGCACGCTCGAGACCGGCCAGACGCATTTTTATTCGCGGTCCCGCAAATCTTCCTGGCACAAGGGGGGGACCTCGGGCCATGTGCAGGACGTGGACGAGATCCGCGTCGATTGCGACGCCGACGTGATCCTGATCCGCGCCCGACAGACCGGGGGCGCCTGCCACGAAGGCTACCGCTCGTGCTTCTTCCGCCGCCTGAAGGCCGACGGGACGCTCGAAACCGTGAGCGAGGTCGTCTTCGAGAAAGAGGCCGTGTACAAGTCCTGAGCCGGCGGCGGGGCCGGTCCTGGGCCATCGCGCCCGAGGCGCGGGTCTCCCCGAACCCGCCCGCATCGAGTACAGTCTAGGTGGCTGGCGAGAGCCATTCCCGCATCACAACCCGCTGATCGTTTCCCAACACGGGGCCGCACACGGCCCCTTTTTCCGTGGAGGATGTTTCGCGATGCAGAAGCCGCGTCTGATGACCCCCGGGCCCGCCCCGGTCCCGGAAGATGTTCTGCTGGAGCTGGCGCGGCCGATCATCCACCACCGCTCCGCCGAGGCCAAGGAAGTCATCGTCGACGTGATCGCCGGCCTCAAGGAAGTGTTCCAGACGAAGAACGACGTCCTCATCTTCACCGCCTCGGGCACCGGCGCCGCCGAGGCCGCGATGATCAACACGATCCCCCGGGGCAAGAAGGCGATCGTCCTGAACGCCGGGTACTTCGCCGACCGCTGGGTCAAGGTCTGCAAGCCCTACGGGCTCGAGGCCATCTCGCTCGACACCGAGTGGGGTAAGCCCGTGGACCCGCAGCAGGTCGAGAACGCGCTGAAGCAGCACCCCGACGCCACCATGGTCGTGGGCACCCTCAGCGAGACCTCCACCGGCACGGGCCACCCGGTCGAGGCGATCGGGAAGATCGTGGGCCAGAGCGACGCCGTGTTCATGGTCGACGGCATCTCGGGCGTGGGGGCCATGGAGTGCCGCACCGACGCGTGGGGCATTGACCTGCTGGTCGTGGGGTCGCAGAAGGCCCTCATGCTCCCGCCCGGCCTGTCGTTCGTGAGCGTGAGCCCCAAGGCCTGGGCGAAGATCGACGCCTGCCCCACCGTGTGCTTCTACTTCGACATGAAGCTCGCCCGCAAGAAAATGGCCGACTTCGACACCCCGTTCACCCCCGCGCACACGCTGATCCTCGCGCTCCGCCAGGCGCTGAAGCGGATCAGGACCGAGGGGATTGAGAACGTGTGGAAGCGCCACAGCCTCATGTCCGACGCCTGCCAGGCGGGCGTGAAGGCGCTGGGCCTGGAGCTCTTCAGTGCCCGCCCCGCCGAGGGCCTCACCGTCTTCCGCGTGCCCGAGGGCCTGAAGGATTCGGCGATCCGCAACAAGCTCTTCGAGAAGTTTGGCATCACCACCGTGGGCGGGCAGGACAAGCTCAAGGGGCAGATCGTTCGCATCGGCCACATGGGCTACATGGACGAACTCGACGTGATCTCGGGCCTCGCCGCGCTGGAAATGGTCCTCGGCCAGCTCGGCTACCCCGTTGAGCCCGGCAAGGCCGTGACCGCCGCGCAGAAGGTCTTCATGGCCAGCTGATCCGCCACGTTTTCCGGGCAAGCCCGCGGCGCTGGTCGCCGCGGGCAATCTTTCCTCCGCGGGAATCACCCGCGTGCAATCTCCAGCATATTGCCGCGATCGCGTCGTGCATCGTGGTCTCGACGACGAGGACGGTCCTATGCCGGAGCCCCATACGCGTCCACGCTCGCATGGCGAGGTGACCGCGTTCCTCTAGGCCCTGCGCATCTGGCTCAACACGGGGCGCTTTCCCGCAATCGACTGAGCCCGCGATGGCCCGGCAGGTCACGGCACACGCTTGAACGGCGAGTAGGTCGTCCCAGCATCGGGCAGGACCGGCATGAACACGCGGGCCGTCCTCGCGGGCAGGGTGACCTCGATGCGTCCGGCGAAAACCCCGGTATTGACCTTCGGGTCGAGCTGGTCCCTGAGCTCACATCCGCTCATGAGCCTGGATTCTCGGGTGACGATCACTTCGCTCAACGGGCGGTCGGTCGGGTTCACGACCACGATCACGTTCTCCCCGACCCGTTCGGTCCTTCGACTGAAGGCGAACAGTTCCTCGGTGTCGAGGCGACGAAAATCGCCGACCCGTAGGGCGCGGCTCTGCTTGCGGAGCCGGACCAGGCTCTTCATCCAGCTGAGGTCCCGATTCTCCTCGTTCACCAGCTCCCATCGCATGGGTGCCCGGTTGGCGGGGTCGTCGCCCCCTTCCATGCCAAGCTCGGTCCCGTAGTAGATCACCGGCGCCCCCGGCAGGGTGAACTGGAGCACCTGGGCCATTCGCCGCTTCGCCTCGTCGCGAAGCCGGGTCTTCAGGCGCTTGGTGTCGTGATTGTCGAGCGGGATCCAGCTCTTCAGGAGCGGGTCGAGCCCGCAGTCGGCGACCATCCGCTCGACGTTGGTGGCGGCGAGCCGGGCGCTGATCTTGCCGTCGATCAGGTCAAAAATCGACTGCCGGAGCGAGAAGTTCATCACGCCGTCGAGGCTCGGGCTCCAGTCTTCGGGATAGTTCCAGACCTCGCCGACGACCCACGAGCCCGACTTCGCCGCGTGGGCGGCCGTGGTGAGCTCGCTCAGGTAGTGGAAGCCCAGGTCGTAGGCCACGTCGATCCGCCAGCCGTCCACGCCGTCGCGCAGATAGCCCGCCACCACCGAGTCGGGCCCGTTCCAGAGGTGCTCACGGACCGCGTCGTTCTCGAGGTTCAACTCCGGCAGGTTGGCCACGTCCGCCCAGGCCCGGTATCCATGCCGATATTTGGGGTCGATCACGAACCATTCGCGATCGCGGCTCTTCGGGTCGCTCATGGCCGACCGGAACCGCGGCGAGGTCTTGCCCATGTGGTTGAACACGCCGTCGAGCATGAGCTTGATACCTCGCTCATGGCAGACTTTTGCGAGCCTGATCACGTTTTCACGGGTTCCATACTCGGCGCTCACCGAGGCGAAGTCTTGCGCATCGTACTTGTGATTCGTGAACGCCGCGTGGATCGGGTTCAGATAGAGCACCTCGGCCCCCACGGCCTGGACATGCCCGATCCTCGCCTCCAGGCCGGGCAGGTCGCCGCCCCAGAAGTCCAGCTCGTGGCTCCAGAGCCCGGCCTCGGGCAGGTGCCTCCCGCTCCTGGGCTCGTCGGTCCACTGGTGCAGGACCCTGGGTGCGGGATAGAGGGCCTTCTTCGAGGTTGGATCCGCCGGGGGCGCGAAGCGATCCACGATCACCTGGTACACGATCGGGCCGTTACGCCAGTCGGATTCCCTCGCCCGGACCCGGTCCCGCAGCGCCTCGTCTCCGGGGATTGGCAAGGAGGTGTTGGGCGATCCGTCGCGAGCCGACCGGGGCGGCACGGACTCCCGGGCGGGTGGCTCCTGGGCGAACGAGCCGGCCTGCGGGGTCATCATGCACGCCATCGCCGCGAGCCCCGCGATCCCGAATTTTCTGCATGATCTCATCATGGGTGATCCTATCGCCTGTCATCAACCGGACGATCGCACCGGATCGGCTCGTACCCCACCTACCAGGCTATCCGCGAGCTCATGCCTCACGCCAGGCCACGTTGCCGCTCGTCCCCCAAGCCCGCACACCCGCGAGCACACGCCAACGTAGTGCGAGCTGGAATCGCGCGAAACGGGCCCATTCCCGCCCGGAACCCGGGGTGAGAAGTTGATCCCTAACCTGTTTTCAGGCTTGTGGTTGACTCGTCTGACTCGGAATGTTAAAGAATTGTTACCGCGTGAAGCGATTTTGTAGTTTAGATTTAGTTGCAGGAACGGGCCATTCGGGCCCGGTCCCGGTTCGGATGAGCTTTTGCATCGCCGCTCCCCCGGCGAGGTCGATCAGCGATCAGGGAGATTGTTAGCGGTACGAAATCCATCCTCAGAGCTGGGACATACCGATGACCACACTTTGCCTGCTGGCGCTCCTGGGTTTCCAGGAGCTCCGCGGAGAGTTGGAGCCTGTCCGACCCGCGACTGCGAAGGGGTGCCTGGTCGTCGAGGGCGGGGGGAAGCCGTCCATCGACGTCCGCAAACGATTCCTGGCCCTCGCCGGGGGGGCCGCCTGTCGGGTGGTCGTCATCCCCCAGGCCTCGGCCCTGCCCGACTCGGGCCCCATCGCCGCGACCCGGTGGCGTGACCTTGGCGCACAGAACGTGACCATCCTCGACCTGGCCGACCTCGTCGCGGCGGTCGATCTGATCCGCCATGCCGACCTCATCTGGATCGGCGGAGGGGACCAGGAACGCCTCATGCGCAGGCTCAAGGGGACCGGCCTGCCCGAAGCGATCCGCGCCCGCTATCGGGACGGTGCCACCGTGGGGGGGTCCAGCGCCGGCGCGGCGGTCATGTCCCGCACCATGATCTCGCGAGGCGGCGAGGATTTTCCCAAGCCCCTGGCCAACTTCCCGATCTTCGCCGAGGGCCTGGGCCTCTGGCCCGAGGTGATCGTCGACCAGCACTTCCTCAAGCTCAAGCGGACCGACCGACTCAGGCGAGCCGTCGAGGAGTACCCCGACCTGATCGGGGTGGGGATCGACGAGTCCACCGCCGTGATCGTGCGCGGGCAGACCATGGAGGTGATCGGCAACAGCCTCGTCACCGTGATCGACCAGCGCAAGCCGTCGCTGATCCTGCCGGCGGTCGAGGTCCTCAAGGGGGGAGGCGGGGACGGGGCCCCTCCGGCCGCTCCCTCGCCCGCTTACCGCCTCTCCACGCTCAATCCGGGTGTGACGTTCGACCTGGATCGCGGTATGATCTTGGATTCCATTGCCGAGAAGCGCTAGAGACGCGGCGTCCCCCTCCCGGGCCCGGTCCAGGCGCCCGTGAGGAGCTCCATTCGTGCCGCATCGCGTGTTGGTGACCGACAAACTGTCCGACGAAGGTTTGCAGCTGCTCAAGGCCGACCCGTCGATCGAACTCGTCGTCGATTCCAAGCTGGCCGGCGACGTGCCCGCATTGCGCGCCGCCCTGGCCGAGGCCGACGGCATCGTGATCCGCTCGGGCACGCAGATGACGCCCGAGGTCCTCGAAGGCCAGACCCGCCTGAAGGCGATCGTCCGCGCCGGCGTAGGGGTGGACAACATCGACGTCCCCTCGGCCACCCGCCAGGGCATCGTCGTCATGAACACGCCGGGAGGCAACACGGTCTCCACGGCCGAGCACACCGTGGCCATGATGCTGGCCCTGTCCCGCAACATCCCCAAGGCCAACCAGAGCCTCAAGGCCGGCAAGTGGGAGCGGAACAAGTTCACCGGCACGCAGCTCGAAGGGAAGACCCTGGGCATCGTCGGCCTCGGCCGCGTGGGGCTGGCCGTGGCCCAGCGCGCCCTGGGCTTCGACATGAAGGTCATCGGCTACGACCCGTTCCTCTCGTCCGAACGCGCCGCCGAGCTCGGCATCGAGAGCGTCCCAGGCGTCGAGGACATGTGGTCCCGATGCGACTACATCACCCTGCACACCCCGCTCTCGCCCGAGACCCGCAACATTGTGGGGGCCGCGGCCCTGGCGAAGATGAAGCCGGGCGTCCGCATCATCAACTGCGCGCGGGGCGGTCTGATCGACGAGGCCGCGCTCCTGGAATCCCTGAACTCGGGCCACGTGGCGGGCGCCGCCATCGACGTGTTCGACCCCGAACCCCCCGCCGCCGATCACCCGCTGGTGAACCACCCGCTGGTGGTCGTCACGCCCCACCTGGGGGCCTCGACCGAGGAGGCGCAGGTGGCCGTGGCGGTCGAGGCCGCGAAGCTCCTGATTGACTTCCTGGGCCGGGGGCAGGTCCGGTTCGCGGTGAACATGCCGAGCCTCAGCCGCGCGGAGCTTGACGACATCGCCATGTACCTGGACCTGGGCCGCCGCCTGGGAATGCTCCACGCGCAGATGGACCGGGGCACGGCCCGCCAGGTCACGCTCCGGTATCGCGGCGAGGTGGCCACCAAGAACACCCGGCTGATCACGGCCAGCTTCGCCGCAGGTTGGATGGAGGTCGCTCTCGAGGGCCAGGTCAACCTCGTGAACGCCGAGAGCCTGCTCAAGGCCCGCGGCATCGCCGTGATCGAGGAGAAGTCCACCGACATGGGCGACTTCGGCACGATGATCCAGGCCGAGGTCGTGACCGAGAAGAAGGGTTACGTGGCCTCAGGGACCCTCTTCGGCAAGCAGTTCGTAAGGCTCGTCCAGATCGGCCCCTACCGGCTCGACGCCCACCTCGACGGCAACCTCTTCGTCTTCACGCACTACGACCGCCCCGGCCTGATCGGCTTCATCGGCACCACCTTCGGCCGCCACGGGGTGAACATCGCCCAGATGAACGTCGGCCGGAAGCAAGCCGGCGGGGAAGCCATCGGCGTGGTCAACCTGGACAGCATCCCCTCGCCCGAGGCGCTCGCCGAGGTGGAAGCCCACCCCGACATCGTGAGCGTGAGCCTCATCAAGCTCCCCGAGGCCGGAGCCCTGGCCCCGTGGATGGCGACCTGAGCCCGGCCTTGCGCGAGCTTCCGTGACCGTTCGAAGAGAAGGGGTCAGGCCGGGCATGGTCGCTGGCCCCTTCTTTTCTGCCCTCTCGATGGGCGAAAATCCGATTTGGCGATTCTCGCTCGCGGGCCGTGGCATTGTAAGGTATCGTGTGACTGATTGAGATCACGCGTGCGTCTTGGAGTGAGTCGCGGGGCTGCGACTCAACTGCGAATCATTCGCTACAAATCCTTGCTCCCGCTACGGGCGGCGAGACTCGCATGACCCCTCCCCCAAACGCCGGATCGACGAGCAAGTTCGCCGATCTTGACGATCCGCGGACCGAGGGGCGCTTTCGCCTTCTGGCCGAGGCCATCCCGCAGATCGTCTGGACCATGCGACGGGATGGGAACTGCGACTATCAGAACCGGCGCTGGTTCGAGTACTCGGGGATGACCGCGGAGGAGTCGGAGGGATTGGGATGGATTGTGGCGGTTCATCCCGATGACCGCGCGACGTGCCGACCGCCCCTGGGCGAATTGTCGATAAACACGCCCCGTCTCGAATATGAGTGCCGGCTCCGCCGCTACGACGGCGTGTATCGCTGGTTCCTCGTCCGCGCCGAGCCCATCTGCGACGACGAGGGGCGGGTGGTCCGCTGGTTCGGCACGTCGACCGACATCGACGACCGGAGACGCCAGGAGGACGACCTTCAAAAGCGTAACGCCGAGAGGCTGCAACTGGCGGCGGTCGCGGCTCGGCTCGGATACTGGGATTGGGACCTCACGACCGACGTGATTTCGTGGTCACACAGCCTGGAGCTCATCTCGGGAACGAGCCCCGAGCAGTTTGGCGTGAGCTTCGAGAATTTCCTCGGGCTCGTGCATCCCGAGGATCGCCAGCGAGTGCGCGACGCCGTTGCGGTGGCCATCCGGGACGGCACCCCCTACGAGGAGGAGTTCCGCGTGGCCAACCCCGACGGCACCTATCGCTGGGGGCTGGCCAAGGGCATGGTCACTTACGACATCAAGGGGCGTCCCCTGCGCCTGTCGGGGATCGATGTCGACGTCACCCGGCGAAAAGTGGCCGAGCAGCAGGCCAGGCAGAGCCAGGAGAGGTTTCGCGCCTCGGTCGATGCGCTCCTGGATTGTTTCGGCATCTACTCGTCGATCCGCGATGACCAGGGCCAGATCGTCGATTTCCGCATCGATTTCGTGAACGAGCCCGCCAGCCGCGACAATCGACTTACCCGCGAGCAGCAGATCGGCAGGCGGTTGCTGGAAGTCCGCCCCGAGCACCGGCGATCCCCCCTGTTCGATGCCTACCGTCGCGTGGTCGAAACGGGTCTTCCGTTCGAGGTCAGCAATGAGCGACTGGAGGCCACCCTCGACGGCGCCCCGATCGTCCGGTATTTCGACGCCCGCATCGCCCGGCTGGGCGACGGATTCGTGGCCACCTGGCGCGACGTCACGCCCCGCACGCTCGCCGAATGGTCGGTGGCCCGCGAGCTCGAGTTTCAGCGCAAGCTCATGACCCGCTCGCCGGCGATCGTGTACCTCTTCGACCTCAAAACCCGCCTCATGCCGCACATCGCGGGCGGCTTCCTCTCCACGCTGGGCTATCCCGAGCACGAGATCCACGACCATCCCGGTCAGATCCTCACCAGACTCATGCACCCCGAGGATCTCGCCCGCTTCCACGAGCGTCTGACCGCATTGAACACCCTGGCCGACAACGCGGAGGAACAGCTCGACTATCGCCTCCTCCATGCCGACGGGAACTGGCGATGGTTCACGGCCCGACATGCGATCTTCGAGAGGGATTCCCAGGGTGCACCGCGATCCTTCCTGGGCGCGGCCCTCGACGTGACCGACCCGAAGCTCTCCCAGGCCCGGCTCGCGACCAGCGAGGAGCGGTTCCGCGCCACCTTCGAGAACGCCGCCGTGGGCATGGCCCACGTGGGGCTCGATGGACGCTGGATCCGGGTCAACGAGCGTCTTTGCGAGATCGTGGGCCACGACCGGTCGCATCTCATGGAGATCTCCTTTCAGGACATCACCTACCCCGAGGACCTCGCCGCCGACCTCGATCTGCTCGCACAGCTGCTCGCCGGGTCGATCCCGCATTACACGATGGAGAAGCGATACTTCCGCAGCGACGGGTCGATCACCTGGGCCAATCTGACCGTGTCGTGCCTTCGCGATCCCTCGGGCCAGCCCGTGTCGTTCATCTCGGTGGTCGAGGACATCAACGAACGGAAGGCGGCCGAGGCTCGGTCGCTGCTCGGCCATCAGGTCGGCGGGTTGGCCATCGCCGAGATCGACTACGCGACCGATGAGGTCCATCTCGGGCCCGACGCCCACCATCTCTTCGGCCTGAAACCGGGAGAGACCACGCTCACGAGGGACGCCGTCCATGCCATGTTCCATCCGGACGACCGCGAGGAGCTGCATCGGAAGATCCGCGCGAGCCTGGACCCCGACGGCGACGGCTGTTTCGCCATGGAGCACCGGGTGGCCCGACCCGACGGCGAGGTCCGCTGGCACGCCGTGAGGAAGCAGGTCACCTTCGCCGGGGTCGGCCCGGCACGCCGAGCCTCCCGCTCGTTGCTGGCCATCCGGGACGTGACCGACGCCAAAAGGGCCGAGCAGGCCATCCGCGACAGCGAGCAACACCTGCGGCGGGTCCTGGATAACGTCCTCGCGTTCGTGGGCGTGTTGACCCCCGAGGGCAAGCTCATCGAGGTCAATCGTACCGCGCTCATGGCGGGAGGACTGCGGGACGAGGACGTCCTCGGCAAGAATTTCTGGGACGCCTGGTGGTGGAGCTATTCGCCCGAGGTCCAGGACCGGCTCAAGGAGGCCATCCGGAAGGCGGCCGGGGGCGAGCCCTCCCGCTTCGACGTCCTGGTACGCATGGCGGGCGGGCGCCTCATGAACATCGACTTCCTGCTCTCGCCCATGATCGACGCCCAGGGCCAGGTCACGCACCTGATCCCCTCGGGGTTCGACGTCGATACCCGCACGCAGGCCGAGGAATCGCTCAGGCAGGCGGACCGGCAGAAGGATCAATTCCTGGCCATGCTGGCCCATGAGCTCCGAAATCCCCTGGCCGCCATGCGAAGCTCGCTGCTCATCTTGAACTCCGATGAGCCCGACCCGGAGGATCGCGCGGGCGCGATCGAGGTGGCCAATCGCCAGTCCGGCCATCTCGTGCGCCTGGTGGACGACCTGCTGGACGTGGCCAGGCTCTCGACCGGGAAGATCCTCCTCAGACGTCAGCCGCTCGACGGCGCTCGGCTCGCCGAGGAGGCCGCCGCCACCGTCGCCCCATTCGTCCGATCACGCGGCCAGGACCTGACCGTCTCGGTCGAGCGGCCCCTGCCCATCGACGGCGACCCGACCCGCGTCGAGCAGATCCTGACGAACTTGCTCAACAACGCCTCGAAATACACCCCGGAAGGGGGACGCATCTGGCTGGAGGCCACTTCCGAGGGGGACGAGGTTGTCTTCCGGGTCCGGGACAACGGGCTGGGCCTCGAGAAGGAGATGCTCTCGCGCGTTTTCGGGCTCTTCGAGCAGATCGAATCCTCGCTCAATCGCTCCCAGGGCGGTCTCGGCATCGGCCTCATGCTCGTGAAATCCATGGCCGAGATGCACGGGGGACAAGTCACGGCGCAGAGCGACGGACCGGGCCGGGGGAGCGAGTTCACCGTGCGCCTGCCCCGCCTGAATGTCGTGCAACCGGGGACGCCCTCGCCGCCTCGCGATGACACGCCCAGTGCAACTATTGTCACCTCGCGCACGGTGCTGCTCGTCGATGATAACGTCGACACGCTCAGGACCACGGCCAGGATCCTCGAGCTGAAGGGGCACCGGGTCTTCCGAGCCCAGAGCGGTCGCGAGGCGCTGGAAGTCGCGGCCGAGCACCGCCCCGAAGTTGTGATCCTCGACATCGGCCTGCCCGACATGAGCGGGTTCGAGGTGGCCGAATCCATGAGGACCGACATCGGGGACCACGCCCTGCTGATCGCCCTCACGGGCTACACGCAGGACAACGACCTGAAACGATCACGGGCGGCAGGTTTCGACCACCACTTCAGCAAGCCGGTCGACCTCGACACCCTGCTCGCGCACATCGCCGACGGACCGCCCCCGCGTGAGCCTGCGCCCTGACGAGGAATCGCGCCCGGGCCAACCACGATCATGTCGTCGGCGCGGGCGTTCTCGGCCACGATCATCCCCTTCGTGGGGTTTACCGGCTCTTCTCGCCCATGACCTCGACGATCCAGTCCTTCATGAGCCTGGTGAAGGCCGGGTTGAACTTGCCTTTCTGGAAGTTCCTGAGGCTTTCGGGCTCGGTCGCGAAGTTATGGAAGAGGTGGTCGGAACCTGGAAGGGTCATGCTTTTCCCCCAGCCGGGATGCGACCGGTTCACCACGTCGGCGATGAGCTTGTGATCCACGTCGTAGGTGACGAAGTCGCTGGCACCTCGTACGGCGAGGACGTGGGCGTTGCACCTGGACCAGGAGTCGGCGAAGTTGGTTTGTGCGAGTTGTCGCCAGAACTCGAGCGATTTGCCGTTGAACAGCCCGCCCGGGAAGTAGGCGTCGGCGAGTCCTGCAAGCTTCGGGTGCGACGTCTTCACGTCGTCCACCGACTGATTTTCCAGGAAGACGAGCGCCATGAGCTGCGCCCCGAGCCTCGCATTCTCGTCGGCGTTCTCGAACGTGTCGCCTGCGACAAGCCCCTGGTAGCGGATCGTGTCGAGGAGGTATTCGTACCAGGTCCTCGCGGCCACCCCATAGACGGCGAGGCCCTTGACCGGGTTCTCCGCGGCGATCATGGGGCCGAACGCCCCCCCCATGCTGTGCCCGAAGATGAACACGTTGTCTGGATCGACGCTACTGGATTCTTTCAACTGTCTGAGTGCCTGCCAGTAGATGTCGAGCTCGGTGGTGTAATCCAGCTCGGCAAACGGGCCACCCTCGCTGTCCCCGACGCCCGGTTTCTCGACGCGCATGGTGACGAACCCCGAGTTGGCGAATTCGAACAGGATCGGGCCGTCGATCGTGGTCACGTCCCCGGTTGAGCCCTCGAGCGTGAAGTCGTACGAGACGGGCGAGAACCCCTGGATGAACAGGAAGCCCGGGGACCTGCCCGGGTTTTTCGGCCTCGTGAGGATCGTACGCATACGCTTGCCGTGACTCACCACGTGGCTGTACACCACTTCGTAGTTCCCATTGCCCGGGTCGCGGGGCTTTTCGAGCAGGGTGGTCGTGAGCTCCAGAGGCTTGCCGTCGCGCAGGCCGGTCATGGTCAACGCCTGACCGGAGGGCTGGTCGCGGACCACCGCACCGATGGTGGCCGGACTCACCGTTTTGCCGTTCAGGGCAAACACGAGATCGCCTTCCCGCAGGCCGGCAGCCTCGGCGGAGAGCCCCGCGACCGGTTTCCCGGCGATCACGCCGGTACCGGGCTCGAGCTTGAGGTCGTCAGCAAGCTGCTGTGGGATGGGAGCGAATGCGGCTCCCAGGGCGCCGCGACGGGGTAAGGGATCGGCTGTTGATCCCTGACCGATCCAAAGGGCCAGCAAGCACAGAGACGCGTGATTCATCGAGAATTCCCCTCATGAAACAAGGTCATCCACGGCCGGTTGCCGAGACGCGGACGCGATCACGGTGCGCGAGGCGGACTCGGAATCGTCCTGAGTCCCTGCAAGCCAGCGGAAAGAACTTCCCGCCGCACCGGGTTCGATGACCAGTAGTGCCCGAGGATCCGTGTCTCATACACGCCGAAGGATTCGTCGCGGGATCACCCGGCGTTCCCCAGCACGCAAATCCGCATGGCCCTGGCCCGTGCCATCCCCTTTGCTTGATGCTTCGAGGAAGTTTGGGTGATGAGATCCTCGGCTTGCATCTTCGCCGGCACGTCCCCAATCCGACCGCGGATCGGGCGAGGGGTCCCGGTCGAGACCGACCCATCGGATTGATCGAGGGAGAGAAATCAAGTCCACTTGCGGTTCCTCCTTCGCCGCCCGGATCTCGAGAGGGTTGATCGCCGCAGAAGGGTTTGAGCGACCCTATTTTGCGTCGCCGTGGAAAGGGAGAACGTGGTGATTCCTCGAAGGCGCCAGGGCCATCGTTCGTGGCCGAAAGCGAGCGTCGCATCGACCCGAGGAGTTGACTCCCGATACCGCGACGGGGAGCATCTCAACCTCTTCTCGCTCGAACCGTCCTCGATCGAGTTTCACGCCCGTCGGTGGAGACACGCCATGAATGACCCTCTTGAGTCCTCGTTCGACCGGGCCGAGACCGAGGAGAACGGCCCCTCCGATGAGTACGACGGCGAGGAGCCGGAGTCCTGTTGCCAGAGCTGCAACCGACCTCTCATCGATGAATACTACGAGTCGGGCGGGCTCTGGCTTTGCCCTTCGTGCCGGGATGAGATCGACCGGGGATTGCGCAGCGGATCCGGGCTCGAACGGTTCGTGCGGGCGAACGTCTTCGGCATCGTCGCGGCGGTCGCGGGGTTCGCGATCTACTTCACCTTGCTCAAAGTCACCGGCTACGAGATTGGCCTGGTGTCGATCCTGGTGGGCTTGATGGTGGGGGGCGCGGTGAAGCGGGGCTCGCGGCATCGCGGCGGGTGGCTTTATCAGATCGTGGCGATGTTCTGGGTGTACACGGCGATCGGGTTCAGCTACGGGTCGCTGATCATTCCCGACATGTTCGCCGAGGCCGTCCGTGCCGAGAGGCCGAAGGCCGGGGCCGAGGTGCAGCCGGTCGCGGTCGCCAAACCGGCCCCGGACCCGGCCCCGGTGGTGAGCTTCGGCGAGATCGCCAGGGTCATGGCCACGCTCGCGGTTTTGCTTCTCGTGATCGTGTATTCCCTGCCGATCGTGGCGGGGTTTCACGCACCGATGGGGCTGGTGCTCATTGCGATCGCGTTGTGGGAAGCCTGGAAGATGAACGTCAGGATTCCCATCGTCATCAACGGTCCGTTCGCGGTCGAGCAGGGTTGACCGCGACTATCCTCGGCCGATGCACCCGGAAGGCAGAAAGGGAAAGGCAACAGAGTGCGTGCTACTGTTTTCGAGTTCGCATCCATGGGACGCAGGCACAAGCAACATTGGCCTTGAGCCGTCGAAGGCCGGGCTCGGCGGCCGGGTCATCCTGGTGGCCTATCCACCTTCACGATGGGGTCGCAGGAAAAAGGGTGGGCGAGCGACCAGCGCCACCCATGATCGCCAGACGATCCAAGTGAAGCGGGGCAAGCCCTTCGGCTCGCCCCGCTTGGACTTCATCTACTTATCCTTGCAAATCCGTCTCAGACCGACAGCTTCTTGCCGGTCCCGCGTTCGGCCCGCTTGCGTCCGTCTTCGCTGAGGACCTTCTTCCGGAGGCGGATCTTGGTGGGCGTGATCTCGACAAGCTCGTCGCTCTCGATGTATTCGAGGGCGATTTCCAGGGTGATCTGGCGAGGAGGCTTGAGCAGGATGTTGCGGTCCGAGCCCGAGGCTCGCATGTTGGTGAGCTTCTTTTCCTTGCAGGGATTGACGCTCATATCGTCGGCTCGCGAGTTCTCGGCGACGATCATGCCCTCGTAGATGTCGTCGCCGGGGGCGACGAACATGGTTCCCCTCTGCTGGAGGCTGTCGAGGGCGAAGGCCACGGCCTGGCCGCGGACCATGCTCATCATCACGCCGTTCTGGCGGCGGGGGACGTCGCCCCGGATGGGCTGATAGTCGTGGAAATTGTGGTGCATGATCGCCTCGCCCTGGGTGCCGCTCATGAGGCGGTTACGCAGGCCGAGCAGGCCGCGGGCGGGGATGATGAATTCGCAATGGGCGTAGGCCCCCTTCACGTCCATCTTGGAGAGCTCACCGCGGCGCTGGCCGACCAGCTCCATCACGGGGCCCATCTGCTCGTGGGGCACGTCCACCACGAGATACTCGTAGGGCTCGTGCTTCACGCCGTTCATTTCCTTGACGATCACCTCGGGCTTCCCGACGGCCAGCTCGAAGCCTTCGCGACGCATGCTCTCGATCAGCACCGAGAGGTGCAGGAGGCCACGGCCCGAGACCATGAACGAGTCGCGGTCCTCGGTCGGCTCGACCCGCAGGGCCACGTTCGACTGGAGCTCGCGGTCGAGCCTTTCCTTCAGGTGGCGGGTGGTGAGGAAGTCCCCCTCGCCCGAGAACGGGGAGTCGTTCACGGTGAACATCATGCTCAGCGTGGGCTCGTCGACCTCGATGCGGGGAAGGGCCACGGGGTTGTCGGCCGCGCCCACGGTGTCGCCGATGTCCACGTTGCCGAAGCCCACCATGGC
Source organism: Planctomycetales bacterium (assembly GCA_031411935.1). Classification (GTDB taxonomy): domain Bacteria; phylum Planctomycetota; class Planctomycetia; order Isosphaerales; family Isosphaeraceae; genus JAQGHR01. The sequence continues at coordinate 5,069 of JANOBY010000521.1, read as the reverse complement.
CACGATGTCGCCGGCGTCGGCCGAGGCCACGTCCACGCGTCCGAGCTTCTCGAACACCATGAGGTTGTCGATCGTGCCGTTCTGGATCACCCCGCCGGCCTTGATGAGCGCCGCCTTCATGCCCTTGCGTGCCGTGCCCGAGGCGATCCGGCCGATGGCGATGCGGCCCACATACTCGGAGAAGTCGAGCGTGGTGCAGAGCATCTGGAGGGGGCCGTCGTTCACGACCTCGGGGCCGGGGATCTTCTCGATGATCAGGTCGAGCAGGGGCTTGATGTCCCCCTCGGTCGCCTTGGGGTCGTGCGAGGCGAAGCCGGCGCGGCCCGAGGCGAAGATGTAGGGGAAGTCCGACTGGGCCTCGCTGGCGCCCAGCTCGATGAAGGTGTCGAAGATCTCGTTGAGGACCTCCTCGGGCCGGGCGTCGGGGCGGTCGATCTTGTTGATCACCACGATCGGACGCAGGCCGTTGGCGAACGCCTTGCGCAGGACGAACTTCGTCTGCGGCATGGGGCCTTCGAAAGAGTCGACGAGCACGAGGCAGCCGTCGGCCATCTGCAAGGTCCGCTCGACCTCTCCGCCGAAGTCGGCGTGGCCCGGGGTGTCGATGATGTTGATCTTCATATCGCCATACGTGATGGCGATGTTCTTCGCGAGGATGGTGATCCCGCGCTCACGTTCCTGCGGATTGGAGTCGAGGATGCAATCGCCCTGCAACTGGCTTGCCCGGAACTGGCCGCTCTGACGGAGCATGGCATCGACGAGCGTGGTCTTGCCGTGGTCAACGTGAGCAATAATCGCCACGTTGCGGATGTCGTTACGTCGCGTCATGTTAGATCAGTCCGCCGCCAAAGGGCGGGCCAAGGAGGGAAAGCAAGCGGATGGGAGAATGGCCCGAACTCTCACAATCGGGTCTGTGATTGTAGGCACTCCGCCCGAGCATGGCAAGTTGGAAATAGATCCGTAACGAATGCACCCTTGTGAAGTTGGGGTGAATTCGCCGAACCTTCATGGAGCGGCAAGCGAAGCGACAAGGCCACGCAGACGGGCGAATGCGCCACACCGGGTGGGCCCCTACCCGGCAGATTACAATTTGTTACAGAATGCCGTGATGGTTCTATCATCGCGTGACTCCTGAACCTATCCTATGTCCCTGGCCGTGGTTTCGCGTCCGCGGGATTTCCTTTTTTCGCCGAGGCCAAGCCGTGCTCAAGGCCCAGCAATCCGCAGCGAGGATGGATGCACCTATCCTTGCCAGCGATCGCGATCGGCTAGACCAGCTTCTCGCCGAGTTCCTCGCAAATTCACGCACCCGGCATGCGGCGAATCGCCAGGTCCGGCCCATGTACGACCGCGCGGCGGAGTTCGTGCTCAAAGGCGGAAAGCGACTGAGGCCCCGGCTGGCACTGGCGAGCTATCGAATCCTCACGGGCCTGGAGGACGCCCCCACTTCGGTGTGGTCGGCCGCGGCGAGCCTCGAGCTGTTCCATGCTTTCATGCTCGTGCACGACGACCTGATCGACGGCAGCCTCACGAGACGGGACCGGCCCACGCTCCACGAGATCATCCGCCTGGACGCCGACTGGCCCGACCCGATGCGCGGCCTGAAGTACGGCGCCGACCTGGCGTTGATCGCCGGAGACCTCCTGTGCGCCCTGGGCATGCGGATGCTCGGTCGGTCGGGCCTGGATGACGCTGCTCTCGGCCGGGCGCACCGTCTGATCTCGGACATGCTCCTGGAAACGGGCGTGGGTGAGGCCCTGGACGTGATCTACGACGACCTCCGCCTGGAAGACCTGGAAGAGAGCCAGATCCTCGACGCTTACCTCAACAAGACTGCCCGTTACAGCGTGAGCGCCCCGCTGGCCCTGGGCGCCACGATCGCGGGGGCACCGATGGGGACGCTCAAGGCCATCCGCCGCTTCGGCGACCTGCTCGGCCTGGGGTATCAGCTCCAGAACGACCTGGACGCGATCCAGGAGGCCGATGCGCACGACGAGTGCCCCGACCTGGACTCCGGGAAGCGAACCTGGATCCTCTGGACCGCCTACCACTCGCTCGGCGATCAGGGGCGAGCGTCGTTGCGAGAGAGCCTGGCGATGCCCCGCGGGGACCATCGCCGCCGCCTCATCCTCGGCCTGATCGACTCCAGCGGGGCCCGGGAGCTGTGCCGATCGAGGCTCGACGCCTTCCACCACGAGGCCGCCACCGTGCTCCGGGAGTCCTCCCTGGACTCTCGACAGAGGAGAGCCTTCCTGAACCTCGTGCCCATGTTCACGGGTTCGGCCTCGCCCTGCGATCCGGGTTCGGCGTCGGTCCTTGACGCCTCGCTGTTCCCGCAATGCGGAGCGGAGATTTCCGAAGGTGTCTGAACTCCCCGAGGCAGGCGGATCGCCCGCGAAGACCGGGCTCGGCAAGAACGCGGTGGTCATCGGCAGCGGGTTCGGGGGGATCGCCGCCGCGATCCGCGCCAGAGCCCGCGGATACGAGACCACGATCCTCGAGATGCGTGACAAGCCGGGCGGCCGGGCCTACGTTTACGAGGATCAGGGGTTCGTCTACGACGCCGGGCCGACGATCATCACCGTCCCGTTCGTCCTGCACGAGCTTGCGGAACTCGCCGGGCGTTCGCTCGATTCCTACGTGAAGATCGTTCCCTGCGACCCGTACTACCGCATCTATTTCGGGGACGGCCGCACGTTCGACTACTCGGGCGACCCGGCGAAGCTCGAATCCGAGATCGCCCGGTTCCGCCCCGAGGATGTGGCGGGCTATCGCAAGTTCCTCGCCTACACGAAGGAGGTCTTCGACAAGGCCTTCACCGAGCTTGCCGACCATTCCTTCCACTCGGTCTGGGAGATGGCCAAGGTCGCCCCCGACCTGATCCGCCTGCGCGCCGAGCAGTCCGTGTTCAAACGTGTCTCCTCATTCATCAAGGACCCGTCGCTCCGCCAGGTCTTCTCGTTCGAGCCCCTGCTCATCGGCGGGAACCCCCTGAGGTCGTCGTCGATTTACGCGATGATCCACTACCTGGAGAAGACCTGGGGAGTGCATTTCGCGATGGGCGGTACCGGGGCACTGGTGCGCGGCCTTCTCAGGATGTTCGAGGACATGGGCGGCACGATCCGCCTCAATGCGAAGGTCAAGGAGATCGAAATCCGGGAAGGTCGCGTCAGGGGCGTGACCCTGGAGGATGGAGATCGCCTCTCCGCCGACGTGGTGATCTCCAACGCCGACGTGGCGAACACCTATCGCAAGATGGTCGCGCCCGAGCATCGCCGCAAGTGGACCGATCGCCGGCTCGAAAAGATGCGCTATGCCATGAGCCTGTTCGTGATCTACTTCGGCACCGACCGCACTTATCCCCACCTGCCCCACCACTCGATCGTGCTGGGCCCGAGGTACGAGGACCTCCTGGGCGACATCTTCGACCGAAAGATCGTGGCCGAGGACTTCTCGCTCTACCTCCACGCCCCCACAAGGACGGACCCGTCGCTCGCCCCGCCCGGCTGCGAGGCGTTTTATGTGCTCAGCCCCGTCCCCCACCTGGGAGGCGGCCAGGACTGGGACGCGATCAAGGACGAGTATGCCGACCGGATCCTGGCGTCCCTGGAGAAGGAGCACCTCGTCCCCGACCTCCGCAAGCACCTCGTGTCGAAGCTCATCTTCACGCCCAAGAACTTCGAGACCGACCTGGACGCCTACATGGGCTCGGCCTTCCAGTTCGAGCCGATCCTCACGCAATCCGCGTGGTTCCGGCCGCACAACAAGAGCGAGGACGTGGACGGACTCTTCTTCGTGGGGGCGGGAACGCACCCCGGCGCCGGCCTTCCCGGGGTGATCAGTAGCGCGAAGGTGCTCGAGAGGTTCCTTTGACCGGCCTCAGGTTGCGACCGGTTGCCGACCGGGAGGCTCCCCGACCCTCAGCGCGAAGAGTCCGCCCGTGATCCCCGCCGCAAGGGTGAACAGCATATGCCCGACCTGGTGGCCTCGCTCGCGATCGATCCGCCAGGTCACGGCCAGGTTGGGATCCGCCGGGGGAGGAGGCAAGGCACGGGCGATCATCATCTCGGTCACAAGACTCGCGCGGGCCTGCGACGACAACGGTCCGCACGACACGATGGCATAGATCCACCCGGCAAGCGCAAATCCCCAGAAAAAGCGGCGGGCCTGGGGATCGCCGAATCGCGCATGGAGCGTCGCCACGATCAGGCAGATCACGAGCAAGGAGGCACAAAGGCTTGCCAGGAAGTCCGAATTGCGAGCGAGCGACGCCCCACCGGCCGAAACGGCCAGGACCAAAACGATCGCGAATCCAAGCGGGTATTGCATGTGACGCCTCATCCCTTCCCCTCTTCCGCCCTCAAGGCGATGCCACGTCCGACCCGGGAGAGGACAAGTCCCGCACCGATGGCCATCACGCAATCGACCATACGCCCGGACCGGGCGCAACGCTCGGCCGCGCCTCAGGAAAACATCATCGTGTTGGGCATGAAGCCCGCGAAGGTCGTGAGGTTCGCCGCCGCGGGCCAGCCCATTTCAAGGGCCTTCAGGGAGCCCATGGTCATCGCGTCCTGGGCGACCTGTGAGGCGACAGGCGTCCAGGGGGCGGCCATCCCCGGGTTCATGCTCAGCAGGAGGTAGGCCCCGCAACCGAGCACAAAACCCCATCGCCCGGGACGGAGGTCGTCTCGTCCCACACCGGCCGCGATCGCGGAGCCCACCACCAGGAGGAGCACCGCGGAGAACAGGAGCGGCAAGACGAGATAACTGAGGTCGGCACGCTGATAGGGGGGGGCTTCGCGAACGAACGACATGCCGAGTGCGACTGCGACAACCAGACCGAAGATGTCGGAGATGCGTAGACGTCCCCTTCGCATGAGAGCCTCCCCCGATCCGAGTTGATTACCTGACGTTAACACGGGAGTCGTGAGCTGGACCCCTCGGACTACGAAGCTCACCGGGGCCCGGTTCTACCAATACTCACGGATTTCCCAGGATCTCTCGAAGTCATTCTCGGGGCTTGATTTACGCAACAGGATGACGCAAGGATGGAGAAAAGCGTGGAGATA
>JANOBY010000520.1:0-7699 GCA_031411935.1 Planctomycetales bacterium | reverse complement strand
CTCGGCTGGGCGATCCTCGTGCTGAAGTCGGCGCAGTCGGTGGGCTTCGAGGTTCCTTCCAACGTCCGCACCGGCGCCCTCGGCTGGCTGAACCTCGTGGCCGAAGGGCCGAACAAGGGGCTCGCCACCTACCGCCCGAGGGAAGGCCCCTACGGAGGCGCGACCGACTATGAGCCCGGCCGAAACCGCACGCCCACCATGACCGCCGAGGCGTGGGCCTGCCGCCAGTTCCTGAACGCCGGAGGGCCCGGCCCCGCCAGCGACGAGGCCGCCCTCTACCTCCTCCAGAACCCCCCCATGCGCGAGACCTTCAACCTCTACTACTGGTACTACGGCACGCTCGCCATGTTCCAGCGAGGCGGAAAGGACTGGGAGGTCTGGAACACCCGGGTCCGCGACGAGCTCATCAGTTTCCAGAACACCAGCGGCCACCAGGCCGGGAGCTGGGACCCGAAGGACAGCAAGGGGCGATACGACGCCCGAGGAGGCCGGATCTACTGCACGGCGCTCGCGGCCATGACCCTCGAAGTCTACTACCGCTACCACCGCCCCGGCGACGACTCCAAAATCAACACGCCGGCCCGAGTGGCGCCCGCCCCCGACCCCACCATCCGCCGAACCACCACGCCCGCGACCCGAAAGCCGTGATCACGCCGGGAAGAGCCTGCCGCAGGCAAGACGGCGGGATCGCACGATCGCGCGAGCGGTCTGAACGGCACGGAACCCCAAAGGGGGGCAGGTCGCATTAATCCAATCATGTATCTGCCCCCCGAGGCTCGCTCAACCACTTCGCGCCGCGGATGATGGGCTGGGGCGAGGCGACCCCCGATGCGGCCGGCGGCGTGATTGCTCGCGTTCCGGCGACGAAGACGCCCCTCGGGCCTCTGCAGGCGCAGGCGTGCGAGAAGCGGCCGGGCCTGACCGAAGGCGAGGTCGCGCGGAGGTTGCCGGCCATCGCCAACGCCGTCATCCGCGCGGGACACCGATGGGACCCGGCGATGGCAATGCCCCGGTGAGGATCGGGCCGAAATCGCGATTTCTCGCGTTTCCGGCCTTGACTGGAAACACCGTCGCTTTTCCCTCCCCGGCGAGCGCCGAGACCGGGATCAGGCTGCGCGGTAGCGGCGGCGGAGCGAGGGGACGCCCAGCGTGGTGATACCGATGCCGAGCAGGGCGAACGTGCCCGGCTCGGGGACGACCCGGACGTCGACGTAGCAGTCCACGTCCCCTTCGACCATCTCCCAACCGTCGCTGGCGAAGTCCCCGTCGTCGAGAGCGTCGTTGAAGATTCCGCGCAGGGCGGCGGTGTCGGCCAGGATCCCCAGGGGCATGGTGGTGACCAGGTCCTGGTCCGCGTTGATGTTGAACCCCCAGGAGAATCCGCCCAGGAACTCGAACGTCATGTTCTGGAAGTCGACGCAGACGATCAGGGTCATGGCCTCGAAGTTGATCTCCCCGAACGGCAGCCATCCCGAGGGGGAATCGTTGTAGAAGCGGCCGGCCCCGAGTTGCTCATTGGCGGGCGTGGCGCGGTCGGCGGCCGTGTTATAGGTGAAGTCGTACCAGGGGTCGTTGTCGAACGTCCCGCCGGTCTGGGGGTCGATGAAGTCCCCGTTGGGGAAGCCGGGGACGGTGTCCACCCGGTTCCCCATGTCGTCGGTCAGCAGGACGCGCTGGATCCAGCGCACGTTGTCGAGGTCGCAGCAATCGGGGTCGATGTCGGCGGCGTCGTACTGCGCCTGGATATCGAGCCCGCCGCCCGCCTGATTCGCCGCATACATGGTAACGGCCAGGTCGGCCCTGGCGGACGAGGCCGCCACACATACCCCCGCAATGCACACCGCGAACGCCAAACGGAACCGCTTCATCGAAGGTTCCCCCTCTGGGCTAGGGTCGTCGATCCTGTTGCCGTGGACTCTCCCACAAGGGCCTGGTAAGTGATCAACAGCCACCGGCGAAGGGGCTACGAAGCCGGGGTCGGTGGCCCGCAGCGAGGATCACGCGACGATCGCCGCGACGCGGGGCCAATCGACCCCGGGTCGATCAGAACAAGAGATGTGATGGATCACGGCATCAAAACGCAGAACTTGCGTCGGAGGCGATAAATACCTCGCGCGCAGTCGCCGTCGCAAGCCCTGTGACAAAAAGCAACACCCTGATCCCGCAGAGGGAACAAGAAAAAGCGTGTGGATGCCATTCATGAATCAATGGTCGCCGACCCGTTTGCGATTTCAGGGCCAGGGCGATGGACTCGCCCCAGCCCCGATGCTCACGACTCGAGATTCTCCCATCCGAGAGGTCGAGGTTGGATTTTCCTGATGCCGACAAAGCGCTTTAGCCGACCGCCGGGGCGGGGATGTAAATCGCCGTGGTCATCACGTTCCCGAAGGTGATCGTTGACCCGACCAGGGCCATCGCATTGGTGTTGGCGAAGTAGACCTTGACGATGTCGCCTGCCGCGAAGCCGTCGATCACGCCGCTCAACGAGACCTGGAAGGTGCCCACGTTGGTGAGAGCCACGGTGGTCTGGATGCCGTTGGGGCTCGTCTGTACCGTGCCGTTGATCTCGACGACCATCGCCAGGTTGAGGGTCTGCGAACTGGCGAGACCTGTGAGCGTGATGTTGTTGATGTCGCCCATCACGAAAATCTTGTCGCCGACCGACTGGATGATGAACGTCGTGGCCGTGGCCGAGGCCGAGTCCACGGGGGTATAGGCGGACACGATCCCCGTATAGGCCGCATTTGAGGCCGCGGAAAAGATCGCGTCGCTGGCATTGAGTCCGCCCGTGCCGGCCGCACCGGTGGCCCCGGTCGCACCCGTGGCTCCGGTGGCCCCCGTGGCACCGGGATCGCCCGTAGCGCCGGTGGCTCCCGTCGCGCCATCGACTCCAGGGGACCCAGTCACACCCGTAGCGCCGGTGGCTCCCGTCGCGCCATCGACTCCAGGGGACCCAGTCACACCATCGGCCCCCGTGGCTCCCGTCGCTCCATCGGCCCCCGTGGCGCCATCGGCTCCGGTGGACCCTGCGGCCCCTGTGGCACCCGTCGCTCCTGTGGCCCCGGTCGCCCCGATGGCTCCTGTGGCGCCCAGTTCGCCTGCGGCCCCGGTGGCTCCGGTCGCGCCGTTGAGCCCGTCAAGGCCGTTCTGGCCGTTCGCCCCGTTGGGCCCCGAGGCTCCGGTCGCCCCGATGGGACCTGCGGCGCCGGTGGCCCCCGGAGGGCCGGGGAGGATCGCGTACGTCCGGTTGACCGGCTGGATCCGCCCGGTCCCGCTCACGCGAGAGGAGCCCTCGCGGGTGTAGGTCACAAATCGGGCCGAGCCCTTGGCGTAGAGGCCGGGCGGGATGCCGCCCGGAGTGGCCGAGCCGAGCGACACGTTGAACGTCCGGCGGCTGACCGCCACCGTCTGCGTCTCCTGGAAGAGCACGCTGGTCCGGCTGCGATCGTACACGCGGAACGTGAGCGTGACCTCGCCGCTGGTCACGCCGGCGATCCGGCCCCGGTACACGATGACCGGCGTGGCCGAGGGGTCCGCCGACAAGTTCAGGGCGGACGCCGAACCGCCCGGCTTCGACTGCGTGTGCAGCAGGTTTCGAATCTGGGCGTGGCGCGGTGCCCACGGCTGGACCTCGGCCGCGAGCATGGCCGTCCTGATCAGCGGGTCCACCCCGCTCAGGACCACGCGAGGTTCGAGTGCTCCCTGGAAATTCGCCCGGTATTTGACGCTCGGTCGCTTCTTCATGGTGGTGACCCTGGGTTGTCGAATCGTGTGGGCTCCCCCCCATTCATCGAGATGGGATGAAGTGTAAGAACCCTAGAACGTCATCCGGCAAGAAGACGTGCACGGGCGAAGATCTTCGGATCATTTCATGCTCGTTGGCCTCGAGAAGGAAGAATTTCGACGATCCGTTCCCCCTCGGGCGTGGGACGTCCTATGGTCTCTCACGGACCCCCCGCGCGGCCCGTCGACGGACACACAGACGCCGCGGGCGAGCCCCGGGGAACGACCGGAGAGGACGATGAACGCCCAGGATTCGACCATCTGTCTCGGCATGATCGTCAAGGACGAGGCCCCGGTGATCCGCCGCTGCCTGGAGTCGGTCCGCCCCTTCATCGACTCGTGGGTGATCGCCGACACCGGCTCGACCGACGGCACCCAGGACCTCATCCGCGAGACCCTAGGCGACGTGCCGGGGATGCTCCTCCAGCGCCCCTGGGTGGACTTCGCCCACAACCGCAACGAGGTCCTGAATGCCGCCCGGGGCCACGGTGCGTACACCTTCACCATCGACGCCGACGAGACCCTGGCCCTCGACCAGGGCTTCGCCAGGCCTCGCCTCGTGGCCGACTCCTACGACGTGACGGTCGACTACGGATCGACCACCTACCACCGCAAGCAGATCGTCCGCAGCGCCCTGCCCTGGGCGTACCGGGGCGTCCTGCACGAGTACCTCACCTGTCCCGAGGCCCGCACCGAGGCCCACCTGGGCGGCCTCCGCACGATCGTCACGCACGACGGGGCCCGCGCCCACGACCCGCTGACCTACCGTCGCGACGCGCTCCTGCTGGAGAAGAGCCTCCTGGAGGAGCCCAACGACCCCCGCAACGTGTTCTACCTCGCCCAGAGCTACCGCGACGCCGGGGACCTGGACCTCGCCATCCGCAACTACCAGCGAAGGACCGCCCTGGGCGGATGGGCCGAGGAGCGGTGGTACTCGCTCTACCAGATCGGGGCCCTCAAGGAGCGCCGGGGCGACCCCTGGCCCGAGGTCCTGGCGGCCTACCTCACCGCCTTCGAACGCTCGCCCGACCGCGCCGAGCCGCTCTACATGATCGGCATGCACTACCAGGCCCTGCGCGAGTTCCACACCGCGCAGATGTTCTTCCGCCGCGCCCTCCAAACGCCCCGGCCCGACCCCCGCCGCCTGTTCGTCGGGCGGACGATCTACGACTACCTGCTGGAGCTGGAATACGGCGTGACCCTCTACTACACCGAGGACCACGACGAGGCCATCGCCGTCGCCGACCGCCTGCTCGCCCGGGGCAACCTCCCCCCCAACCTCGCGCAGCAGGTCGCCACCAACCGCCGTCTGAGCGTCGAGAAACTCGCCACCGGCCCAGCACGCCGCCCCTGACGGCCCTCCGGGCGACGGCGATTCCCGGTTGACCCTCCGTGGAGGCGTCGGGCGTTTCCCCTCCCTGGAGAGTCATCCCCGCCTTTCGTCCTCAAGACCGGCGAGAGAGAGAAAACGGCCCTTCACCCCTGGCCGGATCCGGCGAGATTCCGCGGAATCACGTCCTATCGTCTCGGCCCATGGGCCGGAGACCCAGCGAGATGAAGGTCACGATCAGGCGGCTCATGGTGGCGGTGGCGATCGAGTCGTGCCTGATCCGGGCGGCCCTGGCCCTGGCGGCGAGTCGGGGCATCCCCAGGGTGCCCGGGGAGATCTTCGGGATCTGGTTCGCGCTCCACCTGATGTGCGTCCTGCCGGCCGTGATCTGGGCCCTGCGGTCGCGGTCCTTCGATCGCCTCGCAGGAAACGCCGACGGGGAAACATGGAGTGACGTCCAGAAGATAGGGCGCCAGGATAAGTTCAACTGACACCGCCTCGTGGCCTCCGCCATTTCTCGCCGATCCCCGCCTTGTGACGCTCCGCCGGAAAGATTATGACAATGCCCGGCGTGGCGACCTCGGATCCGCTTCGAGGTCCCGACGCCCCCGAGCGTGACCCGAAAGGAGATCCATTGAGCGAGACGACCCGAGAGAACGAATCCGCGAAATGGAGGGCGGTCACGCGCCTTGGCTTCCTCCAGAGAGCCCGACGGGCCCTCCTCTGGCTGGGGATCGGCCTGCTGTTCGGGGCGTGGGCCGGGGGCGGGACCGATCGCTACGGCGAGGACGAAAGCATGATGGGCGGGGTCAAGGGGGCCTGCGGCACGATCGCCCGCGGGTACCGGTACGCGGTGGCCTCGATTCGCGAGTGCGTGACGAACGACCGCTCCTCGGTCCGCAGCCTCGGGCTGGTCCGGCAGATCGAGAATCGCCTCTGGCAGGACAAGCGGGTGGCGGCCGAGGGGATCGTCGTGAAGATCGAGGAGGACGGCAAGGCCATCCTGATTGGTCAGGTTCCCGACGCCGCGAACAAGGACCGGGCCGTCGCACTCACCCGCGACACGAGGGGCGTCGAGTCGGTCATCGACCAGCTCGCGGTGGGAAGCGCCACGCGCACCATCGACGCCATCTCCTCGGAACCGGTGCCCACCGGAGTGACCTCGGGAACCCGCGTGGTCCGGTGATTCTCGAGCCCGTCCCAGCCAGGACGTCGGAGCGAGGAGTTCCCGAAGGCGAAGAATTGCGGACGAAGCTCGCCCGAGGAGCTTCGCCCCCCCCAGGGTTTCCACGGTCACGCCCTACCCGTCATGGACCAGGCCGTGCGTAGAAAATGGGGACGGAGGAAATGGAATAGGAAAAGGGAACGAATAGGCAAAGGGGACTGAGGAATTTAGAGGGTCAATTTATTCCCTCCGTCCCCTTTTCTGACCCTACTTTTGAAAAGTAGAATGTCCCCTTTTTCCCTCCTCCCCTTTTTCCCTCTCATTCCCTCCGTCCCCTTTTCCGCCCCAATTTAATGTGCGCTGGCCCTGCCCCTTTATCCCCCGCTGTGCCGTGAAGTCGAAGGACTTCTCACCGGTATCGCCGAAATTTACCCGCCGAGAAAGACCCTCCCGACGAAGCCCGAAAAACCAGGGCGTGAACGGTTACCGTCGAGTACGTGCTGCTGTAGAATGATCTGGGCCAGCGCTAGATGCTCAGAACACCCCATGCGACGGCGGGCATGGTCGGAGTCCAATCGTTGAAAGACCTCATTCTGGATAGCAAATTATATCGCGAACTGGACAAGCGTGCTCGTAAGAAGCATGCACTGTCGATGGAGCTCCGTGGTCTGATCGACGCCTCGCTCGAGACGATGCAAGCTGTCCTGAGCGATATACGACGATATTTCTATACGTATACAGATCATTCTATGGCTCACTCGTGCCGTGTCGTCAACAATATGTCTAGCCTACTGAGCGAGAAGCAGGTCGCGAAGCTGACCCCCGTCGAGCTGTACCTCCTGATTGCCGGCGCTCTCGCCCACGACATCGGCATGGTCGTCAGCGAGAGGGAGATAGGCTCGCTTCTTAAGAGCGATGAGTACACGGCAACGAAAGCCGCTGTTTGCCGGCAGCTTGGCATCGACTTGGCCTCGGCGGACGACCGGCACGGGCTATTCCGAGTCATCGTAGCCGAACATATCCGCGCGCGGCATGGCGTGCGTTGTGCATTTGTCTTGGACGAACAACTTTTTGACACTTTGAAGCTCACCGGCGGCGACGCCGAGCTTACCCGTAAGCTCTCGGCGATCTGCGTCGGGCACACCCTCCGGCGTGAAGAGATCTCCGGCTCGGAGCTTTACAAGACAGAAATCCAAGTCAGGAACACGACGGTCAATATGCTATTCTGCACGATCCTGCTCCGGATCGGCGACTTGCTCGACATCACCACCTCTCGGGCGTCACCGGTGATCCGAGAGCTCTCGGAACCTCTAGAGCCGCTCTCAGCCAGCCATTGGGACCAGTACAAAGAGGTCGAACTCGGGGTCCTCAAACCTCGGCGTCCAATCTACATCGGGGGCACCTGCCCGACCCAGGCGGCC
>JANOBY010000519.1:0-7905 GCA_031411935.1 Planctomycetales bacterium | reverse complement strand
AATGGGACGACTCCTCGCGCCCGGATTTGCTTGATCCCGGATGGAAGTGGGCGGGCTGGGCGAAACGGGGTGGAGGGGGTGTGCTGACGGTTGCTTGCGGGTCGTTTGTGGCCTAAGCTTGGGGGATCGCACCGAGCCACTTCGCGTCGAGGATCCGATGTCAACGGCCTACTCAGACCATTTCGATGCCCAGGATACCGATGGCGTGACGCTGGTCACGACCCTCACCGAGTTGATCCGCCATCCTCCGCAGGCTCAGGTCTTCAGCGAGGACCTGGCGAAGCTCGTGGACCACGATTTGCGCACGAAGATCGTGATCAACATGAGCAAGACCCGCTACCTGGGCAGCTCGGCCTTCGCCGCCCTGATCGGTCTGGCCCGCAAGGTCAACGCCAAGGGGGGCAAGCTCGCCCTGTGCGAGCTCGACCCCGACGTGCAGGTCGGCGCCAACATCCTGGGCCTGGGCTCGATCATGCCCATCTACGAAACCGAGGGCGAGGCCATCACCGCCGTGTCGGCCTGATTTTCGGGCGGAAGACGTTCCACGCAGAGGCGCAGAGGGGGATGCAGCGGACGCGGGGGAAGGGACAGGAGCTCGTTCCCATGCTCCGCGTGGGAATGCCTCCTTCGAGGCTCTGCCTCGTCTGCGATCGTCAGCCGACCGGGCACGGATTTCTGCCGACCGGAGAGGCCGACGCGGAGCGTCGAGGACGGCATTCCCACGCGGAGCGTGGGAACGAGGGGAAGACGTTCCACGCAGAGACGCAGCGGGGGATGCAGAGGTCGCGGAGACGATGGGGAGCCGGGTTCTTGAAGGGCGGATCCACTTCTCTGCGCCCTCGGCGTGAATCGTGTTCCCGCTCGACGGGCTATCCACCGGGTTTGGCGTGGGGGTAGAATCGGGGGAACCCGTCCGTATCGCCTCTCTCCCGCATGTTGGTTCCGATCTCGGAGGATCGTCTCATGACGCCGCCCGCGAACCTGTCTCGTCGCGACTTCCTGGCCCACACCGCCGCCGCCTCGGCCGCGATGGCCGCCTCGTCCTCGGGTCTGGCCTCGGCCATGGCCTCGCCTGCGTCGTCCCGCCTGGCCCTCCCCAAATCGTCCACCGACGTGGTCTCGCTCGGCAAGTCGGGCGTGAAGGTCTCGCTGGTGGGCATGGGCACCGGCAGCGTGGGGACCGACCAGGCCAGCAACCAGACCCGCAAGGGCGTGAAGGAGTTCACCCGCGTGGTCCGGCACTGCCTGGACCGGGGCGTGACCTTCTTCGACGTGGCCGACCAGTACGGCTCCCACGTGTACCTGCGCGAGGCGCTCAAGGGCGTGGATCGCGACAAGTACGTGATCCAGACCAAGACCCACGCGAAGGACGCCTCCACCGCCCGGACCCACCTGGAGCGCTACTGCCTGGAGCTGGGCGTCGAGCATATCGACATCCTGCTTTTGCACTGCATGACCGAGAAGAACTGGCCCGAGAAGAACAAGGGGGCCATGGAATACCTCATGAAGGCCAAGGAAGAGGGCCTCATCCGCGCCCACGGCACGAGCTGCCACGGCATGGACCCCCTGCGCACCTCGGCCAAGAACCCGTTCGTGGAGATCGACCTCGCCCGCATCAACCCCGAAGGCGCGGTGATGGACGACCGCAACCCGGATGAGGTCGCCAGCGAGCTCCAGGAGATGCACGACGCCGGCAAGGGCGTGATCGGCATGAAGATCCTGGGCGAAGGCCGGTTCAAGGAGCCCGAGCGCAAGGACGCCTCCCTGCGCTACGTGCTGGGCCTGGGCACCGTGGACGCGTTCATCATCGGCTTCGAGACGACGGAGCAGGTGGACGACCTCCTGAAGAGGACCGACGACGCGATCGCGTCGCTGAAGAAGTGACGTGAGCCACACGAGCAAGGGCCTCTCCCCCGACGGGGACCGGCCCATGCAATGCATGGAGATCTTCGGCGGGACCAGCGCCCGGGACGAGCGCGTCTCGACCCCGGGCCTGGACGCCTGGATCTTCAGCCTCCCTTATGAAGGCGCGACCGACGGCGGCGACGTCCATTATGTGTCGCTGTGCGGAGGCGGGGTGATCACCCGGCTGATCGTGGCCGACGTGTCGGGCCATGGCGCCGAGGTGGCGGAGGTCGCCGGCGGCCTGCGCTCGCTCATGCGCAGGAACATCAACAGCAAGGACCAGACCCGCCTGGTCCGCGCCCTGAACCGGCAGTTCTCGGCCCTGGCGCAGCTCAGGAGGTTCGCCACGGCGGTCGTGGCCACGTACCTGGCGACCTCGCGCACGATCACGGTGTGCAACGCCGGCCACCCCCGGCCTCTCTGGTTCGACGCCAGGAACGCGTCCTGGGGGATCCTGGACGCCGACCTGGCGACCTCGGGCAACCTGCCCCTGGGCATCGACGACGACTCCCCCTACCGGCAGTTCCGCGTGACCCTGGGACCCGGCGACCTGCTCGTGTTCTACACCGATGCGCTGGTCGAGGCCCGCGACGGCGACGGCCCGCTCCTGGGCGAGGAGGGCCTGCTGGAGATGGCCCGGGGCCTGAGCACGACCGACCCCGCGCTTGTGGGCCGCGGCCTGCTCCAGGGCACCGAACGCCGCCGGGGGGGCAAGCCCGACGACGACGACTCCACCCTGATCGTCGTGCGGCACACGGCCGAGGGGCCGAGGAAACTCTCCCTGGGCGAGAAGCTGGACGTGTACGGGAAGGTCTTCGGTTTGAAGCCGGTTTGAAACGATCACGGGGGCGGATCGTAAGGGATTGGCATTTCTTCACGAATTCATGAACAGATTTACGCGTCGGTTTGCAAATTTTCCCTAAAGCTCTTGCTCGTTTTGGAAAGGGCGGCTAGGATCCGCCTCGATCGTGGCAAGGATGTTGCCGGGGGGTCTGGAAGACATGGAGGTTTTCGCGATGCGCACAACAATTTCCAAGGCGATGCTCGGCCTGGCGGCGATGGCGCTGGCCCTGGGGATGTCCCGGCCCGCCTCGGCCGGATCGATCACGTACATCTCGGTGGGCGACACGGTGGCCTTCGGCGCCACGTCGTCGGGCGGGGGCCCGTCGTACGGGGACCGCGGCTATGTGAGCCTGGTCGCCGACAAAATGGGCGCGAACCAGGGCGGTGCCCGGCCCAACGTGATCAACCTGGCGATCCCCGGCGAGACGACCGCCTCGTTCTTCGGCGGCGGGTCGATGGCCGCGCCCCAGAACCTCAACTACGCCAACACCGTGACCAGCCAGAGCACCATGCTCATCTCCAAGATCGCCAGCGAGCAGGCGGCCGGCAACACGATCGGCGCCGTGAGCATCTCGCTGGGCGCCAGCGACCTGTTCGCCCTGACCAACTCGGCGAGCTTCCAGGCCATGAGCCCCGTGGCGCAGCAGTCGGCCTTGCTGGCGTCGATGTCCACGATCCAGAACAACTACACGACCATGCTCACGCTGATCAAGGCCCTGGCCCCCTCGGCCCAGATCACCCTGGTGGGGGCCTACAACCCGGCGGTCCTCATGAACGGCGGCGGCTCCCCGGTGCTGACGATCGGCTCCACGTCCACCCTGCTGCTGGACGCCGTGATCGCGGGCCAGGCCGCCGCCTTCGGCGCGAACTTCGTGGACACGGCCTCCCTGCTGAAGGGCAACCCCGGATTCCTGAACGGCGAGCACCCCTCGGCCGCGGGCTACGCGGCGATCGCCAGCGGGTTCAACACCGTGCCCGAGCCCACCACCCTGGCCCTCCTCGGCACGCTGGGCCTGGGCCTGGCCGCCCGCCGTCGCCGGGCCAGGATCGCCGCCTGATTGAAGCCTGGTCCGGCCCCTCGCCCCCGAATCCGACCCCACGAGGATCGAGCCGCCCGAACGCCGGGCGGCTCGGTCCGCGCGCCGGGCCACTGTCCACGGATTCTCGCCGCCGAGATCCCCCGACAATGGGTTCGTTTGCCGTCCGGAGGCCCCAAAATTGGCTTCGTTTTGGGTTCGTTTTGGCTTCGTTTTCGCCTCGGCACCCACCATTTTCGCCCCTTGAATGGCCCGCGACCGAAACCTAACGCCTTTCCTGCGAACCACCTCCGCACAATCACTTCTCGCGACCAGGGCGACCCAATTGGGTTCGTTTTGCAAATTCACGTTTTCGCGTCCCACGGGTTCCCTGGTGGTCGTCGGGCCGTGCCCCTCCCGCTGCTCAAGGAGCCGGGGGATGCTCGGAAACACGATGCCCTCCGATACTATCGCGGCGATCCCGGCCCCCGATCATCGTGCAGCCGGGCAATCCGCCTTCGCATGCCTTTTCGCGTGACTGTGAGCCCCGCCCCGGGCGCGTCGCTCCCCGCCTCGGTTCGCCTGAATTTTTCGTTCGACATCCGTCAGCATGGGCCGTTCCTGGGGTTCGACACGATCATAGGCACCAGCGGCTCGATCACGGCGAACGACCGGACGACGCCATTCTCGTTCACGGACAACGACCGGATGTCCAAACTCTTTGGCACAAGTAAGGGCTTCTTCACCGATGGAAGCACGTCCGATGTCGACGGGCAGATCTTGTGGTACCAGCCGACGGTCCCCCATCGCGGGCTCGTCCACATCGACCTCCCGCTGGGCGATAGCGGCCTGAGCGACCCATTCCGCCTGGCGATGGAACTCGCCCCAGGACGGGCCTCGACAGCAATTCCCGCATGAATTACCTGTTCGACGCCCGCCTCTAGCTCCTGAGCCTCACCACCACCGACGGCACGCTTTTGAGCGACCTCGGCATGTCGGCCCGCTTCGACTCGGGCCTGATCGCCCCCAAGAGCCTGCCGCTGCCGATCCCCGAGCCGACCTCGATCCTGGTCTTGGCGGGCGCGTTCGCCGCGCTCGGGCTTCGCCGCAGACGGGTTTGATCGTCACCATGCCGGCTTCCCTTCCGGGCCCGGGCCCGGCATGATCGAGTCATGAATCCTGGTCATGCCTTGATGGGGAAGGGTCGACGATGATCTCTCGCGAGGATCGGATCGAGGGCGGGTTGATTGGCCTGCTCGTGGGCGATGCGCTGGGCGTCCCGTACGAGTTCCAGGCCCCCGAGAACCTGCCCCCGAAGCACCTTCTGGAGTTCGAGCCCCCGCCCGGGGCGCGCCGCGCTCATCGGGTCCCGCCGGGCACGTGGTCCGACGATGGGGCTCAGGCCCTGGCCCTGCTGGCCTCGCTGCTCGACCGCAAGGCGCTCGACCTGGAGGACCTGGGCCGACGCCTCGTGGCCTGGTACGACGAGGGGTACATGGCGGTCGATGCCGACGTGTTCGACGTGGGGATCCAGACGAATCTTGCGCTGGACCGCCTGCGCACGGGCCAGCTTCCGCCGGAGGAATGCGGCCCCAGGGGCGAGCGCGACAACGGCAACGGGTCGCTCATGCGCGTGTTGCCCCTGGCCCTCTGGCACGCGGGGACCGATGCCGAGTTGGTGAGGCTCGCCGCCGAGCAGTCTCGCGTCACGCACGGCCATGAACGTTCGCAAGCGTGTTGCGCCCTGTATTGCTTGTGGGCCAGGCGGACGCTCGAAGGCCACGCCGACGCCTGGAGCCTCGCGGTCGGTTCGTTCCGCGCGATCTGCCCCGTCGGATCCCCCCTGCGCGAGGAGATCGAGTCGCATGTGAAGCCCGACGCCCCGCCCTCGGGCCGGGGCAGCGGCTACGTGGTGGACTGCCTGAACTCGGCGAGGCTCGCCATGGACGCGGGCTCGTATGAAGACGCCGTCAAATCCGCCGTGGCCCTGGGCAACGACACCGACACCACCGCCTGCGTGGCCGGGGGCATCGCCGGCCTACGGTTCGGAGCGAAGAGCATCCCCGATCGCTGGAAGCAAGGTTTGCGGGGCCGATCGCTCTACGAACCGCTCCTGCGAGATTTGCTGACCATCGCCTCGGCTGGTGATTGAAGACGTTTCACGCAGAGGACTCGCAGAGGACGCAGAGAAGAGATTGCAGTCCTCAGTCCAGAGCTTCCCTCGTTCCCACGCTCCGCGTGGGAATGCCGTCTTCGACGCTCTGCGTCGGTGTTCTTCCTTCGGAGGCATCCGGAGTCCGTGCGAGGTCCCGTTCGCAGACGAGGCGGAGCCTCGGAGACGGCATTCCCACGCGGAGCATGGGAACGAGTCCTTCTGGAGCGTGGGGACGAGTCCCTCTCCTCTCCAGGAACTTTCCTCTTTTCTCCGCGTCTCGGTGTGAAACGTCATTTTGCCAGGGCTCCCCCATCGCCGCGTGATTGACGGCACGGGGCCTCGCCGTCAGAATCGGCGGTCGAGCACGTCGCGGTGTGCCATGCCGACCTCCTCTCCACGGCCAGGTCAAAACGATGAACATTTCTTTCACCTGTACGGGCTGCGGCAAGGCCATGGCCGCCGTGCCCACGATGGCGGGCAAGCGGGTCAGGTGCAAGGGGTGCGGCGACGTGGTGACGGTGCCGGGCGGCTCGACGCCCAGGCCCTCGCGGGCGTTCGACGACGAGGACGATCTCTACGCGGTGGCCGCGCCCGCCGCGCTCCCGCCCCGACCGTCGGGGCCCGCGTCCCCTCTGCCCGGTCGGCCCGGGGCCAAGGCGACCAGGAAGTCGCGGAAGTCGGATGGGATGAGCTTCTGGGAGCGGCAAACGCTGATCTTCCGCACGCCCTGGGGCATCGGGGCGCTGATCCTCCTGGGCGTGGTGATCTGGCAGGACCTGCCCGGCTGGCGGAAGGCCGCCCGCGAGGTGCGCCAGGAGGCGAGGACGAGGGGCGGGGCCCGGGCGAACGCGGGCGGGATGCAGGGCGTCGCATCGTCAACGGGCCGGGCGAAGGCGGCCGGGGACCAGGATGAGGTCCCGAGCGGCCCGATCGTCCTGCCGAGGTCGCCCGACCTGGGCGCGGGGGTGGAGATCGAGCCGGGGGTCGTCCTGCACGAGGTCGCGTTCGGCCCCGCACCCGCGCCCGCCTCGGCCCCGCCGGGGCAATCGACCCGACTCTGGATTTACCTGCCGAGCGGCGACCACACCCCCAAGAGCCTGCCCTGCGTGATGATCGCCCCGGCGGGCTCGACCATGCTCACCGGCATGGACCTGGGCGACGGCGACCGCGCCGAGCACCTGCCCTGGGTCCGCGCGGGGTTCGCCGTGATCGCCTACAGCCTCGACGGCCACGTCGAGAACCGGCAGGACCGGGCCCAGGTCGAGGCCGGTCTGAGAGCCTTCCTGGCCGCGCGGGGCGGCTACACGAACGCCCACATCGCGCTCGAGTACGCCCTGGAAAAGGTCCCCGCGGTGGACCCATCGCGGATCCTGTCGGTCGGGCACAGTTCGGCGGGCACGGTGGCGGTGCTCCTGGCGGCCCGCGAGCCCCGGATCGCGGCCTGCGTGGCGTTCGCGGCCGAGACCGGCCTGCGTTCGTATGTGTCCAGGAAGGCCGCCAACAAGGACGCCCCCGGGTTCTCCTCCTTCCTGGAGATGGTCCAGAAGATCGACCCGTACACCTATCGCGAGGCCCTCAAGTGCCCGCTCTACGTGTTCTGGGCCGGCGACGACACCGTGACCGATCCCGGGTCGGCGATGACCATGGCCAACGCCCTGGCCGACAGCCCCGGGCCGGGCGCGGCGTCGAAGGTCGTGACCATCGCAAGGGGAGGGCACTACGACGCGATGATCAAGGAGGGCATCCCCTCGGCCATCGCCTGGGTCAAGGGCCTCTCCGCCTTCGCGAGGTGACAGGCCGAAGCGGAAGTCCCCGAGCCTGGCCCGGACGGCTTCGAGCCTCGAGTCTTCTCTCCCTCACCGCGGGGTAAGCCCATCTGGTCCCCTCTCCTCGCTGGCGGCCGCCCTTCTGGTCCCGTCCCTCACCGCGGGGTAAGCCCATCTGGTCCCCTCTCCCCGCTCGCGGGGAGAGGGTTAGGGTGAGGGG
>JANOBY010000518.1:0-9935 GCA_031411935.1 Planctomycetales bacterium | reverse complement strand
GCGGGGTATGGCGTGCCCCGTGGCCCCGCCTCGTCCGCCATCGCCCGCCTACCCGGCGGGTTTTGTTCCCCCCGCTGCGCCACCCGGCGGCATTACCCAGGGGGCGCGTGGGAACGGGGGAGGCCCAAACCTCTTCCCCGTCTTCTCCGCGTCCTCCGCGTGAAACGTCTTCGTGAATCCCAGGTCAGGACCCGATCACCTCGACGGTGGGGACCTTGAAGTCGGGCGAGTGCGACTCGGGCGTGGGTTCCTTCTCGGGGATCTCCAGCTCGGGCAGGGTCACGCGTACGCCTTCGCGGCTGAACTCCACGGGGATCATCTCCTTGGAGATCGCGGCGTCGTAACCGAGCCCGAAGAAGCGGTGGGCGGGCGTGGACAGGCGCAGGCTCCAGCGGAAGAGCTGGAGGCGGAGCCAGGCCAGGCCTCGCAGGTCGTCGCCAATGATGATGTCTTCCTCGCCGACCACGATGATGCAGCGGTCGGACTGGATGTCCATCTCGCCGAGGATTTGCAGCTCTCGGAGCGCCCCGCGCACGTCCGGGCGTTGCATGTATCCGTAGGTCCCCGAGACCGAGACGATGTTTCGGCCCAGGTTGATCACCTCGAAGTTGTGGCCGCCCTCGGCCTCGGCCACCGAGACCTGGTGGACGTGAAACAACGTCACGTGCGCCGGCAACACGCCATACTTCTTCAGGAAGATCCGCATGGAGACGGGCAGGTACTCGTCCAGGGTGCGGATCGGCCGCGAGCAGAGGAACACGAACGCGCGGTCGGTCTCGACCAGGCGCCTTCGGCCCTGAATCAAGAGGCGGGCCGAGGGGAGGTTCTCCTCGATCGACACGCGGATCTCGTCGAGCTTGTCGCGCAGGGCTACGAGCCAGCTGACCTTCTTGCCCCCCTGCACGCCGAAGGCGAAGAAGGCGCGGGCCAGTTCGGTGCGGCCCCACTGCCAGGTGAGCATGATCGTCACCAGCACCACGGCGATCGCCACGGGCACGTATCCGCCGTGGAGGAACTTCAGCAGGTTGCTGAAGAAGAACAGGAGGTCCACGATCATGATCGGCGTGCACACCGCGAGCACCTTGGGGATGCTCCAGCCCCAGCGGAAGTGGGCCACGTAGCCGAACGCCAGCGTGGTGATGCCCATGGTGCCGGTCACCGCGATGCCGTAGGCCGCCGCGAGGTTGCCCGCGGTCCGGAAGATGAGCGTGATCGCCACGCACCCGATGAACATGGCCCAGTTCACCGCGGGGATGTAGACCTGACCCTCGGCCTCGCGGCTGGTGAACTGCACGTCGAACCGGGGGGAGAACCCCAGCGCGATCGCCTGCTTGATGATCGAGAACATGCCCGTGATCAGCGCCTGCGACGCGATGAACGCCGCGATCGCCGCGATCACCAGGTCGGCCCCCAGGATCACCTGGTCCACGGTCGGGTTCCCGGTCTTCGGCGTGAGCGCGTAGAACGTGTTGGCCCGCGGAGGGACCCCCCGCTCCAGCATGTAGGCGACCTGCCCCGCGTAGTTGCACAGGAGGCACGGCAGGACCACGAAGAACCACGAGTACATCACGGGACGCCGGCCCGAGTTCTTCGGCGGGAGGCTCTTGCCCTCCAGGGCCTCCCCCTCGCCGTGGGACGCGAAGTGGCCGATGTCCGCATATTTGGCCTCTCCGCCGGTGATCGCCAGGACCACCACGCCGAGGATCACGAACGCGCCGATGCCCGGGAAGTGGGTCAGGAACGAGAAGGCATACATCGGGTTCAGGGCCTGGAAGACCTCGGGATGGCGAACGAGCCAGGGGAACCCCTTGGCCGCGATCCACGGGAACCAGACCAGGAGCATGAACCAGCCGAACAGGCCGCCGACCTTGCTCGTGCCCCTCCACTGGGCCTTGAACAGGATGAACAGGCTCACCAGGGTGGCGCCCACGGCCAGATTCTCGCCCAGGGGCTCGTACGCGCCCAGCATGCTGATCGGCGGGGTGATCACGCCGTCGGCCGCCAGCAGCCCCGCCGCCGCCACGACCAGGTAGCCGATCACGGCGATCCCGGCGATCTTGCCGGTGTACCCCTTGAGCAGGCCCCAGAGGGCGAACGTGCCGCCCTCCCCGCGATTATCGGCCCTCATGATCAGCAGGTCGTACTTGATCGTGAGGAAGATGAGCGCCCAGAGGACCAGGCTGAAGCTGCCCAGGATCTCGGACCGGGAGAGGAAGTCCCCCCCCTTGGCCAGGAACGTGGCCAGCTCCTCCTCGTCGTGGATCCCGTGCTTCAGGCGGACCGTCTCGCGGGTGATCTCCATGATCGTGTAGAGCACGGAGGTCCCGATGTCGCCGTAGACGGTCCCGGTGGCCTCGCGCATCCGCGTGAACATGCCGCCGTGGCCATGACCGTGCTCCGACTTTGAGCCGTGCCCACTCGTTTCCGACGCATCCACGACGCGATCTCCAGACAGAAGCAGACGGGGGAAAGTCTTGCGCGACTCGCTAAAACCTTATCCATTCCACCCCAACGCGTGCTAGGCCGTGGTGGCGAATTCCCGGATCGGCCCGCTTCAGGAGATCGGTCGCGACGGTCGCCACGATCGTTTGAGGTCGGGAAGCCCCGAGCACCAGGAGACCGGCCTTTCGCGAAAAGTAGGATTGTGCAGAGCAAACCCAATTTCGCCCTGTTCTTGGCTGTCGAGGCCCAAAACAAACCCAACTTGAGGGATTCCCCCTCGTTCCCACGCTCCGCGTGAAAATGCCGTCTTCGACGCTCCGCGTCGGCTGGCAGGTCCGGGCCGGGCGAGACAGGACGCGGAGCGTCCCGGACCGCATTCCCACGCGGAGCGTGGGAACGAGTACAAAACGAAGCCAAACGTCTGCCCCCTCGTTCCCACGCTCCGCGTGGGAATGCCGTCCTCGACGCTCCGCGTCGTCAAGGCCGGTTCGGGCCGGGCGCGGAGGACGAGGAGCGAGGGAACGGGCAGGGGAGAATGCGTCGCTCCTCCCCAATCTCGGAGCCATCGGCCCCGGTCCTTGGGGCATCCACGCGGCCCGAATCGACCCTCGTCCCCTCGCGGAGCGCATGAACGAGCCGAATTCCATTCCGGGGCAAGCGAACCCGGCTTCGGGGCCCTGCGGGGCGAAACGATCGGACCGGGGGGGCCTTCTATCCGGGATCCTCGTCGGGCTTCAGCCGGCGGAGCATCCGGCCTCGCTTGCGGGGCAGGTGCGGGCGTCCGAACTCGGGCATGCGGGGCTCGAACTGGGGCCAGGTCATGACGGTCAGGCAGGCGTCGTCCTGGAAGACCGCCACGAGCACCCGGTCTCCATGAAGCGCCAGCACGGCCACGGCCCCATTCAGGGGATTGCGCCCCAGGCGCCTGGTCCGCGAGAGCACCTCGCGCAGATGGGGCTCGGCCGCCCCGGGCGACTCGCCGAATCGCTCGACGAATCGCTCGAGGCAGTGGCGGGTGAGGCGGCATCCCGAATAATCGCGCTGGCCGGGCCGGCTCATCGGTGTACTCTGCCTCGCTCGCCCCGGAAACGTGAACGGGCCGGAGCGTCCTCAGTCCTTGTCTTTGTCCTTGTCCTTGTCCTTGCCGGCCGCGGCCCAGACCACGCTATTCTTGAGCCAGGCGGCGACCCCCGGGTCCTCGATCGCGGCGCGGTCGTGGCCGAGCACGCTGTTGACCACGCGTCCGTCGCCGAACTGGTTGACCCAGACCACGGCCTCGTCCTTGCCCGTCCCCTTGGGGAGCTTGGGGTCGGAGTAGGCGGTGGCCAGGACCACGCTGCCGGGCACCATGACCGAGTTCTGGTAGAGCTCGTCGGTCACGTGCTTGAACTCCGAGGGCAGCCCTTCGGAGATCGGGTGCTTCGCGTCGGTCTTCTTCACGGTGAAGGCGTGGGCCGGGCCGTGGAAGCCCTGGGTGCGCCACCCTCCGGCGATCGCCTTCTCGAACTCGTCCCAGTTCGGCTTCACGAACGAGGCCGAGGCGTAGTGGACGACGACCAGCCCCTTGCCGCCCTGGACGGCCTTGAGGAACGCCTTCTTGTTGGCGTCGGACCACTTCGACTTCTCGGACCCCTGCGGGGTGTCGCGATAGTTCAGCAGGAGCACGTCGTACTTGGCCAGGTTCTCGTCGGTCAGGTCGTCGGCCGGGGTGGAGGTCACCTCCACGTTCACGCGGCCCTGCGCCGATAGCACGTCGCGGAGGCTCTGGGTCGTGCCCTTCCAGTCGTGAGCCCCCACGTTGTCGCCGGTGATGATGAGGAGCTTCACCGGGGCGGGCGGGTCGTCGGCCAGGGCCGGGGCGATCCCCACGAGCAGGGCAAACAGGGTCATCCAGGTGCGGGTCATGAGTCGGCCTCCAGAGGGTCGGGGAGAGAGAGCCCTGATGTTACCCCGAGAGCCCCGCAAGGCAAAGGAGGCGGCGACGCATCTACCGGGGCGACCGGACGCGAAGTACACTAGCCTAGGATGGACCGGTCCCGCCTCGCGCGGGAACCCCCGAGGGTCCCGCGCCGCCGTGAGGCCGGAGCCCTCGGATGCCTGGATGGCTTCGAGCGTCGCCCGCTCTCCCCCCGGAGGAGCCATGAAGAAGCGCCCGTTGCGTCGGACGACCTGCGTCGTGGAAGGCCTGGAACAGCGCGTGGCGATGGCCGCCGGGATCGACGCGCACGAGGTCTATTCCTGGCAGATCATCAACCTCATGCGCGAGGACCCCGCGCGGTTCGCCTCGGACCTGGACAGCCTCCATCGCAACCAGCCCGGCACCTATCACGGGTACACGGCCTCGGACCCCGTCTGGACCGAACTGCGCGGGAGCATCAACGACGGCGAGGGCGCGAACGGATGGTCGTTCTCGTCCATGCGGAGCTTCCTCGCCTCGCAGCCCAAGCTCCCCAGGCTTCTGCTCCAGGAGGACCTGACCGTCCAGGCGAACAACCACACCCTGTGGATGCAGGCCCACGGGTACGCCCACACCGGCACGACCACGCGAGGCCTGGACCTCCCCGGATTCACCCAGACCGCGGCCCCCTCGCCCGACGCCTGGGACCATCCGGCGGAGAAGTATGCCACCCCCAGCGGCGAGAACATCAGCTACGGATTCGACACCGACTGGGCGTTCGAGGCCCCGTTCCGCGCGGGGACCCTCTCGGCCGACGGGTTCCAGCAGCGTCTCGCCTATTACGCCACGCTCAGCTACATCCTCGACGCGGGCCAGCCGGACCTGGGGCACCTGCGCAACCTCCTGTCCCGGCCCGACTCCCTGCCCGCCTCGGGCTCGGGCATCACGTCGATCACGAACATGGACTCCATCGGCATCGACCAGACCTTCCTCCGCTTCCAGCAGGTTGAGGACGTGCCGAACTACTACCTCACGACCCACCGGCTGGACAACGTGCTGGGCACCGTCACCCGGGTCGGCCAGTACTCGACCCTGAACTTCACCGACGCCAACGGCAACGGCCTGTTCGACGTGGGCGAGACCTACGCGCTGCAGCTGGGAGGGCCGGGCAGCACGGCCAACCCGATCATCACGCCCCCTCCGGGCAGCGCCCCTCGCGTGGTGGGTCTGCGGGCGGTCCGCACGCGCGGGGGGGTCTCGTCGGTCGTGATCCAGTTCGACTCGGCGATGGACGCCGGGTCCGTGGCCGACCTGGCCGGATATCGCCTGACCATGCTCGCGCCCGGGAAGAAGGCCCGGCCCAGGGCCGTCCGCCTGACGAGGGCCTTCTACGACTCGGAGACGATGAGCGTGACCCTCACCCTGGCCAGACGGGCCCAGGGCCGCCGCCTGCGGATCACCATCGACGACGCAATCGCCCGAGGCGCCAGCGGCCAAACCCTGGCCGGGGGAGACTTCGCCGCCCCAGTATGAGCCTGGAACCCCGGTGGACGCGGGCCGAGGGGGCCGGATCCGGGAGACGGGTCCCCCCATGCCCGGGATCCCCCGACCCTCCGCGCATCAATCCGCTTAAACGGATCCCGAAGGCACCTCCCCGAAGATCGCGGGCCGGGATTCGTTCGATAGTGCTGGAAGGCGTGGGGCCTGCGGGCCTCACCCCGGCTCTTTGACAATCAAGACCATGGCCAGGGGCTCGGCCCCACAGCCGGGGAACCGGGAAATCGCAAAAACGTGATTTTGCAGAACGAACCCAATTTCGCCGCCCGGATCGAGGGGCAGAATTTTCCGGATCGGGATGAAGGAAAACGACTTACGTGCCGATTCCCGGGGAACCAAGGCGGGCTTCCAAGCTTAAAACGAACCCAAAACGAAGCCAAAACGAACCCAAAACGAAGCCAATTTTCGGCCGCTTCCGCCCGGGCGGCGCGGCGAACGTCCCCGTCGGGCAGGCCGCACTCACGGAGGACCGACGGCTCCGGCGGTCCGGGACGCGCCCCCCAGGGGGATGTCCCGCCCCTCGCGGGTTTCGCGGGCGGAGTGACCGGAGGGCGTCGATTAGCGTACAATCGCTGCCATGAACGTCGTCGTGATCGCCTGCAATGCCTTGCACCTGGGATTCCTGGGCCCTTACGGGAACTCGTGGATCGAGACGCCGAACCTCGACCGCCTGGCGGCCGAGGGCGTGGTCTTCGACCACCACTTCCCCGAGAACCTCACCACGCTCCCCACCCGCCGATCGTGGTGGACCGGCCGGTACGGGTTTCCCGACCCCGACCTGGGCTGGACCCCTCTGCGGGGGGACGAGAAGATCCTGCCCGACCTGCTCTTCGACCAGGGGGTCCGCTCGGCCCTCATCTCCGACGTCCCGTTCCTCCGCGACCGCGAGAACGGGTTCGGGAGGGGGTTCGACGACGTGATCTGGGTCCGGGGCTCGGGCTACGACCCCTTCATCCCCGAGTCGCAGGGCAGCACGCCCAATCTCGCCCACGAGCCGGGCCTGCCCGCCCTGGAGGCCGACGACCCCGACCTCGAACTCTGGAAGACGCGCTGGGAGCAGTACTTGCGCAACCGGGAGGCCCTACGGTTCCACGAGGACGAGGACCAGACCGGCGCGGCCCGCGTGATGGGCGAGGCCATCGGCTGGCTCGATCGCCACGCCTCAGACGCGCAGCCGTTCCTGCTCTGGGTGGACCTGTTCAGCCCTCACGGGCCGTGGGACCCGCCGCTCCCGTACCGCGACCAGTACGCCGCGGCCGAGCCCGACGAGTTCGAGGCCGACGAGGAGGGGGACCTGATCGAGGAGGAGGGGGACGACCTCTCGCTCGAGGACGTGCGCGTGCTGATCGACGTCCCACCGGGGGCCATCGGCGACGTGATCGACGAGTCCGAGCTGCTCCGCCTGCGGAGGACCTATGCGGGCGTGGTCACGATGGTCGACCACCAGCTCGGCCGGTTCATGGAGGCCATGAAGCGACTGGGCCGGCTCGACGACACGCTCGTGATCTTCACCGCCGACCAGGGCGAGCCGCTGGGCGAGCACGGTTTCGTAAGGCGTTTCCGTCCCTGGCTTTACGAGGAGCTCATCCACACGCCGCTGATCGCCAGGATGCCGAAGGGGGAGTTCGGCGGGTCGCGATCGGCGGCCCTGGTGCAGACCGTGGACCTTCTGCCCACGATCCTCTCGGCGCTCGGGCTCCCGCCGAGCGACGAGGCCCACGGCCACGACCTGCTCCCCGTGATCCGCAGCGAGAAGGCCCGGGTGCGCGACTACGCCTGCCTGGGCATGGACGGCGAGGAGTACGCGATCCGCACGCCCGACTGGCACCTGCTCGTGCCGGTCGAGCCCGACCCGGACGACCCTCCCCGAGGGCCCGAGCTCTACCGCAAGCCCGAAGACCGCTGGGACCAGAACAACGTGGTGTCGGAGAATGGCGAGATCGCAAGACGCCTGGAGCTAGGCCTCTTGCGATTCGTGGACGCCATCAAGCGCGACGCCATCGACCGGCTCCCGCCCCTGCCCCTGGGCGACGACTGACGCCGGCAGGGCAGGGGCCATCCGGGCGACTTACTCCCCGCGGAGCTTCTTCCAGAGGCGGGGCCGCCAGGTCCATCGGCCCGGCTCGGAAGCCTCCTCGATCGGGAACTTGTCCCCGGGAGGGGTGTCCTGGCCGTAGTACGTCTTCGGGAACATGGCGGATGGGACGTCGGGCGGGAGGTTGTCGCGACGGGCCTCCACCCGGGTCATCCGGGGGCGACCCAGGAGCCTCCGCTCGAGCTTGCGGTCGACGGGTTCCGCCGTGGTGCGGGGCTCTTCGCGGACGGGCTTCTGCTGGCTCTCGGCCTCGGGGGCCGGGGCGATGTCGGGAGGCGCGTCGCTCGGGGCCTGAACCGGTTCGGCCTGGACCGGCTTGCTCGGCCGTTCGGCCGGGGCGGGCTCGACGACTTCGGGCTCGCCGGGCCGGTCGGCGAGGGTCGTCTCGGCGGAGGCGGTCGGCCTGGCGGTGGCAGTCGGCTCAACGGGAGTCGGCTCGGCCTGCTTGAGCGATCCGGGGTTGTCCGAGGCGGGCAGGGCATCGCCCACGGCAAGCAGGGGCTTCACGCCATCCTCGGTCGCCACATCCTCATCGCGGCCCCGGACCAGCCTGGTCTCCGAGTCCTGCCGGCCCAGGCTCTCGCCACGCTCGATCGAGGGCAGTCGCGGGGGCAGGGGGCGGCGGGACCGGGGGTCGATCGCGGGCATGGGGGGCATGCGGCGGGGCGAGAGCGCCGCGGACGCGACCCGGGCCTCGTGCTCCTCGCGGGTCCGGGTCGGCTCGATCTCGATCGGCGCGTTCGCCTTCCGTGCCGACGGATCGACTTCGGCCACCATCGCCGCGGTCAGCAGAGGGAGGTCGGACTTGCGCTCGGGGATCGGCTCGTTGTCGGCCGACGAGAGGTCGGGCGGCCCTCCTTGCCCGGCGCGGGCAACCCGACGCTTCTTCTCCGCCCGTTCGTCCCTCGACGGGGCCGACGCGCTCTCGTCGAAATCCGGCTCGGGGCGGGGCACGGCGCGGAGGTCGCGATCCGTGTCGGAGGGGGCATGATCGCCTCGCCTCAGCGACTCGACCACGGCGGGCGAGGAGCTCTCGTGACGGGCCAGGCCGGGGAAGAACCGCGACATACGGGTCCCGGTCGGCTCTACCGGAGGGTGGAACGGGTCAATCGGACCGTCAGCCACCGCGTGGTCGTGTTGGTGGGGCGGTTGTAACATGCTGCTACGTTGAAGGTTGGCACAGCCCGTGCCTCCCATCAGCAGCCCCACGGCCAAGATGTTCCTGATCCCCGACATGGCGATTCCCTCCGCCCTCGACACGCCGATCGGCCGATCCTGACGGCCCGTCCTGCTCGGCAACCGTCGATTACCATCGGCCTGGGACCGCAACGCATCCGGCGAATCTCAAGCCCTGGCGCATCTGGGGCGTACCGCAACACGAATCTTCGTTACAATCGGCGCAACTGCGGGGCCAAATCGAGTCGAATCGGCAGAAGGCCCCGCTTTGCCCCCGTTTGGTCCTTCCCGGAGTCCGGCTAGATGGTCTCTCCCGCCGCCGCCGATCGGTTCCTGAGCCTGCCCTGGCTGGCCGAGATGGATAGCGCCTCGCTCCAGGCCCTCTTGAATGTCCTGATCGAGAAGAAGGCCCCGCCGGGCGCCATCTTGCTAGCGCAGGGGCAGCCCAATGACCATGTGTCGTTCCTGATCGAGGGCAGCGCCTCGGTCTCGCGAGTGACCGAGGCCGGTCGCTCCGAGTACCTGACCAACCTGGCCGCCCCCTCGGTCTTCGGGCTCACCTCGTTCTTCCGTCCGCAGCCGCCGGGGTTCTCGGTCAAGGCCGAGGGGGATGTGTGGTTCCTGACCCTCGACCACCACGCCCATGCGCTCTTGCGACGCGCCGACACCCGCGCCGCCGAGGGGTTCGCCCTGGCCGTGGTGCGGGTCCTCTCCGACCGCTTCGACGTGATGGACCGGAAGCTGACGGAGATGATGACCGACCCGGAC